>NZ_JAHQVH010000123.1:0-324 GCF_019052435.1 Bacteroides sp. MSK.20.12 | reverse complement strand
CAGAACCGGATAACTTTATCAGCCTATTATTCTATTTCGGAATGTTGACTATCAGTGGGACTTTAGAAGGAGAAACGAAGTTGACTATTCCCAATCAAGTAGTACGTGAACAATTGTACAGTTACTTATTAGATACCTACAACGAAGCGGACCTCCGCTTTGACAACTGGGAAAAAGGAAAACTGGCATCCGCTATGGCTTATCGTGGCGACTGGAAAGCCTACTTCGATTATATCGCCGAATGTCTGCACCGATATTCTTCCCAGAGAGACAAGCAAAAAGGCGAAGCATACGTACATGGATTTACGTTGGCTATGACCGCAC
>NZ_JAHQVH010000032.1:0-67965 GCF_019052435.1 Bacteroides sp. MSK.20.12 | reverse complement strand
CAAACCTGTAACCGGCTGATCCGTAGTCAGCTACTCTATTCAGTTGAGCTACGCGGCCATTTTGTTAATTCAAAAAAAGTGATCGCGACAGGATTCAAACCTGTAACCGGCTGATCCGTAGTCAGCTACTCTATTCAGTTGAGCTACGCGACCATTCTTTTGTTTTAACGGGTGCAAAGATACGGACTTTTCCCGAACTAGCAAGCTTTTCAACGACTTTTTTTGTAGAAAATTATTCTATGAACCGATAATTGAATAGTTGCCAACCTATACTTAGTCCGACATTCCACTCCCTTTTCGGTGAGCTATAATGATTTACATATGCAGAGATGTCTCCAAAAGGTAATTGACATACAACAGAAATTTCTCCTAAATATTCAAACTTGGAGAAAGCTTTTCCATAATATGCTTTATTCAACGAGTTTTTTTCGATTGGATAAATGGGCATAAAGCCATAAAATTCTCCCCGAAGATGGAACATTTGGTTTAAACGGTAAATAGGCCGAATACCGGCTCCCACAAATTGATTGGCACGAAAGGCTTCGTTGTAGGTCAATTTACTGTGTAGCGTGGGCGAAAACTCTCCAGCCTGCATCATTGTGGCCGTATAGTTCTCGGAAAAGTTTTTAGAGGCATATAATGCCTTCAAATACCACCCTAAAACCCAATGTTCACTCATATTATGATATTTCTCTTTCATGTATGATAATTGTAACCATGAGTGATGGTCTTTATTATTGTTGTTGGTGGTACTTCCTTCGCCTGGGTAGAATCGTTCTTTTCCAACGAAGATCTGGGCAACAAGAGCTTCTCTGTATCCACGTGTAGGGTATTGTTTAGAATTTAGGGTGCTTCCATTAAAGCTGATTGATCCACCGAATAAATCATAGCGACTTTTGTCAAATTTGTCATTTCCAAAGTCAATGACGCTTTTCTGAAAATATTTATCTTCTATTTTCGCAATTCCGACCCCAAACTCTGCTCGCTTGCTCGAAAGGAAAGGTAATCCGACCTGCAATTTTAAGAAACGTTCGTCTTTCTGATTAAAGGCGGGTTTGTTATTTCGCGAGAAAAGTTTGTCTTTCTTGAAATAGTCGAAAGTACTGATTGAGCCTATAAGGCGGTATGAGGTAGGAATGGCAGTGGCGAAGTCAATTTTTGCCATAAACTGCACGTTATTATATACTTTTCCGAGTTGCCCGTCAAGGATAAACTCTTTGGCATAGTAGTTTAAATCCTGATAGCTAAGCCCCAGATAGATCTGATTGGAGTTGGAAGTGGATATATTTCCTCCCAACCGCACAGCAAAATTATTTTCTAATTTCACCTTTAAATGTAGATCGTAGGTATCGTCTTCCGGATTATAAATTGCATGTGGTATAATTTCGGAAATCATTTTATCAGATAACAATCGGAAATAACCTTGTTTTAAATCCTCATAAGTGAATTCTTTGTTGTCTGATTTATGAAATTCTCTTTTAATATATACTTGTTGTTGTGGATTAGCTCCGTCGATGATGATATTTTTAAAGCGTAGCTCCGGAAAATTACTCCGGTATACCATTCTTCTTAAACGTATATTGTCCAGATTTACACGCCGATGGATACGACTTTTGATTGAATCCATCATGCTGATGGTTCGATTATATCCTATATCGTGTAATTCGTCAATGCGTTGAAAATCCATTAGATTGACATTGTCATATTTGAACGTCATTAAAATCCCCATGGAGTCCGGAATGGAATAGTCGGTTTTCTGCATCACCATATTTTCAATTTGACTCATGAGGTCATTTTCTTTGGGTTTAGTGGGATTGGTGGACACGACGCTCCCTATGATGACATCCGGATGAAAATCATCTCTCATGACATCTGTAGGGAAGTTATTATAAATACCTCCGTCATAGGCTAATACATTGTCTATTTCAATAGGCTTAAACATGAACGGGAAACTCATGGAAGCTCTGACGGCATCTCCTAAATCTCCTTCCTTCATGACTAATTGTTTCTTGTTGTATACATCGGACGCAATGCAACGGAAAGGAACAAAAAGTTTATCAAAATCTCCCTTACAAGCAGCTGTGGCACGTGCATATAGGTCTACAAAAACGAGATTCATTTGAATCGGATTGACAACACTAGTAGGCAGGAATTGAGGTTTCAAACTTTTCAGTGAGTCTTTGAATGAAAAACGAATATTGAAGAATTCGGGAGTGGGAAGATTCTTTTTGAAGTGATATACATATTTCTCTTCCACTTCTCCGGAATACCATCGTTTAAAGTCTTCCGACTTGAGAAGTTTTACCATGTCGTCAGGAGAGTATCCCATGGCGTATAAAGAACCGATAATGGCTCCCATAGAAGTGCCTGCAATGTAATCAATAGGAATGTTGTTTTCTTCCAAAGCGCGAATGATACCGATGTGTGTCATCCCTTTGGCGCCACCACCGCTTAATACAAGTCCTACTTTTTGGGCATGGATAGCCGGAATAATCAGCCATAAAGTAATTAACACTAAAAAAATCTTTCTCATAACCCAAATCAAACAATTGAATTTTTTGTCTATTAAGTGTTCAAATATATACAATACTTTTCAATTAATCGATATTTTACCGATCGTTTTAAATTGAAAAAGAGCATTACAACGTGTATTTAACGTTGAATGCTCTTTCTTGAAGTATGTGTAATGTTTAAAAGGGCAATATTAAATCAATTCTATGCTACGTTTTACGAAGTTATTCAAAGCTTCACCTCTTAGCATATTGTTTTGCAATAAGGCCAAATCGATCAGCTGGCGGATAACTTTATTATTGCTTGCATAGCCGATAAAGATAGCTTCTTTCTTGTTTTTCAGATCATCCCACTTCTTATCCAGATTGTTTAGTTCATCTTTTTCTGATGTGGGGATTTCTTCTTCTTTCTTATCCTTTTGCTTGTCTTTCAACTCATTGCGTTGTTTGTTGACATTGTCCATTTCAGAAAGTATCGGAGCTACTTCTGCCTGACAAGCACTTTCTTCTTCATTCAATACCTGTTTTATCAACTTATGGTCTGAATTCAGAATTAGATTAAACATATCAGGCATTTCACCATAGAAACTCATTCCGGCCTGAATATTCGCCATTTCTTTCATACGACGCATATATTCGCTTTGAGTAATCATGACTGGAGCTGAATTTTCTCCTAATGCCTGTGTCATGACATTGAATTCAACTTTATCCATTTTAGGCAATTGACTCTTGAAGGCTGTTGTGATTGCATCCTGTTTATTGGCTTCCAACGTTTCACCTTTCTTATCTTCTTTTACAATAAGATTGTCAACAACATCACTGTCTACACGAGTGAAACGGGATTTTTCAAGTTTTTGTTCCAGCATGCTTACCATAGCTACATCCAACTGGCCATCCATGAGCAAAACATTGTATCCTTTGTTGGTGGCAGCTTCAATATAACTGTATTGCTCATCCTTGTTATTTGCATACAGATAAATTAGGTTTCCATCTTTATCTGTCTGATTATCTTTAATAAGGGTCTGGTACTCTTCAAATGTATAATGCTTGTCATTTGTATCGGTGAAAAGGGCAAATTTTTGCGCTTTATCATAGAAATCCTCTTGTGTGAGCATTCCGTAATTGATAAATATTTTTAAATCATTCCACTTCTCCTCAAACTGCTTACGGTCATTCTTGAATATAGACTGTAAACGGTCGGAAACCTTCTTTGTGATATAAGTTGAAATCTTCTTCACGTTCGAGTCGCTTTGCAAATACGAACGGGAAACGTTCAACGGAATATCCGGAGAATCGATTACGCCATGTAACAAAGTCAGGAAGTCCGGCACAATACCTTCAACCGAGTCTGTAACATATACCTGATTGCAATATAACTGAATCTTATTCTTATTTAATTCAATATTGCTCTTTACCTTCGGGAAATAGAGGATACCGGTCAGATGGAATGGATAATCAACATTCAGGTGAATCCAGAATAGTGGTTCATCAGACATTGGATATAGCTTACTATAGAATGATTTGTAATCTTCATCCGAAAGTTCGCTAGGTTTACGTGTCCACAAAGGAGTGGTATCATTGATTATATTATCTTCGGCTGTTTCTACTTGTTTGCCGTCTTTCCATTCTTTCTTTTTCCCAAATGCAATGGGAACAGGAAGGAAGCTGCAATATTTCTTCAGAAGCTCGGAAATACGTGCTTCTTCGAGGAATTCTTTGCAGTCATCATCAATGTATAAGATGATGTCTGATCCACGATCAGCTTTTTCAATTTCTTCAATAGTGAATTCAGGGCTGCCATCACAAGTCCATTTTACGGCTTGTGCACCGTCTCTGTATGATTTAGTGATAATTTCCACTTTCTTTGCAACCATAAAAGCAGAGTAGAAGCCAAGTCCGAAATGTCCGATAATGGCATTTGCGTCATTCTTATATTTCTCCAGGAAGTCGTTAGCTCCTGAAAAAGCTATTTGATTGATGTACTTTTCAATTTCTTCTGCAGTCAAACCGATACCACGGTCGGAAATAGTAATGGTATCTTTGCCTAATTCAACGTGAACGGTTAAATCACCCAGTTCACCCTTAAATTCGCCAATAGAAGCAAGCGTATTCAGCTTTTGAGTGGCGTCTACCGCATTAGATACTAACTCGCGCAGAAAAATCTCATGGTCACTGTACAAAAACTTTTTAATGATAGGGAAAATGTTCTCTGTTGTAACCCCAATATTACCTTTTTGCATAATACGTATATTTTTTAGTTTATCTATTGATTAATTTTAATTGATGTTTGTTCAGATAGAGACAAAAAAAATGCCAGACCCGAAGGTCTGACATTATGGCATATTATTTTATTTTCTTATTCAGGAAATAATATTATTCCGGAGTGACAACTTTCATCTCCAATTCACCTTTTTCTTCATTGAGAGATACCTGAATAGTATCTCCCTCCTTCAAAGAGGAGGAAATGATGAGCTCGGATAAGCCATCCTCCAGATAAGTTTGAATTGCTCGCTTCAAAGGACGGGCGCCATATTGTACGTCATATCCTTTGCCGGCGATAAATTCTTTCGCCTTATCTTCAATAACAAGCTTGTAACCAATAGATTCTATTCTATCATACAATCCTTTCAGCTCTATGTCTATAATCTTTGTTATTGCTTCCAGAGAAAGCTGGTCAAACGTGATTATCTCATCTACACGATTGATGAATTCGGGCGCGAATGATTTGTTTAGAGCTTTTTGTATTACGCTTCGCGAGAATTCCTTATCATCCAGGCGGCTTTGTGTCGCAAAACCAACGCCACGTCCAAATTCTTTCAGCTGACGGGTTCCTATATTGGAAGTCATGATAATAACAGTATTTTTAAAATCTACCATTCTGCCATAACTGTCAGTCAGACGCCCCTCATCCATAACCTGAAGCAAGATGTTGAACACATCCGGATGTGCTTTTTCTATCTCATCAAGCAATACAATCGAGTATGGTTTACGGCGCACTTTTTCTGTCAGCTGACCACCTTCTTCATATCCTACGTATCCCGGAGGTGCTCCAACCAAGCGTGAAACAGTGAACTTCTCCATATATTCACTCATATCTATACGAATCAGTGCATCAGCAGAACCAAACATATATTTGGCTAACTCTTTTGCTAAGTGAGTTTTACCAACTCCTGTCGGGCCTAAGAACATAAATGTGCCAATTGGCTTATTAGGATCTTTTAGCCCTACACGGCTTCGCAAAATAGCTTTAACCAGTTTTTCTATTGCTGTATCTTGTGCGATGACTTTAGCCTGCAAATCTTCTTTCATACCTGCGAGCTTGATACCTTCAGCCTGTGCCATCCGTTGTACCGGAATGCCTGACATCATTGAGATGACATTGGCAATTTCTTCTGCATCAACAGTTTGCCTGTTTTCCTTCAGATTGGCTTCCCATTCTTTTTTCATTTCATCTAATTGGACAGAAAGCTCTTTTTCTTTATCACGGAAGCTGGCTGCAAGTTCGAAATTCTGCGATTTCACAGCTTCGTTTTTCTTGCTTTTGGCTTCTTCGATCAGTTTTTCTTGTTCTTCTATCTCTTTGGGCACATTGACATTGGTAAGATGTACACGTGAACCGGCTTCGTCTAAAGCGTCAATAGCTTTATCAGGGAAATTACGATCTGTGATATAGCGGTCTGTCAGCTTGACACATGCTTCTAATGCTTCATCCGTATAATACACATTGTGGTGGTCTTCATATTTATCCTTGATATTACGCAAAATCTGCAAAGTTTCGGCAGCGGTAGTCGGTTCTACTATTACTTTTTGGAAACGGCGTTCCAAAGCACCATCTTTTTCAATGTTCTTACGATATTCATCAAGAGTGGTAGCACCGATACATTGTATTTCTCCTCTTGCCAATGCCGGTTTTAGCATATTGGCAGCATCCATAGAACCTGCCGCAGAACCTGCGCCTACAATCGTGTGGATTTCATCAATGAATAATATTACATTCGGATTTTTCTGTAATTCATTGAGAATGGAACGAATACGTTCTTCGAATTGTCCACGATATTTGGTTCCTGCTACAACAGCAGTCATATCAAGAGCAACCACTCGTTTATCAAACAGAATCCGCGAAACCTTTTTCTGAATGATTCTTAATGCAAGACCTTCAACAATCGCTGACTTTCCTACACCAGGCTCACCAATCAAAATCGGATTATTCTTTTTGCGGCGGCTTAAGATCTGCGCTAAACGTTCGATTTCTCTCTCTCTGCCGACAACGGGATCCAGGCGTCCTTCTTCTGCCGCTTTTGTCATGTCAGTACCGAAATTGTCAAGTACCGGTGTGTCATTAGACGGCTTCTTAGAAGCGGTTTGTGCTTGTTGGCGTTCGTCCGAACCACCTCTGCCGGAACGGGGAGAGGACATTTCTTCGTCATCATCATCGTCTTCCGTAAAGCCCATGCCAGAGTTTATATCTGGTTGCAATGTAGCTTGCTCCAGTACTTTCACATAATTTATATCGTTTGCTTCAAGTACGGAAGCTGCCATATTGTTTTTTTCTCTTAAAATAGCCAATAATACATGTTCTGTATCAGCGATGTTACTTTTCATTCCACGAGCTTCTAAAATACACATTTTTAATATCTTTGCCGCATCATTAGATAACGGTACCTCTGCATCAGGCAATAACATATCATCAGCTTCTGCCTTCAGTTGAGCTTCAATCTGTTGCTTTATTGCAGCTAGATTGGTGTTGAGTTTAGACAATATCTCGATAGCTTTTCCTTCACCGTCACGAAGGATTCCCAGAAGCAGGTGCTCAGGGCCTATATACCTACTTCTCAACCGATTCGCTTCTTCCTTACTATAGACGATAATGTCGGAAACTCTTTGTGAGAATTGATTATTCATACTTTTCCTTTTCTTCTAAGGGTTATTCACTGGCAAATATACGCATTAATCAAGTTTGTATTGCAATATTTGCTTTATTTCTTATATCTACAAATGGCGTGCCATAAAAACGGTGTATTTGCATTATATATATAAGGTATAACAAATATCCAGCTCTTTTTTACCAATGTTATCTATCTTTCCATATTATATTTATCGTTTTTATCTTTTTATTTTCGAATTTTAAAGTTTAATGAATTGTCGTCCCGGTCATGCTAAAACTTTCTTTCTAAAAACTTTCGTATATCGGGGAAAAGTAGTACTTTAGCGTGGTTTTTCACAAACCGTAGAATGTATAATTAATAATCATTTTAAATGCTTGAACAAGACAGAATTATAAAGATTAACATCGAGGAGGAAATGAAGTCATCGTACATTGACTACTCCATGTCGGTCATCGTTTCACGTGCCCTTCCGGATGTTAGAGATGGATTTAAGCCTGTTCACCGTAGAATTTTATACGGAATGATGGAATTGGGCAATACTTCAGACAAACCTTATAAGAAATCAGCCAGAATCGTGGGTGAGGTACTCGGTAAGTACCATCCTCATGGAGATTCTTCTGTTTATTTTGCAATGGTGCGTATGGCTCAGGAATGGGCAATGCGTTATCCTTTGGTAGATGGACAGGGGAACTTTGGTTCTGTAGACGGTGATAGCCCTGCTGCTATGCGTTATACAGAAGCTCGTCTTAATAAGTTGGGTGAAGCAATGATGGATGACCTGTATAAGGAAACCGTCGATTTTGAGCCTAACTTTGATAATACGCTGGTAGAACCTAAAGTTATGCCGACACGTATCCCGAATCTTCTGGTGAACGGAGCATCCGGTATCGCTGTAGGTATGGCTACAAATATGCCTCCTCATAATCTTTCGGAAGTAATTGAAGCATGTGAAGCATATATTGATAATCCGGAAATTACAGTAGAGGAACTGATGGAATTTGTCAAAGCACCAGATTTCCCTACTGGCGGGTTTATATATGGTGTGAGTGGTGTACGCGAGGCATATTTGACTGGACGAGGACGTGTAATTATGCGTGCGAAAGCCGAAATCGAAAGCGGACAGACACATGATAAGATCGTAATAACCGAGATCCCTTATAATGTAAATAAGGCCGAGTTGATTAAGTATATAGCTGATCTTGTAAATGATAAGAAAATAGAAGGTATCTCAAATGCCAACGATGAGTCTGACCGTGACGGTATGCGCATTGTTATTGACATCAAACGTGATGCAAATGCAAGTGTAGTGTTGAACAAACTCTATAAAATGACAGCTTTGCAGACATCTTTTGGCGTAAATAATGTTGCTTTGGTTCATGGACGTCCAAAGACGTTGAATCTGAGAGATTTAATTAAATATTTCATCGAACATAGACACGAAGTTGTTATTCGTCGTACTCAGTTCGATCTTCGTAAAGCGAAAGAACGCGCGCACATTCTTGAAGGTTTGATTATCGCTTCGGATAATATTGATGAAGTAATTCGTATCATTCGTGCAGCAAAAACTCCTAATGACGCTATAGCAGGCTTGATTGAGCGATTCAACCTGACAGAAATTCAGTCTCGCGCAATTGTAGAAATGCGTTTGCGTCAATTGACAGGTCTGATGCAGGATCAGCTTCATGCGGAATACGAAGAAATAATGAAGCAGATAGCTTATTTGGAAAGTATTTTGGCTGATGATGAAGTATGCCGTCAGGTAATGAAAGATGAATTGTTGGAAGTTAAAACGAAATATGGAGATGAACGTCGTTCTGAAATCGTTTATTCTTCAGAAGAGTTCAATCCGGAAGACTTCTATGCAGATGATCAGATGATTATTACAATTTCTCATATGGGTTATATCAAACGTACTCCGTTGACTGAATTCCGTGCACAAAATCGTGGTGGTGTAGGTTCGAAAGGTACGGAGACCCGTGATGAAGACTTTGTAGAACATATTTATCCTGCTACCATGCACAATACGATGATGTTCTTTACACAAAAAGGTAAGTGCTATTGGCTGAAAGTATATGAAATACCTGAGGGAACGAAGAATTCTAAGGGACGTGCTATTCAGAATTTGTTGAATATTGACTCGGACGATAATGTAACTGCATACTTGCGTGTGAAGAGTTTGGAGGATTCTGAGTTTATTAATAGCCATTATGTATTGTTCTGTACTAAGAAAGGGGTAATAAAGAAGACATTACTAGAACAGTATTCTCGTCCTCGTCAGAATGGTGTAAATGCCATAACTATCCGTGAAGATGACAGTGTTATTGAAGTTCGTATGACGAATGGAAACAATGAAATCATCATTGCCAATCGTAATGGACGTGCAATTCGTTTCCATGAAGCAGCAGTTCGTGTAATGGGACGTACAGCAACAGGTGTACGCGGTATTACATTGGATAATGATGGTCAGGATGAAGTAGTAGGAATGATTTGTATCAAAGATTTGAAGACAGAATCTGTGATGGTAGTTTCCGAACAAGGATATGGCAAACGTTCTGAAATAGAAGACTATCGTAAGACGAACCGTGGCGGTAAGGGTGTGAAGACCATGAATATTACCGAAAAAACAGGTAAGTTGGTAACAATCAAGTCAGTAACTGATGAAAATGACTTGATGATTATCAATAAGTCTGGTATCACTATTCGTTTGAAAGTGGCTGATGTTCGTATTATGGGCCGTGCTACTCAAGGTGTCCGTCTGATAAATCTAGAAAAACGTAACGACCAGATTGGTTCGGTATGTAAGGTTATGACAGAAAGTCTTGAAGATGAAATTCCGGCAGAAGAAGCAGAAGGAACAATTGTGAGTGATCCGAATGCTGATGCTCCTGATATTGATGATGCAGCAGACGTAAATGAAAACGAAAGCAACAACGAAATCGAGGAATAGACATAATATTAATAATTAATCAAACAACAATCATGAAAAGAGTATTATTTTCGATGGTTTTATTGATGGCTGTTAGCTTCTCATTCGCACAAACGAAGAATGTAAAAGAAGCAAAGAGTATTGCTAATGATGTAAAACCTAATTTTAAGCAGGCTGAACAGCTTATTGGGGAAGCTATGAAGAATCCTGAAACGAAGGATCTTGCTGACACATGGGACGTTGCTGGATTTATTCAGAGACGTATCAACGAAGAGCAAATGAAAAATGCTTTTTTGAAAAAGCCGTATGATACATTGAAAGTGTATAATAGCATTCTGAAAATGTATGAGTACTATACTAAGTGTGATGAATTAGCAGAAATACCTAATGAAAAGGGGAAAGTTAAAAACAAATACCGGAAAGCAAACGCTTCAAGTATGTTGGCTGAACGTCCTAATTTGATTAATGGTGGTATTCAGTATTTTAACTTGGATAAGAATAAAGAAGCCTTGAAATTCTTTGCAACATATGTTGAATCAGCTTCTTACCCAATGTTAGCTGATAAAGAATTGGCTAAAAACGATACTCTTCTCCCGCAAATTGCCTATTACGCAACATTAGCTGCTGATAGAGTAGGTGATAAAGATGCAATTATTAAGTATGCTCCTGCTGCTTTGTCTGATAAAGATGGTGGTAAATTTGCAATGCAGTTGATGGCTGATGCATATAAGGCTAAAGGTGATACTGCTGCATGGATTAAGGCTTTGGAAGAGGGTATCCTTAAGTTCCCAGGAAATGATTATTTCTTCGCTAACTTGGTTGATTATTATAATAGCTCTAATCAAGCTTCAAAAGCTATGGAGTTTGCTGACAGAATGTTATCTAATGATCCGAACAATAAGTTGTATTTGTATGTAAAAGCATATCTTTATCATAATATGAAAGAGTATGATAATGCAATCGAATACTACAAGAAAGCTATTGCTGCTGATCCGGAATATGCAGAAGCATACTCTAATGTAGGCTTGGTATATTTGATGAAAGCACAGGATTATGCTGATAAAGCAACAACAGATATCAATGATCCTAAATATGCTGAAGCACAGGCTGTAGTTAAGAAATTCTACGAAGAAGCTAAACCATTCTATGAAAAAGCTAGAGCTTTGAAACCTGATCAACAAGATTTATGGTTACAAGGTCTTTATAGAGTTTACTATAACTTGAACATGGGACCTGAATTTGAAGAAATCGATAAACTGATGAAGTAATATCGTTTTCAGGAAAATTATAAGTCTGAAAAATATGGGAAGGTTGCTAGAAATAGTAACCTTCTTTTTTTTCGTATAATTCTATTGGGGAGAGATAATCAAAATATACATTTGAGGGAATATGCATTTTTTTCTCCTGCAAATAGTAACTTTCTTCAATTGATAAAAATTAAAAAGGAGTAATATAATAACATTGCTCCTTTTTATATTAAACATAATATTGATTATTCCCTAATCGTAAATGCCCGTTTTTTGCTTGATCTGATCAGCTATTAATAACAAGTAATGGTGTATCAGAATGAAAAATCATTTTTCTAGCAATACTTGGATTAAATAATCGAGCAAATATATTCCTTTTGTAAGAAGTCAAAGTGATTATATCTATTTGATTAACTTTGATATACTGATCAAGCCCTTTTAACAAATTATCGTTCATTACTACATCATAATGAATTTCAAGCCCTGGATATTGCTTGTGAAAATATTCTTTTATGCCTGCTAGTTTTATTTCATTCCAGGTATCTTTGGAATCAGTAAGATGTATTAAAGATACAGAAAAATGGAATGATTTCCAAGTATTAAAGAATGCTTCGAAAGCAATTAAATCTCTTTGATCAAAATTGGTAATAAAGGCGATCCGTTTTACTTCACTAAACTGTTTAAATGGTGTGTTTTCGGGAATGGCCAATACAGCTGTGCGGCTTCTATCAATAACTTCAGCAGTTACACTGCCAATCAAATCGATATCTTTCTGATTCTTTCCCCGAGTCCCCATGATAATAACCATAGGACGCTGTTCCTTAGCATATCTTAAGATTTCTTCTTCTGGAATACCTTCACGTAAGATACAGCTATATTTAATATTGGGAAAATCACCCGATGTGACTTTTTCTTTTATCTTTTCTGATAAGGCATTGAGGTCAGAATGAACTTTCTGAATAATCGTTTTTACGGATTCTTCATCTCCAATCTGGTAATTGAAAATATCTCCATATGGTAATGATGAAGCATATATAGGCGTAAAATAGACGTGCAACAAAATGACTTCAGCATTTTCTGTTTTTGCTAGGTTAAATGCAAATTCACACGCTTTCATCGAATAATTAGAGAAGTCGACGGGAATTAAAATCTTATTTGACTTATTTTCTGTTTTGGGCTCCTTCTCTCCCACTATACTTTCAGACAGCCATGTAGAACTTTCTGTTATTTTCAAAGCACGTGGCAGATCGCTTTCCTTTATGCGTAAACGCACCCCCGAAGAAACAACCGGTTGTATTTGATTTACGTTGTGAATGTATGTTTCTATACCTTCATTTTCCAAGACATTCTTTAAGATCTGCGCTTTGGTGTATGTCAGAATGGCTAGGGTTACTAATTTGTCTTCCATAAATGTATATTTTATAAGGTGAAAACAAATAAGAAATCCCAATTGTTTGATTCAATTGGGATTCAGTTTGTTATATTTTAAACTTGCACAGATTCGGTAGCCTGTTCTTTTTGCATACTCATATTCAATTCATCTAGGATTTTTAAAGCCCGATCAAGAACGGTCGTATCATCCAACATTACAAGCCCACCATCCGGACCGGGCTCAAGATGTATTCCGACACTTTTTCCCTCCTTGAAATTGTGTCCTCCGAAGAAGTTTCGCACTGTATCTACGTGCAAACCAAGTTCGTCTGCTATTCTATGCATGCTACCGCTAGGCAATGAATCTTTAATTTTACGAAGTTCATTAAACGTTATTGTTCTCATGTCTCATAAATTTAATGGTTAATACTATGTGATTTTTTTATCACGCTATAAACTTAAGCAAAAAAAAAGATAAAACAAATTATTTGCTTATCTTTTTTTCTTGAATTTATAAAATCTATTAATGACCTTTATATTACTTCAATAGCGGAAGCTGGTACCCATCCTACTTTTCCATCTTCCAACCGAATTTCTTTCCATTCTTTCATAGAGTTGTCCTTGACGTTTACTTTTCTCCCTTCATGCAGAATAAACAAACTGGTACCACTCTCGCTTGGAGTACTTCGAACTGTTACACTTGGGTTCATTACTATAGCTTCATTTCGATTGACTAAATGTTCTTTTTGTTGTGAAGCAAAAAGATTAGAGCAAATGGTGACAATCAGAAAAACGATTCCTAATATGAAGCCTACTTTCTTTAACACAATCTGTTTAGAGAATATAAAAAAGTAAAGAGCTATAATCAATAGAATAAAGGATACAATACCCCATGTGGCCCATGCATCTACACTCATGCTATTTGTCAGAGATTTGATCCATGAAACAAAGAACACTTCAGGAACAGGCTCAACTTTGTCTATTGTCTTTGCGCGTGCCACTTCAAGATTAGCACGTATATCGCCATTTCCTGGTTGCAATAACAAGGCACGCTCATAATTTAAAACAGCTTTCGCTATCTCTCCTATTTTATAATAACTATTTCCCAGATTGTAATAAACGTCAGCAGCTTCTCCATTTTTTAATAATGCTTCATATATTTGAATAGCTGCTGCATAATCTTCTTTTATATATGCGGAATCGCCTTCAGCTTTTGTGGCATCTTCCAGTGTGTTACTGGAAAATGTGGTATGTGAAGCGTGGATAGAATCAACTCCATTGGTTTGTTTAGAATCAATGTTTAACGAATCTTGTGCAAAACAAGTAAGTGACATTGATAATAATATAAAAAATAATATCTTTTTCATGACACAATCTCTTCTGGGTTAATGTTTTATCGAATTCTCCATTTTGCTTATTACTTCTATTGAAGAAGAATAAACTTTATCCATGGCTTGATTTTCATCACCTGGAGCAAACCGGGCAAATTCACAGTCATTCAATGCATTCAGGAATTCTTTGATTAGTTCCTCATTTACTCCATGATTTCTTAGCTTCTCTTCAATATTATCTTTAGATAAACGAGATACCGGAATATTCAGTTTGTCACTTATATATCCCCACAGTGCCTTTAAAACTTCATCATAGAAAGCATCTTTCTTATTTTCGGAGAGTAATTTTCCAGCTAACTTCATACGTTTTGTTGCTACTTTATTGGCTTTCTTCGTACGCATTTTAGCTACGTTCGCATTTTCAGCAGCTTGCTTACGATAAATAATAAAGAAAATAATAAAGGCAAGAGCGGGAATGATATAGAATAGCCAATATGTCATTGAACCATAGAAGAAACTTCCTTTAGGTTGGAGAGTAACTTCGTTTTGTTTGATGTAACGGATGTCCTCACCTAATACTTTCAAATCCTCTTTATTAGTGAAGTTAGCAATTACTTGATCTGCATTACCCGCACCTTTCTCTACGTTTATTACATATTCTTCTGTTTTCAGCGTTTTATAAGATTTGGAGCGAATATCAAAATAACTGAAAGATACTCCTGGAATCTTATATGTTCCAGCATGTCTCGGAATTGCTAAATATTCGATAACCTTATTACCTGTAAGTCCTTCCCGGGTTAATCTGACTTGATTGTCTACTTTGGGATCGTATACTTCAAAATCATCTGGGAATTTAATTTCCGGATTAGAAATTAACTTCAGGTTACCTGTACCGGATATTACTAATTTAATAGTAATAGCATCATTGGTTTTCAGTTCCTTGTTGTTGATAGATGAAGAAATATTGAACTCTCCCACTCCACCGGAGAAATCTGCCGGTTTACCTGCAGGAAGCGGATTTACATTTATTGCTATCTTAGGGGTGGAAATTGATTTTTTTATTTCAATGACATTACTTCCTCCATTGAAGAAAGCATCAAAAGGATCATCAGATTGTACAGGCTTACCGACTGTCATCTGGAATTGAGCAGGATCAATATATAGTTTTCCTGATTGTTGCGGGAAGAGAACGAACTGACGATAAACTGTCGTATAGTAATTACGTCCCTGATAATGTTCCGGAGTCCATCTCGCATTTGTAGTCATTTCGATTTCTTGAGAATGGAAGCCTTTAAAGTCGGGTAACTTTGCATTATTCAGTTGTAAATTGGATTCTCTGGTGTATATTTTATAGGTCAGGACAAATGCTTCCTGTTCGTACACATTCGTTTTACTGGCACTTGCTGTAATAAACAAGTCTTGGTTAGAGACCCCTGTACCAGATGAGGAATGTGTAGAAGAGCTACTGCTACTATTGCTACTACCTTGATCTTGTGGCAATACTTTAATCCTTACTGAATTTGATACCATTTGATCGCCATCAGCAACAATTGAGGCACCGGGTATTGTGTATTCTCCGGCATTATTTGCCATTAATATATATGTGAATGTAATACTACTAGTAGACGTAACATTACCATTTACTATTTGAGTATTACTTTGTTGTGAACGGCTTGGTCCCATCAACACATCAAAACCTTTGATCGATGGTGCCCGGAAATCTTTCACTTTTTGTGTAGTAACAATATACGACAGCCTGAACTGGTCGCCTACTACCACTGCGTCAGGAGCAGAAGCAGTAAAAGACACTTTATCAGCAAGCATCTGAGTGCTATATGCTATCAATGCCATCAATATAATAATCAGTTTTTTCATTGCTTATGAAATTTATATCATCAACTTTATATTACCAATCTTTTTCTAAGCGACCACCTTGCATAACTTTTTGTTGCTTTTTCACTTTGTCTTGCACATCTTTTTCATCTTGCATTACAGAATTCAGCAATTGTTCAGCATTCTCCTTTGACATCTGGTTATCTTGTTTTTTTTCTGACTTCGGTGGTTGCTGCTGATCTTTCTTTTCATCTTGTTTCTGATCTTTCTGCTTGTCTTTATTCTGATCTTGTTTTTGATCTTGCTTTTGTTGATCTTTATTCTGATCCTGATTTTGGTCTTGATTCTGCTGATTTTGTTGATCTTTCAACATTTTCTGTGCAAGAGCCAAATTGTACCGGGTTTCATGATCGGCAGGATTATTACGCAGTGACATTTTATAGGCGTCCACAGCCTTTGCATAATCTTTACCAGCTTGGAAAAGTACTCCCATATTGTGGTAGATATGGGCGAGCTTCATTTTATCCTTTTCAATTTTGCTGGCCGATACATATTGTTCCATGGCATCCTGAAACTTTTGCTGTTGCGAAAGAGTATTTCCCAAATTGTACATAGATACTGTAGACTTGGGATTTGCTTCCAGAGCTTTCCGGTAGTTTACCTCTGCGTCAACAAATACACTATCATTAAACAGGCGGTTTCCCTTACGGATATAGTCGCGTTCTGCTTTCTGAGCCGAGACACCGGCTGTCGCTAGCAGAAATACAGCGAATAGAATATATTTACTTTTTAACATACGTATAACTATTTCTTATTAGAAAACAGGTGAATGTTCTTAAATAAAGGATTCTTGCGGTCCAAAATTAAGATTTCTGCCAATAACAATAGTAGAATAACCCATGCAATAGCTTGGAATTGTTCGTTAAACTCTGTATATACTTTCGACTCTACATCAGACTTCGCCATTTTGTTCACTTCTTGATTAATAGCTCTTTGGGCTGAATTAGAGTTGTCTACTCGTACATATATACCTTTTCCTTCCTTAGCAATTTCCTGGCACATAGCTTCATTCAAACGGGTAACAATCACATTACCTTCCCGGTCGCGACGATAATCATTCGTACCTTCTACCGGAATGGGGGCACCATCAGGCATACCTACTCCCAACACACTTACTTGAATACCTTTTTCTGCAGCGGCTTTGGCGGCTTCCACTGCACCACCCTCATGATTTTCACCATCAGTAATAACAATAATAGCACGTCCTACCCCTTCTTGTGGAGTGAAACTACGAGCTGCTAAATTGATTGCTTCCCCGATAGCTGTACCCTGTTTAGAAATCAACGAAGGATTGATGGACTCTAAAAACATCTTAGCGGAAATATAGTCACTTGTTATTGGTAGCTGAGTAAAAGCGTCACCTGCAAATACAATCATACCTACCTTGTCATTGTCAAGTTCATCCACTAATCTGGAAATTAGTCTTTTTGCTTTTTCCAGACGGCTAGGCTGTACATCTTGAGCTAACATAGAGTTTGAAATATCCAAAGCTATAATTACCTCTACTCCTTTACGCTTAACCGTTTCCAGCTTAGAACCGAATTGGGGGCGTGCTAATAATATGGAGAACAAGCCAATAGCAACAAAAATAATCCAGAATTTTACATCCGGACGATATTTGGATACATCAGGCATTAATTGAGCCAATAAAGTCGGGTCCCCGAAGCGTCGGATATTCTTTCTTCTCTTGTAGTTGGAATACAAGTAGAAAGCTGCTAAAAAAGGTAATAGCAGCAATAAGTATAAATATGTAGGTTCTCCAAATCGAAACATCTTCTTACTATTTTATGATTGACAAATAACGATTGACAAACATTCTTATGGAATTTTTTTGAGTACCGAATTGCGTAATAGTACTTCCAACAAAACACAGAGGAAAGCAGCTAGGGCAAACCAGTGATACTCTTCGTCTCGTTTACTGTACTCTTTTACGTTCAGTTTCGTCTTTTCCAGTTTATCAATTTCTTCATATACTTCTTTTAGTTTCGAGTTGCTCGTAGCCCGGAAATAGTTACCATCCGTTGTTCCGGCAATCTCTGTCAATGTCTTTTCATCAATTTCCACCGGCATACTTACATATTGTACAGTATTCCCCACCGGATAAGGATAAGGAGCCATTCCATTAGTACCTACCCCGATAGTATATACACGAATACCAAAACTTTTAGCTATTTCTGCCGCTGTCATTGGAGAAATATCTCCCTTATTATTAGTACCATCCGTCAATAAGATAATAACTTTAGATTTCGCTTTGCTATCTTTTAAGCGAGTCACAGCATTAGCAATACCCATACCAACCGCAGTACCGTCAGTGATAAGGCCGCATTTAATATTATGTATCATATCCAACAATACGGCATGGTCTACAGTCAACGGACATTGAGTGAAAGTTTCTCCTGCAAATAATGTAATACCGATATTATCATTGGGGCGTCCGTTGATAAATTCAGCAGCTACATCTTTGGCAGCTTCAAGTCTGTTTGGCTTTAAGTCTTCAGCCAGCATACTGGTAGAAACGTCAATAGCCAGCATAATATCAATTCCTTCTATTTCACTGTTCTGCCACTTGTTAGTAGTTTGCGGGCGTGCAAGAACCAAGATAACTAACACCAAAGCAATGCAGCGCAGTAGAAATGGAACATGCAACAAATAGTTCTTATAACTTTTAGGTGTATGTGCATATACCCGAGCATCTGAAATTTGAAGGGTTGCTTCACTTTTCTTTTGTTTCAGGATATACCATACAATATATGGTATAAGCAATAATAGCAAAAACAGATATTCAATATTGGCAAAAACCATTTTATTTATGATTTAACAGTTTACTATTTAGTATTAAGTTATACACTCTTTATACAAAAAGATTGTATAACTGCAGACCTATATATATAAAGGTACCAATCAGTGCTGCTGATAACAGTGCAATTCCGCAAATCAGCATAGCTTTAACACGTAAAGAACGTTTCTCAATGATAGTGATTTCCGTTGGTTGCGGTTTCTGGTTTTCCTCTTCCGGTTGTTTTGTCTCATTGATAAAATCGATGGCATTAATTAAATTAGCATCGTTTTCATTCATCTGAGGATCATGTTTGGCAAACTTAACTAAATCAGCGGTCTGGAACAAAAGCTTCAAGTCTGATATAGCCTCTTTATCATTCAACTCCAATAGCTGGTCAATTATTTCAGAAGAAGTCATTTCTAATGCGTTAAATCCGAAACGGTCCTTAATATAGGTGCGAAGTGCATCCGTTAGTTCGGTATAATACTCCTTCGATTGTCCTTTTTGCCATATCTTCTCTGTTTTGATACGTTCTATCTCTTTCATTGCAGCCTGATGTGGCGGCAATTTAGGTTCAACTTTTATTTTACGGATAATAGGTTTATTATCACGTATACGAATAATGAGATAGATCAGTAAACCAAGCAAAGGTAAAGCTAGGAATGAACAAGCAATTAATCCATACCAGTCTTCCCACGCAAAAGGAGCTTTCATCACAGGTTTCTGTCCAAAGAACTGGTCCGGATGTAATGTATCAACCGGCATCGAATATACTTTCAATGCCAGAGCTTTGGATTTATATACTTTATCATCTACGGTAACCGGCATTGGTGGTAGATAATATAGAGCAGAGTCAAAAGAAGTGATAATGTATTCTTGAGTAATCAACATTCGTTGGCGATCATTCAGGAATTGAGTATCCGGTTTGACAGTTTCTATAATTTCCACACCTCTTACCAATGTATCGGTGTAAGCAGGAAAAATAGCACGCTGTTTAGCATCCATGGCTACTTGCAATTGCACTTTCGCCTGTTCGCCAATCAGTATCTGCAATGAATCAATTTTTGCTTCTACCGTGACAGACTGTGCTGCTGCTTTGCCTACAGACAATAGAGCTAATAATGCTATCAGAATAATATTTCTATTCATCTTTGATTCCATTAATTTCGTTTGGCAAATAAATTCAACAATGCCTTTACGTAATCCTGGTCGGTTCTGACAGATACAGCATCCACGTTACTTTTAGTGAAAGTATCGTTAAGTTCAGTCTGCTTTTGTATCCACCAGTCACGATGTGCCCGGCGTACAGCTTTGGAAGAGGTGTCGATCCATTGTTCATGTCCAGTTTCCGCATCTTTGATTCGCATCAGTCCTACTGGGGGAAGATCACTAACCCTCCTGTCGTACACTTGTAATGCTACTACATCATGTTTTCTGTTAGCAATGGTCAGTGCATTCTTAAAGCTGTCCTGATCAATAAAGTCTGATAAGATAAATGCGGTGCAACGTCTTTTCATCACGTTTGTCAAATATTCTAAGGCAAGACGAATATTTGTACGACGGCTTTCCGGCTGAAAATCAATCAATTCGCGGATAATATATAAGATATGTTTACGTCCTTTCTTGGGAGGAATAAACTTTTCTATCCGGTCTGAAAAGAAAATCACACCAATTTTATCATTGTTCTGAATAGCAGAGAAAGCAAGCGTGGCAGCGATTTCCGTCACCATATCTTTCTTCAACTGCTTGATCGTACCAAATTCCAAACTTCCGGAAACATCGACCATTAACATAACTGTCAGTTCACGTTCTTCTTCAAACACTTTCACATAAGGTTTATTGAAGCGCGCAGTCACATTCCAGTCTATGTCACGTATATCATCGCCGAACTGATACTCACGGACTTCCGAAAATGACATACCCCTACCCTTGAAAGCCGAATGATATTGGCCTGCAAAGATATTGTTAGACAATCCTCGTGTCTTTATTTCAATTTGGCGAACTTTTTTTAGTATTTCACTTGTTTCCATTTATACAGTAGTTAAGTAGTAAGTAGTTAAGTAGTCATGTATAGATATTAATGACTACTTATTGACTGTATTATAACTACAAATTAGGGCACTTCAACCTTATTCAGAATCTTACTGATGATTTCGTCCGAAGTCATATTATTAGCTTCAGCTTCGTATGTCAATCCAATACGATGACGGAGAACATCATGTGCTACAGCACGTACATCTTCCGGAATTACGTAACCGCGACGTTTGATAAATGCATACGTACGAGCAGCCAAAGCCAGATTGATAGACGCACGAGGTGAACCTCCGAATCCGATCATATCTTTCAGTTCCTTGAGGTCATATTTTTCAGGGAAACGAGTTGCAAATACAATATCTACAATATAACGTTCAATCTTCTCATCCAGGTACACTTGACGAACAACCTTACGTGCTTCAATAATTTCATCCGCTTTGAGAATAGGCTTCACATTGAACTTCTCACCATTGATATTTTGGCGAATAATCAGTTTTTCTTCTTCCAGCTTTGGATAATCAATGACAACTTTCAACATGAAACGGTCAACTTGTGCTTCAGGAAGCGGGTAAGTACCTTCTTGTTCGATAGGGTTCTGAGTAGCCAGTACAAGGAAAGGTTCCGGTAATATGAATGTTTCTTTACCAATAGTAACCTGACGTTCCTGCATTGCTTCCAGCAAAGCACTCTGTACTTTAGCAGGAGCACGGTTGATTTCATCAGCTAATACAAAGTTTGCGAAAATTGGTCCTCGCTGCACTTTAAAAGATTCATCTTTCTGACTGTAAACCATTGTACCAATAACGTCGGCAGGCAATAAGTCCGGCGTAAACTGGATACGGCTATACTTCGCATCAATCAGAGAAGCGAGTGTTTTAATAGCCAAAGTTTTCGCCAAACCAGGCACACCTTCCAAAAGAACGTGACCATCGGAAAGTAATCCGATAAGCAGTGATTCAACCAAATGTTTCTGACCAACAATGATTTGGTCCATCCCTGTCGTAAGATTGGTAACGAAAGCACTTTGTCTTTCAATCCGCTCATTTAGCTCGCGGATATCAATTGATTCAGCCATAAATACTTAATATTTTATTATTTAAATCCCTTTTATTTTATGTAAGCCTTTCCTGTGTGTTGTAAGGCTTCTTATTTTGCCTCCAAAAGTACGCCATATAATTAACGATTGCAACTAATTTTTATTAAAAAACAATGCGAAATCTTTAGATTAAGGTACTTTCATACGCTTTTGTACATCCATAACATTTCACCCGATCAATACAGGATTTGTATGATCGGGTGAATGGATTATTGCTATTTATTCTTTTGTAAGTTCCGGTATTTCAATTGTTGTGCCATATGGTACGTTATTGGGGTTCTTAATAACCTTCGGATTGTGCTTCACAATGTATGGCCACATTGCTTTTGTACCATAAAAACGCAAGGAAACCCTAGTTAAAGTTTCTCCTTCTTTGATTGTATATTTTGTTTTGGTTCCTGTAATTTTATAAGATGCTGAATCCAAATAAGCAGATGTAGCGGGTTGCTGTGGAGCTGTCTGGGGTTCTGCTTTGGCAGGAGCAGTTTCTTCTTTTTGGGCAACAGGTGGTGTGGGCGTAACAACTTTAGGTACATCAGGAGTTATTTCCTTTATGGTATCCTTCTGTTCAATTGTATCGGAAAGTTGTGTTTCCGGTTGAACGGGTTGAGTTGTCACAGGTGGCATATCCAGCGCATTCTTGTCAGATGAAGAAGAAAATAAATCCGGGTAATAAATAAACAGGATAACCCCTCCACATAATAACAAAACGATTACAATAACAGCTATTAAATAAGGTACAGGAGATTTTTCCTTCACTGGAGCTGTTTTTTTAGAAGCCGGTTGGGATACATGTTCTGATTTGACCGGTTTTATCGTTTCTTTTTTAGCAGGAGGTATTATAGGAGCCACAGGTTGCAGGTTTGCTTTCATAAGCTCTTGTTCTATAATTTTCTCGGCAGTGATCTCCTCTTTTTCTTCTATTATAGGTGCTGCTGGTTGTTGTTCTACCATTGCGACTTCCTCTTCCGGGACTTCTTCATCTTCCAGCTGTTCGACTTTCTCTTCAATATTAGTTTCTGTGCTGGTCCTTTTAGGTTCTACATGAGAGGATGGCTCAATAGATTCTTCTACTGTAGATACATTTTCAACGATAACAGGTTCTTCAATGGAGTCTTCCACAGATGGTTGAGCAGTTATTTGCTCTTCCTGAATCAACTCTTTTTCTGAAAGTTCATCATCAGTGCTTTCATATTCCTCCGTTACAAGGGGGGGCGTATTCTCACCAATCTCATTCAATACAGTTTGTGCTGATGCTTCCTCACCTGCTTCTTCTTCCTCTGCATCTTCTATCGGAGTATCTTCCAAAATTGTATTTTCATTCAATACAACAGTCTCAAAGTGTGCGAAAGGCTTATTTATTGTATCTCTTAGATTGGCATCCGGAGAAAATGAGACTTTTGTATGTCCCTTTATCTGGAAACGTTCTCCTGTGTTGACATTGACACTTTCCCGGCTATCTACATCAATAAGTTTGAAAGTTCCCAATCCTTTGATTTTTACAGTCTTTTCGTTCTCCAAAGCTTGTTCTATCAAGAGAAAAAACTCTTTAACAAACGCTTCGGCGTCTTTCTTGGTCATGCTATGTTTGGCTGCCAATAAGTCAGTAAGGTCTTGAATTGTTAGTCTTTCATTCATAACGGGAAATTATTTATTTAAACTTATCTTTCAATGTATTGCTAGGTCTATAAGATAGTACTAATTTGGGTGGAACCAACATGCGTTGTTTACTTGCCGGGTTGATTGAAATTCGTTCCGCTTTCTTTTTAACTTCAAAAGAGCCGAATCCTTGAACTGCAATCACATTACCTTCTTCCAATTCTTGTGTCATGCTGGACAACAAAGAACCTATCAATTCGGAAGTATCCTTGATTGTGTATCCCAATCTTTCCGCTAGTTCGGATGTAAATTCCTTATTATTCATAGTCATTTATAATCTTTGCATATAAATCAAAATCGTCTGCATTCGTCACTTCCACCTGATAAAACTGTCCGATCTTAAGTTCTCTCTCTGAACGCTTAACCAGCACTTCCGGATCTACTTCCGGTGAATCAAATTCTGTTCGTCCAATATAATAATCTCCTTCCAAACGGTCGATGATAATTTTCATCTGTTTACCGATTTTTTCCGCACTTAATTCTGCCGAGATACCTTGCTGGATGTCCATCAATTCATCAAGTCTGGCTTGTTTAACCTCTTGTGGAATAGAATCTTCGTATGCTTTTGCAGCATAAGTTCCCTCTTCTTCGGAATATGCGAAAGCTCCCATCCGATCGAAACGTACTTTGCGCACAAACTCTTTAAGCTCTTCGAAGTCTTCCTCGGTTTCTCCGGGATGCCCTACCATTAAAGTTGTTCGCAGGTGAATGCCTGGCACTTCTTTACGAAATTGTTCAATCAGTCGGTAAGTATCCTCTTTGCTCACTTGCCGACGCATTAATTGCAACATATTGTCGCTGATATGCTGAAGAGCAATATCCATATATTTACATACATTATCGCGTTCACGCATAACCCGGAATAAATCCGTTGGGAAATGTGCCGGATAGGCATAATGCAACCGAATCCATTCCACGCCAGGGATATCGGAAATACGTTCAATCAGTTCCGGAAGCATTTGCTTCTTATACCGATCGATTCCATAATAAGTCAATTCCTGTGCGATCACCTGAAATTCTTTCACGCCTTGCGATACCAGGTATCGTACTTCGTCCAAAATTTCCTCCATCGGTTTGGAGATATGGCGTCCTGTAATAATGGGAATGGCACAATAAGAACATTTGCGGTCACACCCTTCTGAAATTTTCAGGTAAGCATAGTGCTGGGGAGTTGTCAATGTCCGTTCGATATATAACTCATCATGATAGACCTTTCCTAAATCTTGTAAAAGCTCCTTCCAATTGAATTTGCCATAAAATTTATCTACTTGCGGTATCTCAACAGCCAATTCCTTCAGATAACGTTCGGAAAGACAACCCATCACGAAAAGTTTCTTTAAATCCCCTTCTTCCTTTCTTTCAGCAAACTCCAGAATCATATTTATAGACTCCTCTTTGGCATCACCAATAAAGCCGCACGTATTGATTACTGCAATTTCTCCTTGTGGATTTTCAGTATCATGGGTTACGCTATATCCGACTTCTTCCAGTTGACGCATTAACTGTTCGGAGTCAACCAAATTTTTAGAGCATCCTAAAGTGATAATATCTATTCTCTTTCTTTTCATGCATTCTCTCCAAACAAGGAATCAACGAATTCATTTTTACGGAATACTTGCAGGTCTTCCATACCTTCACCTAACCCGATATATTTAACAGGAATCTTGAATTGATCGGAAATACCAATCACAACACCGCCTTTAGCGGTTCCGTCAAGTTTAGTGATAGCCATAGCAGTTACTTCGGTTGCCAGAGTGAATTGTTTGGCTTGTTCGAATGCATTTTGTCCGGTGGAACCGTCCAATACCAATAAAACTTCATCCGGTGCAGCGGGTACAACCTTCTTCATCACATTCTTGATTTTGGTCAGCTCGTTCATCAAGCCCACTTTATTATGCAGACGACCGGCTGTATCGATAATAACCACATCTGCATTATTGGCAACGGCAGAACTAAGAGTGTCATAAGCCACAGATGCAGGATCCGCTCCCATTTTCTGTTTGACAACAGGAACCCCTACCCGTTCTCCCCAAATCATTAACTGTTCTACGGCTGCAGCGCGGAAAGTATCGGCTGCTCCCAAATAAACCGATTTGCCTGCTTTTTTGAATTGATAAGCCAGCTTGCCGATAGTTGTAGTCTTCCCTACTCCATTCACTCCCACAACCATAATTACATAAGGTTTCCTTGTGATGGGTACGTCAAAATCAGCTACATCATCCGAGTTGTTTTCGGTAAGCAAAGCTGCTATTTCGTCACGTAATATAAGATTCAGTTCTTGAGTATTCACATACTTATCAGCCGCAGCGCGTTTCTCGATGCGTTTGATAATATTTAAAGTTGTTTCTACACCTACGTCAGATGTGATCAGTACTTCTTCCAGATTATCTAATACTTCATCGTCTACTTTTGACTTACCAGCCACAGCACGAGCAATCTTACTGAATACGCTCTCTTTGGTTTTAGATAATCCTTTATCTAAAGTTTCCTTCTTCTCCTTTGAAAAAAAACTAAAAAATCCCATATTGACACTTGTTTGTATAATACATTTGCTACAAAGATATAACAAAGGATTGGAAAAGTAAAAAAAGAAGCAATAAAAAATCCCCTCATTGTTCACCAATGAGAGGATTTTGCAGTTATAGCGTATATGCTATTTCGATTATTTTTTGAAAAAGTCTTGTACTTTTTCGTTCGGAACCATTTGTTCATCAAAAACGTATGCTCCAGTTTTCGGAGATTTTACCATTTTGATAACCTTGGTATAAGCACGACCTTCTTTTGAACCTTCGTGCAAACTTGCTACTGTTTTCTTTGCCATGGGTTATACTACTTTTATTATTTAATTTCCTTGTGTACTGTTACTCTCTTCAGAATTGGGTTGTATTTTTTCAACTCAAGTCTTTCTGTAGTATTCTTTCTGTTCTTAGTTGTGATATAACGAGATGTTCCCGGCATTCCACTGTCTTTGTGTTCTGTACATTCCAGAATCACTTGTACTCTGTTACCTTTTGCTTTCTTTGCCATTGTAAGTTTTCTCCTCTACGTTTAGCCGATTACTTTAATGCTTTTCCAATCACAATAACCTTTAGCCACTGCTTCAGTCAGCGCAGCATCCAGTCCTTTTTTGTTGATAATACGCAACCCGTTAGCGCAAAGGCTAAGGCTGATCCAACAATCCTGTTCTACATAATAGAACTTTTTGTTAAACAAGTTCAAATCAAAGGTTCTTTTAGTTCTTCTCTTTGAGTGTGAAACATTGTTGCCAATCATGGCTTTCTTTCCGGTAATTTGACAAATCTTCGACATTTCTATCTTATTTTTATAGTTTTATATCTATACTTATTTCAAACAGGACGCAAAGTAAGCACTTTTATCCGTATAAAACAAGAATTTCTTAAAATAATTCACTTTCAGGCACCTATTTTTCTTTATTTGAGTAAATCACGGAGCATTAATAGGGCATTATTGCCAGCTCTTTCAATGTTCATGCCTCTTCCGCGGTTTGTTTCCTGCTTGTAAGTATGAATTTCGTTTTTATAACCAGCAGCTATCCATACAGTTCCCACCGGCTTTTCCGGAGTACCACCTCCAGGGCCTGCTATCCCTGAAGTAGCAACAGCGCAATCTGTTTTTAATGTTTTCATCGCACCTTTTACCATTTCAATCACAGTTTCCTCACTGACAGCTCCATATCGTTCCAAAGTTTCGGAGGAAACGTGCAAAAGCCCCATTTTCACTTCATTAGAGTAGGCCACTACACTTCCATTAAAATATTCAGAACTGCCGGCGATGGAAGTCAACCGTGCGGCAATACTGCCCCCGGTACAACTTTCTGCGGTGGAAACGGTCAATTTCTTCTTTTTTAAAAGCTCACCGACTATAACCTCCAATGGTGTATCTTCTTCACTGAAAATATCTTCACCAAGTATTTCCTCTAATTTTAACTTTTCACGTTCAAGAAGAACTTTTACTTCTTCTCTGTTTTGTCCTCGTCCTGTCAGTCTAAGACGAATAATGCCAAGTTTGGGTAGATATGCCAATTTAATGCATTCCGGTAAAGCGTTCTCCCACGATTCTAACTTTTCGGCTAATACAGATTCCGGATAGTGCTGTACGAGAAATGTTTGATGCATAATAACATCCGTTTGAAACCTATCGTGCAGCTTAGGTAACACGCTTTCTGTCATCACAGCAATCATCTCTTGTGGAACGCCCGGCATGGAAACAAGTACCTTGCCATCCCTCTCGAACCAACTGACAGAAGCACTTCCCACAGGGTTATTTATTACCATACAATCTTTCGGGACCATTGCCTGGCTTTTATTGAGTGCATTCATTGGTATTTTTCCTGCCAGTACCCGCTTTACGTTTTCGAATACTTCTTCGTTGAAAACCAGTTCCGTATGGAAGTATTTACATAAAGTCTGTTTGGTAATATCGTCTTTGGTAGGTCCGAGGCCTCCGGTTACTAAAACAATATTCACCCTTTCCATCGCATTATCAATCGCTTCCATGATTTCTTCTTCCCGGTCACGGATTGAAACAATACGAAGAACCTCAATACCTATTTTATTTAATTCCTGCCCCATCCAGGCAGAATTAGTATCGACAACCTGTCCTATCAGCAGTTCATCGCCAATGGTTATTATTTCGGCAAACATACTTCTTAGTTTTATCCTATTATATATAAGGTATACTTATTATAATGTCACACGGGAATAAGCCGGAAGATCAATAGAACAAAAATCCTTATCCAGATATTTGAAATATCCGGTAATGGCAATCATGGCTGCATTATCGGTAGTATAACTGAATTTAGGGATGAAAATATTCCAACCATATTTCTCGGCGTGTTCTCGAAAAGCATTGCGTAATCCGTTATTTGCGGAAACTCCTCCAGCTACTGCTATTTCATTAATTTTATATTCTTTGGCAGCTTTCCGTAATTTATCCATCAGAATGTCCACTACAGTAGCTTCCAATGATGCTGCAAGGTCCACTTTATGATGCTCTATAAAATCTGGATCATCTTTTAGCCAGTCGCGTAATGAATATAAAAAGGAAGTTTTCAATCCGCTGAAACTGTAATCTAAACCGGGAATATGCGGTTTGCTAAATGTAAAAGCTTTCGGATTTCCCTGGCGTGCTAATTTGTCAATGATTGGTCCACCCGGATAGCCAAGTCCCATCACTTTAGAACATTTATCAATTGCTTCACCTGCCGCATCGTCAATAGTCTGTCCGAGGATCTCCATATCATTATAGGCTTTTACCAGTATGATTTGTGAATTTCCTCCGGATACCAGCAAGCAAAGAAATGGGAAAGCGGGCTGCCTTTCTTCCTCTCCTTCTGCTTTAATAAAATGTGCTAAAACATGTCCGGTCAAGTGATTAACGTCAATCATTGGAATGTTTAAGGAACGAGCAAATCCTTTTGCAAAGGAGACTCCGACAAGCAAAGACCCCATCAATCCTGGACCACGAGTGAAAGCTACTGCGCTCAACTCTTCTTTGGTGACACCGGCACGTTTTAATGCTTCATGTACTACCGGTACGATGTTTTGTTGGTGTGCCCGTGAAGCCAACTCGGGTACTACTCCACCGTATGCTTCATGTACGGCTTGACTTGATACCACATTTGACAGCAAATAACCATCCTTGATTACGGCTGCCGACGTATCGTCACAGGAGGATTCAATTCCTAAAATTATTGCACTCATAAGTATTTAAACTATTAAACGGTGCAAAAGTAATCATAAAACTACGATTCGTAACGAACTATTTTATATTTTTGTTCGCAAAATAAAAGTTATCGCATATCAGAACGCTGAAAAAGACTGTACGCTGGGTAGTTGGTATTGTACTGGGAGTATATATCGGGACTATTGTTTTGCTGAATATACCAAGCATTCAGCAAACAATGAGTGTATTTGTGGCTAAAGAACTTTCCGAAGTTTTAAACACAAAGGTAGTGATTGGTAGAATTAATATCGGTCTATTGAACCGTATTATTATTGATGATGTATTGCTTGACGATCAAAGTGGTCAGGAAATGCTTAAAGTCACTCGTTTATCCGCCAAGTTTGATATTATGCCTTTCTTTAAAGGAAAGATATCCATTAGCAGTGTTCAGCTCTTCGGATTTAATATCGATCTCCGGAAAGAGACTCCGGAGTCTCCTCCTAATTTTAAATTTGTTTTGGATGCTTTTGCTTCCAAAGATACAGTAAAGAAAGAAAGTTCACTTGATTTACGAATTAACTCCATCCTGATTCGTCGTGGAAGGATGTCCTATCATGTGTTATCGGAACAGGAAACACCGGGAAAATTTAACGCCAAGCATATTCAGCTTCAAAATATCATAGCCAATATATCGCTGAAAGCCTTAAGTAAGGACTCTTTGAATTTAGGAATCAAGCGATTGAGCCTTGATGAAAAGGCATCCGGCTTTTCTTTGAAAAAAATGAGTTTGAAACTGGTTGCCAATAACAAGCAGACAAACATTGATAATTTTACTATAGAGTTGCCCGAAACATCTCTCAAGCTGGATACCATTCATTTAGAGTATGATAGTTTGAAAGCTTTTGACCGTTTTACAGAACAAGTGCATTTCTCTTTCCGTACTTTGCCGTCGCAAGTTACTCTAAAAGATATTTCTCCTTTTGTTCCTATCCTATCGCATTTCAAGGAACCGGTGACATTGGATATGGAGGTGAAGGGAACTGTGGACCAGTTGACTTGTTCGCATTTGGAAATTACGGCCGACGACCGCCAGTTTCGTTTGCGAGGGGATGTGTCGCTTCAGGACTTGTCGCGTCCACAAGATGCGTATGTATATGGAACACTTTCCGAGCTTTCGGCCAATACTCGTGGAGTCGGCTTCTTAGTGCGTAATTTGAGTCACAATTATAATGGAGTTCCTCCGCTTCTCGAACGTTTGGGAAATGTAAGTTTTCAGGGAGAGATTTCAGGATACTTTACGGACCTAGTTACTTACGGGCAATTACAAACGAGTCTTGGAAATGTAAAAACCGACTTAAAATTGAGTTCTGACAAGGCTAAAGGACTGTTTGCATATTCCGGTGCTGTCAAAACTGAAGATTTCCAGCTAGGTAAATTATTGGATAATGAGAAGTTGGAAGAAATCACTTTCAATCTGGATGTACATGGGCGGCACATTACCGGGCAATTGCCAGCTGTGGAATTGAAAGGATTGATCGCTTCGGTAGATTATAGCAGATATAGATATGAAAATATCACATTGGATGGAGAATACAAACAAGGTGGATTTAATGGTAAAGTGGCGTTGGATGACCCTAATGGATCGATTTATCTGAATGGAGATGTAAATGTTACGTCTAAAGTGCCTACTTTTAATTTTCTTGCAGTAGTCAACAAAGTACGTCCACATGATTTGAATCTTACGACTAAATACCCAGATGCGGAGTTCTCTTTAAAACTGAAAGCTAATTTCACAGGTGGATCAGTGGATGAGATGATTGGAGAAATCAATGTGGATAGTTTGGAATTTACAGCTCCGGATAAAGCATATTTTATGCAGAATATGAATATCCGGGCTACCAAACAGAACGGCGAGAACCAACTAAGATTGACTTCAGAATTCCTGAAAGCAAGTATAGAAGGTAAATTCCAGTACCACACATTACCTGCCAGTATTCTGAATATTATGCGGAAGTATGTGCCGTCTTTGATATTACCTCCCAAGAAGCCGATTGAAACACATAACAATTTTCTGTTTGACGTACATATATATAATACGGACATTTTATCTACAATCTTTGATATACCGTTGACAGTGTACACTCATTCCACATTGAAGGGATATTTCAATGATGCCTTACAACGCTTGCGTGTAGAAGGATATTTTCCCCGTCTGCAATATAAAAATAACTTTATTGAGTCGGGCATGATTCTGTGCGAGAATCCTGCAGATCATATTCGTGCACAGGTTCGTTTGACTTCTTTGAAAAAGAAAGGGGCAGTCAATCTATCCTTGGATGCACAAGCTAAAGATGATAATGTCAGTACGACATTGAATTGGGGGAATAATGCTGCAGTGACATATAGCGGGCAATTGGCTGCCATTGCCAAATTTCTACGTACAAGCGGAGAAAAACCATTGTTGAAAGCGATGGTAGATGTAAAACCTACTGATGTTATTTTAAACGATACTCTTTGGAAGATACATGCTTCACAAGTGGTGGTCGATTCAGGCAGGGTGGATGTGAATAACTTCTACTTTAGCCATCAGGATAGATATGTACGTATTAACGGCCGGCTCTCCGAGAATCCTAAAGATACTGTAAAGGTTGATTTAAAAGATATAAATATGGGATATGTATTTGATATTGCAAGCATATCCGACGATGTGAATTTTGAAGGTGATGCAACGGGAACAGCTTATGCAAGCGGAGTGCTAAAGAAACCTATTATGAATACCCGTTTATATATAAAGAACTTTTCACTTAATCAGGGTCGCTTGGGTGATTTGGATATTTATGGTGAGTGGGATAACGAAAATAGAGGTATCCGGTTGGATGCATCCATTCAGGACATATCCCCTTCTCCGTCACGTGTCACAGGTATTATTTATCCATTGAAACCCGAGAGCGGACTTGATTTAAATATTGAAGCAAATGAATTGAACTTAAAATTCCTCGAACATTATATGAAGTCTATTGCCAATGATATTAAAGGACGTGGGACGGGAAAAGTACATTTCTATGGAAAATTCAAAGGATTGAATTTGGATGGTGCGGTTATGACAGACGCTTCCATGAAGTTTGATATTCTGAACACACATTTTGCTGTAAAAGACACGATTCATCTGGCTCCTACCGGATTGACATTTAATAATATACATATATCCGACATGGAAGGACATTCGGGAAGAATGGACGGATATTTGCATTTCCAGCATTTTAAGAACTTAAACTATCGTTTTGAGATACAGGCAAATAATATGCTTGTGATGAATACGAAGGAATCGGCAGATATGCCTTTCTATGGTACGGTATACGGTACCGGAAATGTATTACTTGCCGGAAATGCCACACAAGGGTTGGACGTAAACGTGGCTATGACAACTAACCGAAATACTACCTTTACTTATATTAATGGCAGTGTAGCATCGGCTACCAGTAATCAGTTTATTAAGTTTGTAGATAAAACACCCCGTCGTACTATTCAGGATTCTATTCAGGTAATCTCATATTATGAACAAATACAGCAAAAACGTCAGGCAGAAGAAGAGCAGAAAACGGATATCCGTTTGAATATTCTGGTGGATGCAACTCCCGATGCCACCATGCGAATTATCATGGACCCTATTGCCGGAGATTATATTAGCGGAAAAGGTACGGGAAATATTCGAACGGAATTTTATAATAAGGGTGATGTGAAGATGTTTGGTAATTATCGGATTAATCAGGGAGTATATAAATTCAGCTTGCAGGAAGTAATCCGTAAGGACTTTATAATTAAGGATGGAAGCACAATAACGTTCAATGGAGCACCTCTGGATGCTAACATGGATATACAAGCTTCATATACAGTGAATTCTGCTTCCTTGAATGACTTGATACCGGATGCTTCGGCTATTATCCAACAACCCAATGTACGTGTAAATTGTATCATGAATTTAAGTGGTATGCTGGTACGTCCGACTATCAAGCTGGGCATAGAGCTTCCAAATGAAAGGGATGAAATACAAACATTGGTACGTAACTATATCAGTACGGAAGAGCAGATGAATATGCAGATCCTTTACCTGCTGGGTATTGGTAAGTTTTATACGGAAGATGCACGGAATAATAATCAAAATTCGAATGTGATGTCTTCGGTGCTCTCATCTACCCTCTCCGGCCAGTTGAACAATGCACTTTCACAAGTCTTTGAAACAAATAACTGGAATATAGGTACGAATTTGAGTACGGGTGATAAAGGTTGGACGGATATGGAAGTAGAAGGTATTCTATCGGGACAATTATTGAATAATCGTTTATTGATAAACGGAAACTTCGGTTATCGGGATAATCCGATGGCTAATACTAACTTTGTAGGAGACTTTGAAGCAGAATGGTTGATTACCCGTTCGGGAGATATCCGTTTGAAGGCTTATAATGAGACGAATGACCGCTATTATACAAAAACGAATTTGACTACACAGGGAGTAGGTATCATGTATAAGAAGGACTTCAATAAATGGAGTGATCTCTATTTTTGGAATAAATGGCGGTTGCGTAATAAGCGCAAACGGGAAGAAGCGGAAAAGGTGAAACCGCAACAGACGGACAGTATCACTGATAAAACAGCCAAATCGGCAGTAAAGAGAAATCATTCGCAACAACAATAAACATATAATAAACGATGACATGATTCCAGGCGGATATGTCAACGTTCATTATATGTGAGAATTATGTAATCAGGAGCATGTGCATCCTTTTTTATGGGATGACAATGCCGTCTTCATTGATATTTACTTCAAGATCTACATTCATTTTTTCCAGTTCGATCCGATAATAGATGGTGCCATCTGCTTTTTCAATACGTTTCGCTTCGTCAAAACGATATTCTCCATATTGATTATTAATCGTATTTTTGACAGCTTCGGGCAGTTCATTTTGACGTACTTCCCATGAAGTAGAATGCCAATCTCCGGTCTGATCGAACAAAACATCTTTTGATATTCCGTTATGAATGATATCCACTTCCGTATATCCGAAATCCCAGTCATTTCTATCATCTTCTACATCTATTTCCATGATTTTGGCATTCGGATATTTTTCATTAATGAAGTTTCTCATTGCTTCAGTCAATTGAACGGGAAGATGACCGGTGTTATCATCATCAGTGTCTACGATACTTTTAATCAGAGTTCCGTCCGCAGAATAATATAAGTCTATCTCCTGGTTCTGATTTTCGACTTCAATTACGAAAATAGTCTCAACGCCTGTTCGCTCCAATTTGTCTACATCATCTTGTTTCCACGAAGCATATTCACTCTTTTCAAAAGAAGTTTTCACAGCTTGCGGTAATGCACTGTAAGGAATGTCCGTTTCTGTCATTTGCCATTTTCCATCTTGGGTAAACCATGCAGATGCTTCATATCCATCATAGAAATCTGCTACATAATATCCGGACTTAGTTTCCCATTTCACATTTGCAGCATTAGGGTATTTAGATGAAAATGCGTTTTGAAGTTCGGTAGGAACAGCAATTGAATTATCGTCGTCGTTATCACAACTTTGTAGGCTCCATGTAACGCAAAGTGCCAGTAAGAGTGTATAAATCTTTAGTTTCATCTTTGTTCTATTTTAAAAGGTTTAGAAGTCAATATCAATCAAATTAAATTTCAAGTCGAATTTCAATTCCGTACGGTTGGACAGTTTTACTTCATAATCTTTTTTATCCCTCTCTATTTTCAGGATTTTAGCATCGGGATAATTGGTCGTTACATATTTTTGAATTGTTGCAGGGATAATAGCTGTAGGTACCGCGCTATATTTGCAATTCACTTCTTCCCAGTTTCCTTTGTTATCAAATTCTACTTTATCGCCATTAGTGAAAATCACTTCATAACTTTTATAGAAGAAATCACTTTCCATTTTGGCTAATGCTACTTTGCTGTCGGCAAAATGCTGTTTGATAAACTGCTGTGCCTGTTGTGGCATTTGAGTTACCTGAATAGGTTTGTCGTCATCTGCACGAGCTACTGTTTGCAAAGTAAAAAGACATACTAATAAGAATACTAACTTTTTCATAATCGTTGTTTTTTAAATATTGGTTTTTACTACTATTATTAATTTCACATTGCAAAGATGAAAGGAGAATCTGAAAAGATTTGGGAATTTTGAAAATTATCGAAAAAAAATCTCATAAAAATATAGTGACGCTATCCTGTTAACATAGCGTCACTATCTATAAAGGATACCGTCACCATCCCATAAGGATAGCGTCACTATAATTTCTTCCTGAAATTAGATTCTTTAGGATTCTTTTAAAACTACTAATATACACATCGTTTATTTTTGCACACACGAATTTGACAATATTCATATTAAATAACCATAAGAACTTTTTTATGACTATGAGAACAAATTATTTTTTATTATTAGCTATTCTATTGGGGGTTATTCCCATGAGTTACACACACGCCAATGATTCAATACCGAAAAGCGTGATTCTGTACACACCTTACACAAAAATCTCCGTATCGCCCGGAGCGTCAATTGATTACAGTATTGATCTTATCAACAACACGGACCAATTGACGAATGCGAATCTTTCTGTTAGTGGATTGTCCTCCAGTTGGAAACACGAAATGAAATCCGGTGGCTGGAGTCTTAGCCAGTTGTCGGTACTTCCCAAAGAGAAAAAGACTTTTAATTTAAAAGTCGAAGTTCCATTAAAAGTGAATAAAGGCAATTATCATTTTGTGGTATATGCCGGAAACGCTAAACTTCCCTTGGATGTGGTGGTTGCTCAAAAAGGAACGTACCAAACCGAATTTACTACTGACCAGCCCAATATGCAGGGAAATTCGAAATCAACCTTCACTTTCAGTGCTACTTTAAAGAATCAGACCGCCGATCAGCAACTATATGCTTTGATGGCTAATGCCCCCAGAGGGTGGAATGTCGTTTTTAAACCGAACTACAAACAAGCCACTTCTGCACAAGTAGAGGCAAACAGTACACAAAATGTAAGTATAGATATTACCCCTCCTGCCAATGTAGAAGCCGGTAGCTATAAAATTCCGGTACGTGCTGCTACAGGTACAACTTCTGCCGAATTGGAACTGGAAGTAGTTGTCACCGGTTCTTATCAAATGGAACTGACTACTCCTCGCGGGTTATTAAGCACAGATGTCACAGCTGGTGATGTGAAGAAATTAGAGCTGGAAGTAAGAAACACTGGTTCTTCATTACTGAAAGACATTCAGTTGTCTGCCAATAAACCTGCAGACTGGGAAGTTACTTTTGAACCTTCAAAGGTTGACGCATTAAAAGCTGGAGAGACATCAACGGTAATGGCTACTTTGAAAGCTTCTAAAAAAGCGCTGCCCGGGGACTATGTGACTACTATCATGGCCAAAACTCCTGAAGTAAATGCCGACGCGCAGTTCAGAATTGCGGTAAAAACTCCGATGATATGGGGATGGGTAGGTGTGCTTATCATCATTGCTACTATCGGTGTGGTTTACTATCTGTTCCGTAAATATGGAAGGAGGTAAATGATGGGCGAACAAGTGATCGTACTTACCGATTTGACCAAACAATATGGTAATTTCACTGCTGTAGATCATATTCGCCTGAATATCCGGAAAGGGGAAATCTTCGGATTGCTGGGACCGAATGGTGCCGGAAAATCAACTACTATCTTAATGATGCTAGGGTTGACGGAGCCTACTTCGGGAACAGTTGAAATCTGTGGAATAAATTCTACCACTCATCCTATTGAAGTAAAAAGGAGGATAGGTTATTTGCCTGAAGATGTAGGATTTTATGATGATATGACAGGACCGGAGAACTTGATCTATACAGCGCGATTAAATGGTATTCCTGATAAGGAGGCGAAAACCAAAGCTATGGAACTGATGAAGCGGGTAGGCCTTGAAGAACAGTTAACCAAAAAGACCGGGAAATATTCTCGTGGTATGAGACAGCGGTTGGGATTGGCTGATGTGCTTATTAAAAATCCGGAGATTATTATCCTCGATGAACCGACTTCAGGAATTGACCCGGCCGGTGTTCAGGAGTTTATCGAACTGATTCGCTGGTTGAGTAAGGAAGAGGGGTTGACTGTACTTTTCTCTTCCCATCACTTGGATCAGGTACAGAAAGTGTGCGACCGTGTTGGTTTGTTTAGTAATGGCCAATTACTTGCGTTGATCGATATGGCAGAACTGAAAGACAAGAAACAGGAATTGTCTGATATTTATAACCATTATTTTGAGGAAGGAGGAGAAAGACATGAATAAAGTCAATCATCCTTTTTGGGTGATCGTCAACAAGGAAATTTCCGACCATGTCAAAAGTTGGCGGTTCATTATATTAATAGGTATTATAGCGCTTACCTGCATGGGATCGCTATATACAGCACTCACAAATATTGGTGAAGCTATCAAGCCTAATGATCCGGACGGCTCGTTTTTATTTTTGAAGTTGTTTACGGTTTCAGATGGGACTCTCCCCTCTTTTGTACTGTTTATTAACTTCTTAGGACCTTTATTGGGAATCGCCTTAGGATTTGACGCAGTCAATTCCGAACAAAATAAAGGAACGTTGAGCCGTATGCTGTCCCAGCCTATTCATCGTGATTGCATTATTAACGCGAAGTTTGTGGCTGCTCTAATTGTAATAGGTATCATGCTGTTTGTATTGGGCTTTTTGGTAATGGGCTGTGGATTGATTGCCATTGGCATTCCTCCTACAGCAGAAGAGTTTTGGCGAATTGTTTTCTTCATCATTACCAGTATCTTTTATGTAGCATTTTGGCTGAATTTAGCTATTTTGTTTTCACTTCGTTTTCGTCAGGCAGCGACTTCTGCATTGGCATCGGTGGCTGTTTGGTTATTCTTTAGCGTATTCTATACCATGATTGTTAATTTGGTGGCAAAAGGTTTAAGCCCGTCACAGATGGCGTCGCCTTATCAGATTATCAGTTATCAAAAGTTTATTTTGGGATTGATGCGTTTGGCACCGAGTGAATTGTTTAATGAAGCTACCACTACATTATTGATGCCTTCTGTTAGAAGTTTGGGACCATTGACTATGGAACAGGTGCAGGGAGCTATTCCCAGTCCGCTCCCGTTGGGACAAAGTCTTTTAGTCGTATGGCCGCAACTGACGGGACTGATTGCAGCAACAGTTATCTGTTTCGCTATCTCTTATATCATGTTTATGAGGAGAGAAATACGATCCCGATAACTGACTCACCATAAAAGACGCAAAGGACACAGAGAAATAAGTTAAATGAATACAGCTGATAGATCGGATGATGATTACCGACAAGTTATTCACTTTTTACTCCGTGTCCTTTGTGTTTTCTGAATAAAAAATTATTGTCTGGAAATCTCGAAGCAGTGCTCTTTCTGTTCGAAGTAATATCTTATACTCAAGTGTTGCAAACGACAGATAGAATCGGCTATTGCTAGTCCCAGACCTGTAGATCCTTCCTTTTTAGTTCCTTGATAGAAACGTTCGAAGATATGTTCCTTATCCAACGGATTTTCTACTCCTGAATTTCGGAAAGTAATACTGTTTTTGGTAACAGTGATCCGGATATGTCCCCCGTCAATGTTATGTACAAATGCATTTTTTAGGAGATTCGTGAGTAAAGCAACAGCCAGAGATTCATTCATTGTCACATTGAAAATGTCCTGTTCATCGATAGTTACTTCTATGTTACGATAGTCGTAAACTTCTTCGTAATCTTGCAGATATTGTTTGAGAAGTCCATTTAGTTCCAATTGCTTGGTATCTGTAAACTGGCCATTGTCAATTTTGGTAAGCAATAGTAGAGATTTGTTTAATTTAGTGATGTATTCTAAAGTCTGGTGAGTTTTCATCAGTTCTTCCAGTTGTTTTTCTGATAACGAATCATCTTCCATCAACATTTCCAATCGGTTACGGCAGATAGCAAGTGGAGTTTGTATCTCATGTGAAGCATTTCCGATAAATTGTTTTTGTTGTTCGAACATCTGCTCCGTACGTTCTACATAACGAATAGCAGCCTCATTTAATTTTCGGAATTCCGTGATTTGGGTTTCGTTACTCAACGGCTTATTCTTTTTTCCTGTTTGATAACCGTCCAGCCAATGAAGAAGCACATAGAGCGGTCGCATATTCCGATAGAACACCCATACGGAAATGATAATAATGCAGAATAACAGAGCTACATACAAAAATATAATCCATACTTGGATGGCATCTCTCAAATCATCTTTTTCAATGCTGGGAGTTGATACTGTCAGTTCGTGGTATCGTCCTTCATCGTCTTTAAAGATAGTAGTAAGAATACGTGCCGGTTCGGTTTCCTCTTTTTCTTCAATATATACCATAGAGTCTTTATATTGAATATCCTCCCGGCTTTCTGCATATTCTTTGCTTACTTCCATCATATAATATTGATTGTTGGAGCCGTTGGTTTTAGAAGGTAGCTCCTCTCCTGCCAATGCCCGGATAATGATGGTTTCCGAATAATCTTCCAGAGCGTCATCCACTTCATCGTTGACTTCATCAATCATCGTAACATAAAAAAAGATAGCCCAGACCGTCAGTATGAAGGTCAAAGCAAGCGTAATACGAAGAATGATGTAATATACTAATTTCATGGACAATATTCTCTTTTTTTTTATTCTACTACCATTTTATACCCAAACCCATAGACCGCTTTGATTTCAATATTTGCACCCGAATCTTTGAGCTTTTTGCGAAGATTCTTAATCTGTGCATATATGAAGTCAAAATTGTCAACCTGGTCAATATGATCTCCCCATACTGATTCGGCCAAAGTGTTTTTATTGATTAATCTTCCGGGACGATTGATAAAATATAACAGGATGTCATACTCTTTTCTATTTAGCTCCACTTCCTGATCGTTGACAAATACACGATATTTATCCGGTTCTATTCGTACATTACCTTGGCGGATATCAATTTCTCCGTCATGCTGATGACGGCGAATCACGCTTTTAATTCGTGCATTTAGTTCAACCAAATGAAATGGTTTTGGCAAATAATCGTCTGCTCCCAGTTCTAGTCCCAAAACTTTGTCTTCCAAGGAGTCCTTTGCGGAAATAATAATTACGTTCTCCCGTTTATGGAGAGCTTTCAGTCGTTCAAGAAGATCAAGTCCGCTTCCGTCCGGTAGCATGATGTCCAATAAGATACAATCATAGTCGTAGTCTTCAACTTTGCGTAGAGCAGAATTAAAGTCACTGGCTGTTTCCACAACGTAACGTTCTTTTTCAAGTGAACATTGAATCAGTTCTCTTAAAGAGGGTTCGTCTTCTACAATCAATATCTTCATAACTTTGTCTCCTTTCTTTTTTACAGCTACAAAGAAAAGGGATATTTCTGAAATAAAACTGAAATGGATTGAAAAAAGAGTTTGAAATAACTATTGAATGTCCTATGAACTATTAGGACAGGTCACAAATAATATAATATGGATGGAAAAAGAAAAGGATGAAAGCGATTGAATCGTTTCCATCCTTTTTATAATTATGTGTGATTTCTATTTAATAAGAACGTGCAAATATCACGCGGCAAGCAGATGGTTTGCCTGTTACCATACATTTACCCGGTTCCTTGTCTCCCGGAACAAATGAATCGAACGGAATACAACGAATGGTTGCTTTGGTTTCTTCCTTAATCTTTTCTTCTGTTTCAGTAGTTCCGTCCCAATGAGCCAGAATAAATCCACCTTCTTCGATTTTTTCTTTAAATTCGTCGTAGGTATCTACTGTTGTAATCTTGGAGTTACGGTAGTCCAATGCTTTCTTGTAGATATTAGCCTGCATTTCTTCAAGCAAGTTCTGAACATACATTTCAATGCCTTCACAAGTAACTGTTTCTTTTTCCAGTGTATCACGGCGCATCACTTCCATGGTGTTGTTTTCAAGGTCGCGACCACCCATAACCAAACGAACAGGTACACCTTTCAATTCATAGTCGGCGAATTTAAAGCCTGGACGTTTATTATCTGCATTGTCATATTTAACAGAGATACCTAATGCTTTCAGTTTCGCTACAATGCCTTCTACTTTAGCATCGATTTGTTTCAGTTGTTCGTCATTCTTATAGATAGGAACGATCACTACCTGAATCGGAGCCAAATGCGGAGGTAATACCAATCCGTTATCATCCGAGTGAGTCATAATCAATGCCCCCATCAAACGGGTAGAAACGCCCCATGAAGTAGCCCAAACATACTCCAACTTGTTTTCTTTATTAACAAATTGAACATCGAATGCTTTTGCAAAGTTTTGTCCCAGGAAGTGGGAGGTACCACTCTGCAACGCTTTTCCATCCTGCATCATGGCTTCAATTGTATATGTATCAAGTGCGCCGGCAAAACGTTCGTTGGCTGATTTTACTCCCTTTACAACAGGAACGGCCATATATTTTTCTGCAAATTCACCATATACATTCAGCATTCTGATTGCTTCTTCCTCCGCTTCCTCACGAGTAGCATGAGCAGTATGGCCTTCTTGCCACAGAAATTCAGCAGTACGCAGGAAAAGGCGTGTACGCATTTCCCAACGGAAAACGTTAGCCCACTGATTGCAAAGAATAGGCAGGTCACGGTAAGATTGAATCCAGTTCTTATAAGTATTCCAGATGATTGTTTCTGATGTCGGACGGATAATTAATTCCTCTTCCAATTTAGCTGCAGGATCTACTACAACTCCTGAACCGTCTTCTGCATTCTTCAAGCGATAATGCGTTACAACGGCACACTCTTTAGCAAAACCTTCTACGTGTTCAGCTTCGCGGCTTAAGAATGATTTCGGGATTAATAACGGGAAGTATGCGTTTACATGTCCTGTTTCTTTGAACATATCATCCAATTGACGTTGCATTTTTTCCCAGATGGCGTATCCGTAAGGCTTAATCACCATACATCCGCGCACAGCAGACTGTTCTGCCAAGTCAGCTTTTACCACCAAATCGTTGTACCACTGTGAGTAGTTTTCACTACGTTTGGTAAGGTCTTTCAGTTCTTTTGCCATTATATTTTTCTATTTAAAGTTTTCTTGAGTGTTAAAACAGGGTGCAAAAATACGAAAAATGCATGAATTGCCCTATTCTTCATGCATTAATTTTCTAAAGTCATGTTTTGTTTCTTTTCCTCTATAATATGTATTTCAATAGAAAAGGGGCTTGGAAATAAAAAAATCAGGCAGTGTATTTAAGTTAACTGTCTGATTTTCAAAAGAGCGGTAAACGAGGCTCGAACTCGCGACCCCCAGCTTGGGAAGCTAGTGCTCTACCAACTGAGCTATTACCGCATATTTACTGTGTTTCCCGACTTAAAAGCCTTATGAAACGGTGATGCAAAGGTAAACATAATTTTTATATCTCAAATAAAATCACAGAAATTTTAATGAAAGAAAAAAGTAATGTCAAAGTTGCTTTTACTCTTTTGTTTTGATGAAAAAAGGACTGGAACTGAAAGAGCGTGAACAAACCTCTCTTTTCATCTGTTAGAATATCTCGAAATCAGATATAACCTAACCAGTATGAAAAAAAATAAGCGACTTTTTATACTATTGACTTTGTATTTCTCCATCAGTCAGATAGATGCACAGACACCATTAAGTTTTGAAGAATCACTGCATCTGCTGAATCAGGGAAATCAGAGTTTGAAAATTGCAGATAAGAGTATTGAGATTGCGAAGGCTGAACGTGATAAACTGAATGCTTTCTGGTATCCCAGTCTTCAGTCTACGGGTGCGTTTGTGCACATGTCGGAGAAGATTGAAGTAAAACAGCCCCTATCGCAGTTTACTGATCCGGCTAAAGACTTTGTACATTCCATTATTCCGGATGATCAGGTCATTTCATCCATACTAGATCAAATTGGAGCCAACACACTGGTGTTTCCCCTGACTCCCAGAAACCTGACTACTGTTGATTTATCAGCCGAGTGGGTGCTCTTTTCCGGTGGTAAACGTTTTCGTGCCACCAATATCGGAAGAACGATGGTCGACTTGGCACGAGAAAGTCGGGCACAGGTATCGGCTAACCAGCAAAACCTGTTGGTTGAAAGTTATTATGGGCTTCGGCTGGCACAACAAATAGTAACTGTTCGTGAAGAAACTTATAACGGATTGAAGAAACATTATGAAAATGCCTTGAAATTAGAGGCAGCAGGAATGATTGACAAAGCAGGCAGACTTTTTGCCCAAGTAAATATGGACGAAGCCAAACGTGCATTGGAAGCTGCGCGGAAAGAAGAAACAGTAGTGCAAAGTGCTTTAAAAGTCTTGCTAAATAAAAAGGATACAGATGCTAATATCATTCCTACCTCTCCCCTTTTTATGAATGATTCACTACCACCTAAAATGCTTTTTGATCTTTCTGTAAACAGCGGAAACTATACGCTCAATCAATTACAGTTACAGCAACATATTGCCAAACAAGAAGTACGGATTGCTCAAAGCGGGTATCTGCCGAATATAGCCCTTTTCGGAAAACAGACCTTGTATTCGCATGGTATTCAGAGTAATTTGTTGCCACGTACCATGATAGGTATTGGTTTTACATGGAATCTCTTTGACGGACTGGATCGGGAGAAGAAAGTACGGCAATCGAAATTGACGGAACAAACACTGGCTTTGGGACAGATGAAGGCTCGCGACGATTTGGCTGTTGGTGTAGATAAACTTTATACGCAGTTGGAAAAGGCACAGGATAATGTAAAAGCTCTAAATGCAACAATTGCTTTAAGCGAAGAACTGGTTCGTATCCGAAAGAAATCTTTCACAGAAGGGATGGCAACCTCTACCGAGGTTATTGATGCTGAAACCATGCTTGCCAGTGTAAGAGTAGCTCGTTTGGCAGCGTATTATGAATATGATGTGGCACTTATAAATCTACTCTCGCTTTGTGGCACACCGGAACAATTTGCAAACTATCAACCTAAACCGTAACAAATAATGAAACCAACTAGTAAAACCCTATCATGGGCTTTTGTTATCATCCTTTTGGCGGTCGGTATTTTTACCGGCTTGGGAGTTATACTAATGCATAAACAACAGCTAGTTCTGCAAGGACAGGCTGAAGCAACAGAAATCCGTATCAGTGGAAAACTTCCCGGTCGTATCGATACTTTCTTCGTTCAGGAAGGCGATTGGGTACACCAAGGAGATACTCTTGTCGTTATTAATAGCCCTGAAATATATGCCAAGTATCAACAAGTGAATGCATTGGAACAAGTAGCGGTACAGCAAAACAAGAAAATAGATGCCGGAACCCGTCGTCAGATTGTGGCTACTGCATTGCAGTTGTGGAATAAAACGAAGAGTGACCTAACTCTCGCTCAAACAACCTACAACCGTATTCTCACTTTATATAAAGACAGTGTTGTCACTTCTCAAAGGAAGGATGAAGTAGAAGCGATGTATAAAGCGGCTGTAGCAGCCGAACGCGCTGCATACGAGCAGTATCAGATGGCTGTAGACGGTGCACAGAAAGAAGATAAAGCATCAGCTGCCAGTATGGTGGATGCTGCACGAAGCACGGTGGATGAAGTTTCGGCTTTATTGGTCGACTCCCGGTTGACAGCTCCGGAAAACGGACAGATAGCAACGATCTTTCCTAAACGTGGAGAATTGGTTGCACCGGGAACTCCCATTATGAACTTGGTGGTTATGGATGATATACATGTCGTTCTTAACGTACGGGAAGATCTGATGCCACAGTTTAAAATGGACGGAACATTCGTTGCAGATGTACCCGCCATCGGTAAAGAAAATATAGAGTTCAAAATCTATTATATAAGTCCGTTAGGCAGTTTTGCGACCTGGAAATCAACCAAGCAGACCGGAAGTTATGACTTACGTACATTTGAGATTCATGCGCGTCCTACTCAAAAAGTGGATGATTTGCGTCCCGGTATGTCCGTGTTATTGACTTTAGACTAATTGACATCAAATAAACCAGCGAATGGATGAATCACAAACATACTCCCCTTTTCGTTCCGTATTGTTAAGAGAATGGCAGCGAATGACTTCGCGGCGCCTTTATTTTGGCGTCTGCATTGTTTTGCCGTTGTTCACCCTTTTCTTTATGGCTACGATTTTTGGCAACGGACAGATGGAAAATATTCCTATCGGTATTGTCGATCAGGATAACACTGCTACTTCCCGGACTATTGCCAGGAATATCTCTGCCGTACCGACTTTTAAAGTGACAAAGCATTTTGCAGATGAAGCGGCTGCCCGTGAATCTGTACAAAAGAAAGAGATTTATGGTTATCTTTCCATACCTCCCCAATTTGAGCAAGATGCTATCACCGGAAAGAATGCAACACTCTCCTACTATTATCACTATGCATTATTGTCGGTAGGCGGTGAGCTGATGGCGGCATTCGAAACATCATTAGCTCCGGTGGCTCTTTCCCCTGTGGTGATGCAAGCCGTGGCTCTCGGAGTAGAACAAAATCAGATTACCACCTTTTTATTACCAGTGCAGGCTAATAACCATCCGATATATAATCCAAGTTTGGATTATTCGGTATATTTGAGTCAGCCCTTTTTCTTTGTTTTGTTTCAGGTCTTGATCTTGTTGATTACTGTCTATACGGTCGGTATTGAAATTAAGTTCCGTACAGCAAATGATTGGTTGACGACTGCTAAAGGCAATATAGTAACTGCTGTTTTGGGTAAGTTATTGCCTTATACCATTATATATATATTGATAGGGTGGTTAGCTAATTATGTCATGTTCGGTATCCTGCATATCCCTTTTCAAGGGAGTTGGTGGTTAATGAATATCATGACCGTGCTTTTCATCATTGCGACGCAGGCTTTAGGGCTGTTTTTATTCTCGCTGTTTCCGGCAATTTCGTTGGTGATAAGCGTAGTCTCTATGGTAGGTTCTCTGGGGGCTACCTTGTCCGGGGTGACCTTTCCGGTTCCCAATATGTATCCGTTGGTGAGGGATGCTTCCTATTTGTTTCCTGTCCGCCATTTTACGGAGATGATGCAAACCATGCTTTATGGAGGCGGTGGTTTTATCCATCTTTGGCCGTCGGCTGTGATACTCTGTATCTTTCCGTTGTTGGCCCTATTGTTGCTTCCCCATTTAAAACGAGCTATAGAAAGTCATAAGTATGAAAAAATTAAGTAAGTTACAACAGTTATCATTCATCATTCGTCGTGAATTTCTAGCTATCAGTACCAGTTATGCAGTTCTGCTTGTGTTGATGGGAGGAATCTTTGTCTACGGATTACTCTACAATTATATGTATGCACCGAATATTGTAACCGATGTTCCTGTTGCCGTAGTCGATAATTCGCATAGTGAATTAAGTCGTGACTTTATCCGTTGGCTGGATGCTACTCCCCAAGCAGAGATTTATAGCCAGGCGATGGACTATCACGAAGCAAAAGAATGGATGAAAGAAGGCAAAGTACAGGGAATACTCTATCTGCCTCATGATTTTGAGAAGCGAGTGTTCCGGGGAGATGAAGCCGTATTTTCTCTTTATGCAACTACGGATGCTTTCCTGTATTTCGAGGCTTTGCAGGGGGCTTCATCGCGTGTCATGCTGGCTATTAATGATAAATACAGGCCTGATGTAGCTGTATTTCTTCCGCCTCAAGGATTGCTTGCCGTAACTATGGCAAAACCGATCAATGTAATAGGAACTGCACTTTATAATTATACAGAAGGCTATGGCTCTTATCTTATTCCCGCAGTTATGATGATTATAATCTTCCAGACTTTATTGATGGTTATTGGTATGGTGACCGGAGAAGAGCACAGCAACAGAGGAATCCGCGCTTACACTCCTTTTGGATATGGCTGGGGAGTTGCCATTCGTATAGTGGCGGGAAAAACATCCGTATACTGTGCTCTTTATGCTATCTTTGCTTTCTTTCTATTAGGCTTGCTCCCCCACTTTTTCAGTATCCCTAATATTGGAAACGGACTATACATTGTATTATTATTGATTCCATACCTGATGGCGACCTCTTTTCTGGGGTTGGCAGCTTCCAGATATTTTACGGATTCAGAAGCTCCCCTACTCATGATCGCCTTCTTCTCTGTAGGATTAATCTTTCTTTCCGGGGTTTCCTATCCGATGGAACTAATGCCCTGGTATTGGAAAGCTGCACATTACATTCTTCCCGCTGCACCAGGCACACTTGCTTTTGTGAAATTGAATTCTATGGGAGCCAGTATGGCGGATATCAGACCGGAATATATAACCCTTTGGATACAAGTACTTATTTATTTTATAGTAAGTATATGGGTTTACAAGAAGAAACTGAAATCTGATCCGATTCGTTAAATTAACGAAAATAGAATATACGCTAATTATGACAGAAGTTTAAAGAATACCTTCAGATAAATCAACTTCTCAAAGTGAATAATCAACTTTGGAAATAAAAATGTTTCTAAATGAATATTTTCTTGTAGAATCTCTCCTTTTTCTTTGCATTTTTCATTGCTTTTGTCTAGTTTCGTTAATTGTTATATTTATATGATTGCTAGAAGTAGTTTAAAAACAACTGTTTATATGAAATACATTATATATATTCTCCTCTTTTTTCCTATTTGGGTTACAGCACAAACATACAAATATATAGGAATAGAAAATGGTTTGAGCAATCGCCGGATATTCAATATTCAGAAAGATACACAAGGGTACATGTGGTTTCTCACCAATGAAGGAATGGATCGTTATAACGGTAAAGATATAAAACACTATAAATTAAATAAAGAAGCTAGTACTTTAGATGCTCCTGTACGTTTGGGATGGTTGTATACAGGTCCACAAATTGGTATATGGGTGATCGGTAAGCAGGGACGGGTTTTTCGATATGAAGCAAACGAAGATGATTTCAGAATGGTATATAAACTACCGGATATTTCTGAAACAATTAGTTGTGGCTATTTGGATCGGAATAATAACATTTGGCTATGTTGTAAGGATTCTATATTACTATATAATATAAATGATGCTCACATTCTTCAATTTTCCAATATACTACATAGTAATATCACAGCGATAGAACAAATAGACGAACAACATTTCTTTATAGCAACAGAGCTAGGCGTTCGATATGTTAAACTGGAGAATGGCATTTTGGAGACTATTCCTGTTAAAACACTGGATTATTTTCATGCGCAAGTAAGTGAATTATATTTTCATAAGCAATTAAAAAGACTATTTATCGGTTCATTTGAAAGAGGAGTTTTTGTGTATGACATGAATACACAGGAGATTATGCGACCGGAAGCTGATCTTAGTGACGTAAATATAGCTCGCATCAGCCCGTTGAATGAAACGGAGTTACTGATTGCAACAGAAGGAATGGGAGTATATAAGGTTAATGCAAATACTTGTGAACTGGAACATTACATTATTGCTAATTATCAAAGTTATAATGAAATGAATGGGAATAATATCAATGATGTATTTGTGGATGAAGAAAAACGGATATGGCTTGCTAACTATCCCACAGGGATTACGGTGATTGATAATCGCTATGAGAATTATCATTGGATGAAACACGCTATGGGCAATGTCCAATCATTAATCAATGATCAGGTACAAGCAGTCATTGAAGACCATGAAGGTGACTTGTGGTTTGGAACTAGTAATGGTATTAGTCTTTATAATTCAAAAACAGGTCAGTGGCATTCATTCCTAAGTTCTTTTAATCAGCAACTAAAAGACAAGAATCATATTTTTATTACTCTATGTGAAGTGTCTCCCGGCATTATATGGGCAGGAGGATATACTTCCGGTATTTATAAAATAAATAAAAATACTCTATCAGTTGAATACTTCTCTCCTTACCTGCTTTCTCACGTCAATATGCGTCCGGATAAATATATTCGTGATATAGTTAAAGATTCAAGAGGGTATATCTGGTCGGGAGGATATTATAATCTAAAATGTTTTGATCTGGAGACTAACACTACACGTCTATATTCAGGATTGAATTCCATTACGTCCATTGTTGAAAAAGACAAAGATAATATGTGGATTGGGACTGCTATCGGATTGTATTTATTAAATCGAAATACTGGTGAATATCAGTATATTGAAATGGAGGTAGGGATTACTTATATCAATACGCTTTATCAGGCAGATAATGGGTTGTTATATATCGGGACAAATGGTATGGGAGTATTTATCTATCATCCTCAAGATAAAACTTTCGAGCATTACTTTTCTGATAACTCTGCATTAGTTTCAAACAGAATATTTACAATATTGCCGGAAGTAGATGGACGTATAATGATGAGTACGGAGAATGGAATAACCTGTTTTCATACTAAAGAAAAGATATTTCGTAATTGGACCAAAGGAGAAGGATTGCTACCTTCATATTTTAATGCAGCAGCAGGAACGGTGCGTAAAAATAAAAACTTTGTATTCGGTAGTACGGATGGAGCAATTGAACTTCCGGTGAATGTGAAATTTCCGGATTATAAGTTCTCCAGATTGATATTCAGCGACTTCCATCTTTCTTATCAACCTGTTTATCCGGGTGTCAAGGGTTCCCCTTTACAGAAGAGTATTGATGAGACAGATGTATTAGAGCTGGCATATGATGAGAATACGTTTTCATTTGAAGTTTCTACAATCAATTATGATTCTCCCGGAAGTGCACTATACTCATGGAAATTAGAAGGGTTTTATGAAAAATGGACTCAACCGGGAGCAAATAATTTGATTCGTTTCACCAATTTGCCTCCGGGTAAATATACCCTTCATGTGCGTGCAGTATCCAGAGAAGAACATGACATTGTTTTTCAGGAACGTACTATGAAAGTTATCATCACACAGCCTTTTTGGTCGAGTTGGTGGGCTATCCTGTGTTATATCCTGTTGGTAATCGGAGGATCTTATTTCGTTCTGCGGGTGATAAATCTAAGAAAGCAAAAGAATATATCTGATGAAAAAACGCAGTTCTTCATTAATACGGCGCATGATATACGTACTCCATTAACTTTGATAAAAGCACCTTTGGAGGAATTGTTGGAAGAAGAGACGCTTACCGACAATGGAATCACTCGTACGAACATTGCATTGAGGAATGTAGAAGTACTTTTACGACTGGTCAGCAATCTGATTAATTTTGAACGAACGGATGTATATTCCTCTAAAATGAGTGTTTCCGAGTATGAGTTGAATACCTATATGAATGAGATATATGATACATTTTCTTCTTATGCAGCCATCAGGCGCATTGAATATACATACGAGAGTACTTTCAGCTATATGAATGTATCGTTTGATAAGGAGAAGATGGATTCTATTTTGAAGAATATAATATCAAACTCGCTAAAATATACTCCGGAAAATGGCAAGGTCAGCATTTCCGTATCCGATACGAATGATTCATGGAAAGTGATAATCAAGGATACAGGTATAGGTATTCCTGCCAGTGAACAAAGTAAGTTGTTCAAGCTTCATTTCCGTGCCAGCAATGCTATTAACTCTAAAGTGACGGGTAGTGGTATCGGATTAATGCTGGTAGGAAAACTGGTCAGCCTTCATGGAGGTAAAATTAGTGTAGATAGTGTTGAACATCAAGGTACGACAATCAAAATTGTTTTTCCGAAAAAGAATAAGACTTCTCAAAATATCAGTGACGAAGCACCTTCTAAATTTGAGGCGTTGGCTCCTGTACTGCCCGCTCCGAATGTACCAGCAAAGACAACCGCTACGATAGATAATCCAAATTTACGACGGATTCTTGTTGTGGAAGATAATGATGAGCTACGCTCCTATCTGGTCAGTTCATTATCTTCTATATATAATGTACAAGCTTGCGCTAACGGAAAGGAAGCGTTGATTATTATCAAAGAATATTGGCCGGAACTGGTTCTTTCTGATATCATGATGCCGGAGATGCGGGGAGATGAATTGTGTGTTGCTATCAAAAGTGATATTGAGATTTCACATATTCCTGTGTTGTTGCTCACTGCTTTGGGAGAAGAAAACAATATTCTGGATGGACTGTCGATTGGTGCGGACGAATATCTCATCAAACCTTTCAGTGTGAAAATATTACGGGCGAATATCGCTAATCTGTTGGCAAACCGGGAACTGTTGCGCATGAGATATGCCAATCTGGATATAGAAGCGAAATCAATGGTTCCATCTGCAAACGGTACTAACAGCCTCGATTGGAAGTTTATATCAAATGTAAAGAAAATCGTGGATGAGAATATAAACAACCCTGAATTTTCTGTTAATGTGCTCTGTGAATCAAGTGGCATGAGCCGTACCAGTTTCTATTGTAAATTGAAAGCATTGACGGGACAGTCTCCGACAGAGTTTATTCGGGTGATGCGTTTGAAACGTGCTACCGAGTTATTGAAAGAGGGTGAATATGCCATTAATGAGATTTCAGACATGGTTGGATTCTCTGAAACTAAATATTTCCGGGAAGTATTCAAAAAATACTATAAGATGAGTCCGAGCAGGTATGCTAAAGGAGGAGGTAATCCCACTGCTGCTGATATGGAAGATGACGACGAAGATTGATAAATAGAAAAATAGATGAATAAGTCCTATTATTATAATATGTTCTCCCCTGCTATGAATATCTTTAGCAGAGGAGAACTTTCTTTTTCAAGACTTATTGTTCTGATTTTGGAAAAGTGGGATATTTAAAAGTTCAAATTAATACCACCCATAAACGTAGCTTTCGGCATGGGATAACCTGCATTTATTTCATAACGTTGAGCCAACAGGTTTTCTCCTTTCACAAAGAGATTAGCGAAACGACAGAGACGATAATTTCCCCGAAGGTTCCATAAGACAAAACTATCTTGTTGTTCGTTGTTTAGTATTACAGAGGTATAAAGCCCCTTTACATATTGTATACCTGTTGATACACTCCAACGTCCGGAAGTATAATCTACTCCTGCATACAATTTATGCTCGGGAGCGGCAAGAACAGGATTTTCCATGTGAAGCCAGCTATAATTGGCATTGACATTCCAATGTGAATTCATGCGATAACCAATGTTGGTTTCCAACCCCCAGTTGTCTATTTCGCCGGAATTGATATTCAATGGAGGAACCAAACCGTTCGACATAATCACATTATCCCCATTGATATAATAAAGGTTGGCTCCGTAGGATAACGCGCCCTCCAACAGACGTTGTGAGTATGAAAGTTCGTAACTTATCAGTTTCTCCGGTTTTAGTTCCGGGTTGGCAGGAGGAAACATATACATTTCACGAATCGTCGGATTGCGGTAGCCTTTGCTAACCATTGCTTTAAGTTCTCCATGCTTCGGCAAATGAAAGGCCAACCCACCTTGTGGAATCCATTCAGTACCTACATGCGAATGATGGTCTACACGAATACCTGCATCCAATGAGAACCAGCTATTGATATCCTGACGGAAATCAACGTATCCGGCAAACTCATCCATTTGCTTGTCTACTCCCGGAGTATGTTCACCTGTAGCTACAACCTTGTTCCACGATTCACCTCCGAAGTGCTGATAATCCAGTCCTACGGTCAAACGGTTGCCGGTAAAGAGAGTGGCACTTTGATACCATGACACACCCAGCATCTTATCTTTGGAGTTGAAATGTGACTTTTGCGGTTCTTTTCCTATCTGATAACCATCATTGATTTTATGCCGTCCCCAGTTATAGAAAAAGCTCAAAGCACCCGAAGTCTTCTCGTAATGATTCTCTAAAGCAAATGATGTCATTCCGCGAGTGATACGGGAATCGTTGTCGATCAATGGTACTTGAATAGTTCCCGGATTGGAAGCATTAAAATGAGTTACGTTTACATCTCCCCACACCTTCCAGAAAGAGTTGATGTCATAGCCTAACTTTGCATATCCACCGTATTGCTCGAATTTCATATCAGGGCGATGTCCGTCCGTACGATTATAAGAGCCGGTTACGACACTACTGAAACGTCCCTTTTTGACACGGTTTGAAAATTCAGTCTGTAATGTGTTGTATGAACCATAGCCCACTTGCATATTCGTATTTACTCCATCTTCCTGTTGCTTGCGGGTGACAATATTAATCACTCCACCCATTGCATTCGAACCATAAAGCACGGATGCGGGGCCTCGTAACACTTCTACTTTTTCTGCCATCATCGATTGATAAGCATCCGCTATCGGATGTCCCATCAACCCCATGTACTGCGGATGCCCGTCAATCAATACCAATAATCCCGCTGTCGGACTACCACCGATACCGCGCAGGCTCATACCTCCCGCAGCTCCGCCGGATACACCATATCCCATGACGCCACGACTGGTAGTGAATAATCCCGGCACCTGCTCCGTCAATAACGGTAACAGAGAAGGTTCATATCTTTTCTCAATCTGTTGCCTACTGACTACGGAAATAGTCATCGGAAGATGACGTACATCTGTCTCATTACGTGTCCCGGTGACTACAACTTCATCGATCATATAATTTCTTCCGGCCTGTGTACTGTCTCTTTTAGTTTGTGCCATTCCCGAGAGGGAAAGCAAAATACCGAACAGGAATAAACAAGCTGTATTTCTTCTCATACTTTATTTCGTGTTTCAGTTATCTCTTTCTTACTTTCTACTTCTAATTTTTTCCAGGAAATCGCGGATCAGCGGTAATATTTCTTCTGCTGATTCCACTTCGCTACACATGGTTTCTACTGGACATCCTCCTGTACGGTCGCGGTTCCAGATAAAAGCAACTTCCTGCGCAAAATCGACTTTCACATCTGATTTCCGGAATAGCTCCAAAGCCTTGGTACTGATAATATCCGTATATAATTCTTCTATACCACCCAGAATCATCAGGGCGGCAGCTCCCTTGCCAACCACTTTGTCGGCAACCAAAGCTCCTTTAAGAAACTCCGGTTCCTGTGTTAGCAAATCATAGAGATCGGCTACGCCACGTTGAGTGAAAGTGCGGATTTTTCCTCCGTTGGCAATGGTACAGGAATATCCTCCTGTATGTAATAGATTGATTAATTCTTCCATCGTTTCTTTTATAAAGTACCTTGTTTCAATTGTTCTACAAACTGGTCTATCCGGTGCAGTTCTTTCGGAATATCAATGTTTTGCGGGCAATGAGCCACACACTGATTACAACCGATGCAATGGCTTGCCTGACGAAGTTTGGGTACGCTACGGTCATATCCGACAAGAAAAGCGCGTCGGGCTTTCGCATAATTTTCATCTTGTCCGCTTCTGGCGACATTACCTTCATTGACACAACGGTTGTAATGCAACAATACAGCAGGTATATCCAGCCCATACGGACATGGCATACAATATTTGCAGTCGTTACAAGGGATAGTAGGATATTTCAGCATTAATTGTGCCGTTTCTTCGAGGAATTCTTTTTCTTCATCTGTCAATGGTTCCAAAGGAGAATAAGTGCGGAGATTATCCTGCAGATGCTCCATGTAAGTCATACCACTTAATACAGTCAGAATATCCGGGAATGAACCGGCAAAACGGAAAGCCCAGGAAGCGACACTGCTTTCCGGACGACGTTGTTTGAGCCGTGCCACCAGATTATCGTTCAACTTGGATAGACGTCCTCCCAAAAGTGGTTCCATAATGATGGCAGGAATCCCCCGTTTGGCCAGTTCGCCATAGAGGTATTCCGCATCCGTATTTCGAGTATTGGTCTCTTTGGCATGTTTCCAGTCTACATAATTGAGTTGTATCTGTACAAAATCCCATTTAAATTCATCGTGTCGTGAGAGCAGATAATCATATACTTCAATATCGCCATGGTAAGAAAATCCGAGATTCCGGATACGTCCGGCTTCACGCTCTTTAACCAGAAAATCAAGTATTCCGTTATCCAGGTATCGTCCTTTAAGGGCTTCCATTCCTCCCATGCCGATGCCGTGGAGCAACATATAATCAATGTAGTCGACTTGTAGCTCCGCAAACGATTTGTGGTACATCTTGAGCGAGGCTTCGCGAGACCACGTATCAGGAGAGAAATTAGACAATTTGGTAGCGATGTAATATTTATCACGGGGATGACGACTCAATGCAATACCTGTTGCCTTTTCGGAAAATCCTTGTACATACGCCGGAGATGTATCGAAATAGTTTACTCCGTGAGCGATTGCATAATCTATCAATCCATTGACGGCATCCTGGTCGATAACTTCACCATTACCATCGGGAGCAGATTTGAGCGGCCAACGCATACAACCATATCCCAAAAGTGAAACACGGTCACCGGTGGTTGGAGATGTGCGGTAAGTCATTTTATCGGTGGGCACCTCTCCTTCTCCTGTTGCGCTACTTGAAGAAGTAGTCCCCTTTGAAGAGCATCCGTATAGCAACCCGGTCGATGTGGCTGCGCTGATACCTACAATCTTAATGAAATCTCTTCTATTTATATCTTTCTTATTTTTTTCTTCCATAATCTTATACTGATTTAGATCAAATAATTCTGTGCATCTGGTGTCCGCTCACATAAATGGCGCTGAAAGGACGGGACGGACAAAGGTTTTCACACGCTCCGCAACCAATGCATTTTTCTACATTCACTACCGGAATTTTTAGAGAATCCGCTTTGTCAGGATCGGAAGCCACCATTTGTATGGCACCTGTCGGGCAATGGCGGGCACAGTTGCCACACTCCATTCCATCCGTCAAAGGCACACAGTTCTCTTTAATCCATACGGCATGTCCGATCTGAATAGCCGATTTCTCGGCAAGACTGGTCAGATGAATAGCACCTGCCGGACAAACCTCCGAACATTTGGTACATTCAGGGCGACAATATCCGCGTTCATACGACATTTCCGGTTGCATCAATGTCATCAGATTGTCTGAAGGACGCAACACTTGGTTGGGGCAAACAGATACACATAATTGGCAGGCCGTACAATGTTGAGTGAAATTACGTGCGCTTAATGCGCCGGGAGGATAAATCGGATTTTCTCTGTTCGGGATCTTCTTATCCTCAATAGTGGCTAACCCGCCGTCCACTTTCTTTTCCTGTGCTTTCAGGACAGAAGTTGTCGCAAAGATTGCTGATGCCGAAAGGAAGCTACGGCGGGCATTATCAATCTGTTCGGTAGTGACAGCCTTTGCTTTCATATCTTCACTTGTAGCAGTTTCGTTTTTAGGTTTCCGTCGAGTGTATTTAATGGCTCCATGCTTACACTTTCCAATGCAATCCATACAAGCCACACAACGACTATAATCAATTTCATGAGCTTTTGAATTGATACACGATGCTTTGCAATTACGGGCACATAAACCGCAACTATTACATTTGGAAGTATCAATCACCGGTTTGAATATCGCATATTTGGATATAAATCCCAATACAGTACCCACCGGACAGATGGTATTGCAATACGTTCGTCCATTACGCCACGCCAGAATGAAAAGGACAATGAGAGTGACAACGGCAATAATCAGTGTTGAAAGGCTCTTCATCCATACATCTACCTCATAAAAAGCATAACTATCCATTCGTTCGGCAAAGTACGCCAACAGGTTGTTTCCCCATTGCCATACCGGCGCGAAAAGGCTGGAAGCTATCCGTCCATAAGCACTATACGGAGCCAGTAAGATAGCCAAAGAATTCAGCCCTGCAACCATCATGATAATGAACATTCCTAAAACGCCATACCGCAACCATTTCATTGCCGATGAATAGCGGAACCGGTTTTTCTTTTGTTTACCGGATATCCACGAAACGATGTCCTGAAACACTCCCAACGGACAGATAACGGAGCAATAGATACGCCCGAACAGGAATGTAAGCACAATTAAAAACAATACGACACCTATATTCAAGGCTAATAAAGCCGGCAGAAATTGAATTTTCGCCAACCATCCGAACCATGTGTGCAATGTACCCGTAAAGTCGAGAAAAAGCAGGGTAATAAGCGTAAAGCACACAATGGCGGCTGAAAGTCTGATAGTACGTAGCATAAACTTTTTTAATTTTCAATTTATAGTAGTTATCTCTAAATGTCCAAAACAGTCAGGATTGAACCATCTGTATTTCAACGTTGCAAATTTAATCAGTGAAATTTGTTTTTCAACTATACAGATTACAGAATGTTTTACCAATTTTACTGATAAATAGAAAAGAAACGTTTAACCGTATTAGGTGAAGAGCTATTTTTCTAATGTCACGACCTCTCCGATCTCCGGAATCAATACATTGAGGTAATCTTTATTCTTCATCTCTTCTGCATTCTTCAAAGGCTCGTCCCAACGATGTTTGGCTAACGCATATTTAGAATGATGTACGGTCAGGACTTTCTTCGCTTTTAAGTCTCTGGCTGTCTGCGCCATATATTGGGGCATGAGGTGAATTAAGCTCCACTCTTTGTCGTATTGCCCGTTTTCGAGGATTGCAAGGTCGATATTGGGGAAGCGGTTGCCTATTTCCGCATAATGTGTATCATACCCTCCGTCTCTATAATTAGGAGATTTCATGACTCTCTCCAGCCGTTCCCCGCGAGGAGTTCTGCCGAAGCTGGGTTGATTGATAAAAACAACGACTGACACAGCCAGCAACGCTATTACAGCTAATATACATCCTACAATCATACGTGTTCTGAATTTCTTGAATATGATACGCATATAATTAATGACTAAATTATTTCACGCAGCAAATATACAGGTATTCAGAGAGCCCGTTAGTATATAGATTACAGATTGTTATACCATAATTACTGAAAGCAGTTGTCTGTTGGGTGTCAGTCTATTGTGTGAACAAACCTTTTCTTATTCAGTGCTTTAGAAATAAATTTTGTAGCTGATGTTCGGAATCAATCCTGACCCGTCTTTTTCTTCTACTACGCTTGTTCTTTCATTGTATTCATAGAAATGCATTCCGGTGCGCATACCTACATTCAGTATCTTTAGAGAGAACTTGTGAGACACTCTTTTCTTATTGATCCGGAAGCTGATAGAGACATCACCATTAATGGAAGGATTGAAACGTTTGGTATATGCCTTGCTTTCGTCAAAAACGATGTCGCGTTCTTCCTGGCTTTTTTCTTCATCCACAGGAGTGTAGCGTCCCCCTCCCTGAAAAAACAGGCGTCCGTTTATACTTAATACATTTTGTTTGAGCCTGCCGACCATCCATTCTTTTCCGGCGAGCAAGTTCACTAAATAACTTTTGTCCAGTCTTGTATTTCGCCAGATACGGTCTCCTCCCCTATACTTCGACTTGAATAATGAACCTGTAATCATATAGTAGAAGCCATTTTTCATATACTGCTCCAATGTTATATCTATTCCATAGTTTTTCGCTGTTCCGGTGCTTGTCAGGATCCGGTCTAAATAGAATTCTTCGTAATTAATAATCGAAAAGGAAGAATTCTTTTCCACCGGTATGTGGAACAGGTATTGATAATAGGGTTCTATTTTCAGATGGAGACTTTGATTAATATTCCAGTCATAAGTAAATCCGAAATGATGTGCCTTAGAAAAATCCAGGTATCGGTTTGATTCCTTTTTACCATTGATTACCTGTTCGACAAAATAATAATCGAGCCTTTCCCTATGGCTGTGCAAACCGTAAGCTACCGCTAAAGAATGTGCAGGATTTATTTTCCATTTAAGTGCGACTCTCGGTTCTATCGACCAGTTCTTGTTTAAAGTAAAGTATTGTCCGGTAACTCCCAAACTGGTTGTCAGGTTATTGCTCAAGTTGATTACGGAACTGCTATACGCCGAAAAAACTGTACTTTCTCCACTACCTTTCGAAAGCTGCTCCATGGGTTGGTTTAATCCAAAATAAGGACTGACCTTATAATCAAGATCATATTTAAGTTCCGTAATGGTAATCCCCGTTCTATTGGTGTGCCTCGAACTGAATTTCTTGTTCAGATAAGAATTGAACACAAAATTCCATCTGCTGTTTTGAATATCTCCCACTTGGACAATGGTTCCATCGTCAGTCTGTAAGTTGACTAGTGAATGATCTTTCGAATAGGTTGCAGATAGAGACGAACGGATATAGGTATTTTCATTAATTACATATTTATGAGTTAGCCCGCCTGCCAGTTTATCCAGTTTGTTAGATCCCGACGACCGGTCTCCCATCGTTTCCCATTCGGAACGATCCAAAACCTCTGCCTTGTTCCTGTCGATCAATCCTAATCCCCAGATCGAAAAGGTTCCGGCTTTACGTGTGGGGAAATTCAGTTTAAAGGCTAAATCCTGATATTTCAGGTTGATGTCATTGCCCGACGCCAGCGAGGTAGTGGAAAAACGGTAATTAATCAGGTAGGAACTTCCCCGTTTTTTATTGATAGGACCTTCCGAAGCCAAATCTATCCCCATGAGTCCGACCTGAAAAGCGTGTTCGTACTTCTGATTATTACCATTTCGCAGATGCATATCGAAAACTCCTGATAGGGCATTGCTGTATTCCGCAGGGAAAGCTCCGTTGTAGAAGTCGGAGTTGCCGATGACTTGCGTACTTAAGCCAGACAGGAATCCTCCGCCCAAACCTGATAAATCGGCAAAATGGGTAGGATTAGGTATTTCAATTCCCTCCAGTCTCCATTGGGTAAATTGTGGAGCGTTTCCCCGGATGGCAACTGCATTGGTGCCGACATCTCCCGCTACTCCTGCAAATGCAGAACTCAACCGTGCAGGATCGTCAAAGCCATTGGCAAATCGTGACGCTTCTTCGATACTAATCATACGTCCTCCTGTGATGGCCATCGGGTTGACAGTCCGGTCTTTTTTTATTTCCGGTTTGACAAGCACTTCGGCCAAATCCTGTACATTTTCATCCATCGGAATCTCTACAAATACTTCTTTGGAAGAAGTGACAGATACTTCGGTGATGATACTTGAGCGATACCCCATAAAAGTTGCCTGAATATTATAACGCCCTACCGGGACATTATTAATCCGGAAATTTCCCCGTTCGTCAGTCGAACCTCCCCGAGAGGGATCTTCTGTTATACAGACGGAGGCATATTCTATCGGCGTATTGGTTTTGGAATCAACAACAATTCCTCTTATGGTTTGAGTTAGTTTTTGTGTATCATTGTTGGCGGGCTTTTGCTTGTTATCCTGCAAAGAGATAATAATATGATATCCTTTTATTTTATATGCATATCCCGTTCCTTTCAATAGTTGGGCCATGGCTTTGTCGACAGTTACATTTTTGAGAGATAAAGAGTGCTTCTTTTCGATATCCAGCTTCGATTGCTCATAAGCGATGCTATATCCGGTTTGTGTCTCTATTTGTGCAAAAGCCTCTTTTAATGAGATCTTTTTATTTTGTATGGTAATCTTTTTTTCTTTATTCTGTGCAACAGTTGTGAGAGAGAGAAAAGTAAAAAATAAAAAAATGGCGAGCATACCTGCTCTTTTCTTCGTATTTATTCGATTCATTATTCTATATTTGTATGTTGATACTTCATTTTACGTCACTTGTTGAATGAGGGTAGACATTTCAGAACTGGGAAGAGGGTCTCAAGCTACTTCCCGGTTCTTTTTATTCATAGGCTGTTTCTTTTTATGGTTGGGTTACTACTATTTTCTTTTCATACTGCTGATAATCAAAGCCGATTATATCTTTCAATATATTCAGTATTTCATCCAGGCTTTCATCTTTTAGAAACTTGACTGTATATCGTTTCGATGTGGGGATAGTTGTTGTATTATCAATCGTGGTGTTGTAGTGCCTTTCCAAGGTTCGGAATATTTCTCCGGCACTGGCATTGGTAAAGACTAGTTTTCCCACTATCCAGCAGTTGGTATCATTGGTATCTATCATTGATATATGGATGTCTGATGATTTTTTGTCGTATGTAAGCTGCTCATTGGGCTTTAGTATATGGGGAGGTTGGGACTGAACGCTCACTTCCACCTTACCGCTAGTCAATGTAGTAGTTATTTTCTCATCATTAGGATAGGCTTTCACGTTGAATCTGGTTCCGAGCACTTTCACCGAAAGTTGGGATACTTCTACAATAAAAGGACTTGCGGTATCTTTTTTGACAGAGAAATAAGCTTCGCCGTCAAGCATGACCAAGCGTTTATCTTTGGCAAAAGTTTCCGGATATAAAATGGTACTTCCCGCGTTCAACCATACTTCCGAACTGTCTGGTAAGATCAGGTGTTTCTGTTCTCCGTAGGCAACGGATACTTCTATCATTTCGTTTTGGGGAGAAAGATAGTAGAACATTCCTCCTGCAAATAAAAACAAAGGAATAATAACGGCGGCAATACGGGCAAATTTCTGATAAGAAGCGATGTTGGTGAGATGCTCCTTATTATATCCCGTTCTTAAATTTACCCGTTCCAATGAAGCATAAGTATTCGAATCGGCTTCTACGTCCAATTCATTCCAAAAATCCAGTGAAGCTTTAGCTTTCGCCTGCTGATTTTTATCTTTGATGATCCACTTCTGCACTTTCTCTTCCGTTTCGGATGGAAAGCGGGCGGAGAGGAACATTTTGATGATTTTACTGATATTACTTTTCTTCATTTTTGCTGCACTTTACTATATATACAGTTTGGTGGCAAAAAGCTCAATAAGAAAATGAATATTTTTTTGAAAAAAGCAGGATGAAGACGAAAATGATCCTATAACAATGATACCAAAAAACATGAAATAACCTTCCGTATTTCTTTCAAAGCAAGGCTTAACTGGCTTTCAACATTTCTTTTGGTAGTATTCAGGCGTTCGGCAATTTCGGCATTGGATAATCCTTCGTTACGGCTCAATGTATAAATCATTCTCCGTTGTTCGGGCATTCCTCCGACAAGTTTGTCAATCAGCATTTCCAGTTCCTTGGCAATAAGGTCTTCTTCGGAAGTAGAGCTATATTCTGTATCTTGGTTGTTGTTCAGATAGGCATCACACACATATTTATGTTTCAGGAAGTTGATGGCTGCATTTCTGGCAATGGTGTGCAAATAAGAATTGAATGATTTGGATGTATCAATGGAATGACGATTGATCCAAAGATTGACAAATAAATCCTCTGTCAGCTCTTCTGCATCGGGCTCCGATTTTATATATCCGTCAATGAATGTTTTGGTTTTGTTGTAGTATGCTATAAAAATAGTCTCAAAGGCCTTGTGATTCCCATCCTGAAAGGCCTCCAGCGTTTTTATATCAATGTTATTACTCATACTATTTCCCAACTTTCATTTCATTAGGACAAAAGAAACAATAATTTATCTTATATGAATGCTCTTTTTTGAAATATTAATGATATTAGGAGGATTTATTTTATTTTAATGGCCGGTAAAGAATACCAAATACATTCAGCAGATAGCCTAACAAACAGACTAAAGGGGCAATACGTATGCGTGTTTCGCTAAATATATCGGGATGATAGGCGGCAAGGGTACTCCCCTCGCCGCTCATCAATATATATCCTGCGATAATCAATATCGAACCGATTATTAAAATGATGTAATTCTTTTTGCTTAATACAGTTTCCTGTTCTTTCTCTTTTACTATTTTCGTTTTCATCTTTCTTGAGTTTAGTTTTGATAATTCATTAGTTGAGCGAGTTGCATGTATTTCTCTTCAAACTGCTGATTACTCTGTTTATACCTCTCTTTATCCATATCTTTCAGTAATTCATTACACTGATTCCATTGCCAGAACTTATACAGGCAATCCCGTTGAACCATCGCTATCCGGCTATCTCCCAACGAGAAAGCCCAGTCAATATAATCTCTCGATTCTGCTATCAGATCATTCAATAAAGTGATCGCTTTCCCGGTTTCTCCTATGGAGGCATAAGCTGTGGCTATATCATACGAACCACTCTCGTATACTTGAGGTACATTATACGCCGGAATAGCTTGTTCGGCATACGCTAATACTTTTTGGGCACGGGCATTGTCTCCTTGCTTCACCAGTTCTTTCGCCAGTTGAGCAAAGAGTCTTCGGTGGGAGTAGCAGATACGCATAGTCGTTTCGTCCAGATAAAGTCCGGGAGTATCTAATCCTCCATATTTATATCTGTTCATCACATTCTCGTAGAATTTCTCCGTATCTATTGCATATCCATTGTCCCCTTCCGCATCTCCCCATTTTTTATAATTAAACGGGGTAAACCGGAATGCCAATCCTTCCTGGACAAAGTAATCATCAAACTTCAATTTAGTGGCATTTCCCACCGAGATAGCCATATATAACGGACGTTCCCAGTTGCAGTTAGCCAATATTTCAAGTATGAGCAAATCTACTTTAGTCAGCAGACGCATGTCTTTCAGAGAAATAGATAGTTTATCCGGTATTGCATTTTTCAATTCTTCTCCTTTTAAATGACGAATGGCTTTAGGTAGCATCATTCCCGAACGAAGCACTGCATCCTTATCGATGTGAATGTTTATTGTATCGGTAGGTATCACATGAAATTCCTGCTTCTCTGCAAATACCCAATGTTTCAAGATATTCTTTATCTCATACGGATCATCTCCAAAACTGTCACGGGCTTCTTCGGGATGCTTTTGATACAATTCTTCTATTTGTTTTTTCAACTCCGGACGAACGGCTACATATTCGTTCTTTCCCTCTTGATATTGATTTTGTTTCCAGCTGATCGGTAGTCCGGGAGCATTGTATAGAGGACATTGTTGCTGATAAATATACCAGTCGGTTTGCGCATAACTTAAGTTGCAGATGCGTGCATCTCTGCGCACCTCTTCCGTGTCCTGATTATACCATAAAGGGAACGTATCATTGTCTCCATTACAGAATATGATCGGATTTCCTGTATCGGGAAGCGTCATTAGATAATTAGCCCCAAAGTCACGGCAGGTATACCGATTGCTCCGGTCGTGATCGTCCCAAGTCTGGCTCGCCATTTGTACGGGGATGAGCAGGCAAAGCAGCATGAGTAAGCTGACCGGGAGGACTTTAAAGTGCTTCCGACGAAGCATGTCACAGCATTCGGCAGCTCCCATCCCGATCCAGATAGCGAAGGCATAGAACGAACCTGCATACGCATAATCCCGTTCGCGAGGTTGTCCGGGAGTCTGATTCAGATAGAGCACAATCGCCAATCCGGTCATAAAGAAAAGGAAAAACAAGACACTGAATTGTTGCTTGCCTTTCTTCCCACGTGCCCATTGCCAATAGATACCAAGTAGTCCTAATAATAACGGCAAGCCATAGAAAACATTGTGGCCTTTATTCTGCTGCAAAGATTCTGGTAAAAGCTTCTGATCTCCCAAGCGCAGATTGTCAAGCCAGGAAATTCCGGTAATCCAGTTGCCGTGTTCCGGTTCACCGCTTCCTTGAATATCATTCTGCCGTCCGACAAAATTCCATAGGAAATAACGTACATACATGTAGTTGAGCTGGTATGTAATGAAATAAGTCAGGTTCTCTTTTTGTGTGGGTACATCATTCGTGCTTCCCGACCATCCTTTATAAGAAGCAGCCAAACGATCATTCCACATTCGCGGAAACAACATATTTTGAGTGTAGCACACATTTTCTTTATAGCCGATGATTTTATACTTGCCTTCTTCTTTATCTTGTCGATATATGGCACTACCTTTTTCTGTTTTCACTTTGTAATAGTCTCCTTCGGGCACATACTCCGGTTCGGAAGCGTATGTTCTTCCGTAAAGTAAAGGGGCACTTTCATACTGTTCGCGATTCAGGTAGCTTTTGAGCGTGAAAATATGACCCGGTGCATTTTCATTAAGCGGTGTATTGGCATTGGCACGAATCAATATGACCGCATAAGTGGTATATCCTATGGTGAGCATGAGCAGGCACCATAAACCGGTATGTACTATGCGTTTTCTGAATCGGTAGATGGCTCCTATCAACAAAGACAGGACTAAAGTCAGAAAAATGATTAATCCTGTTTGGAAAGGAAATCCCAATACATTGACGAAGAATAGCTCGAACCATCCTCCCATATCAGCCATTCCGGGTATATAAACAAAGAGAATCAATACAATAAGAAGACCGGACAGAGCAACTGTTCCGATCACTCCCTTGAGTGATACAGTTTGGTATTTCCGGTAATAGAACACCAATACAATAGCAGGAATACAAAGCAGATTGAGCAGGTGTACTCCGATGGAAAGTCCTATGATATAGGCTATCAGGATAATCCAGCGGTCGCCGGATATTGAATCTGCTTCGTCCTGCCAGCGAAGAATCATCCAAAAAACCAAAGCCGTGAGGAAGGAAGAGAAGGCATATACTTCACCCTCTACCGCACTGAACCAGAATGTATCGCTGAAGGTGTAAACCAAAGCTCCTACAAACCCTGCTCCTAAAATGATAATTACGTCGGTCGTTGATAGCTTCCGTGCATCATCCGTAAGTATGCTTCGCACCAATCGGGTAATACTCCAAAAAAGAAACAAAATACACCCTGCACTTAACAGTGCATTTAAAAAGTTGACCATGCGCGATACCTGCGAAGCATCGGATGCAAACTGGGTGAATAGATTCCCGACAAGCATATAGAAAGGTGCTCCCGGTGGATGACCTACTTGTAGCTTTTCGGCACATGAAATAAATTCGGGACAATCCCAAAAACTTGCGGTAGGTTCAATAGTCATTCCATACACAAAAGCTGCTATCAGAAAGACAATCCAACCTCCTAAATCGTTTCCTCTTTTAAATAATAAGTAACTCATTGTTCTGTCATTTTTTTGTTTGCAAAGTTACAGAACATGCATATATGATAAGTGTTTTTAGTCGGACAGATACGGACAGGATGATTTCGTAATTTATTGATATTCAGACTTAATAGGAGTCTAAATACAGACAAAAGCAGACAGCATATATATAGGGGAAAATTATTTATTCTGTAATTTCATTGTTTCTTCAGTTTTAGCTTATTTCTGTACGGGTTTTCACCACAGAATTCTAAGACCTATGCAAATAATAGGCCTATAAAAAACAGTTAAAGAAGTTAAACGGGCTATTTCAGTCCGTTTACTTTTTGTAAGTCATTAACTCCACAAAGGGTGTTCCCCTTTTGACCACCGCAAACATTCTTCCTACTAGTTTAAACTTGACTGCATTTAGCACTACTCCATAAGCTTTCCCTTCCTTCCTTTTCCTTTCATAATACTCTTTCATTTCCTTATCCCATACAATCGCTGAATTAGCAGCTTGTGAAAGATCCGCTTTCAATAGTTTTGCTCCCGTGGGATAAACCCTTGTTTTACCTTTAATACTTGTTCCCGAAGAATGCTCAAAAGGAGCAATACCTAAATAACATGCATATTGACGTGCCGTTTCAAATGCCTGAAAATTATTAGTATGTATGATTGTATTCATCGCATTGATCGTCCCAATGCCTTTAATACTGTTTAAGAGCTCATAATTTCGGAGAATAGATGGGTCTGAATTGATAATTTGCAGCATTTCTTCTTCAACACTTGCAATTTCTTCATCCAGTATCTTTACCATATGGGCAGCGCGCCCAATGGTAGAAGTCATTTCACAATCTTTTCTATCAGTGAGAAAACCTTTGTATTCAGCTTGTTGCTTTACAAAACGTTTTCTCTCTGCAGCAAAGTCACGCAAACGGATAATTGAACTCCCTGACAGCTTAGAGTAAGATAGTTCATCCCGATGAAGATAAGCAAAATAGGCTATTCTTTCGGCATCTACACGGTCATTTTTCCCACGTACCAAACCTAAGGAACGTTTTAAATGAAGAGGATTGAAAGAACAGTAATCGATGGATGCTGCTTCTAGAAAAAGGCATAAGTCAAAACTGTAAATACCCGTATTTTCCATACTAATGACCAGCCTTTTCTTTGCCATGTTTTTCTTTTTCAACCAACAAAGAAGAGACTTGTAGCCCTCTTCTTTGTTTAAGAAGCGTTCATAATTTGTTTCGTCCGCATGTTTCTTTGTAGGAACGTAAATAACAACATCCAAAGTTTTTTTTGAGATGTCAATGCCAATAAACCATTTCTTTTCCATATTTTTGCACTATTAAAGGGTTAACCATAGGTTGAACAAACTATATCCTTTAATAGGCCAACGACCTAAAATTCTAATTGGATCTGTTCAACTGATAAGGAAAGAAGGACTAATTCCGTGGATAGGGCTTCTGCCTAGAGGACACAATGGGTCACCTACTTTCCTTGGTTAACTTGTTTTAACCACAAAGGTAATATTTCAACCTTTATTTTTCACAGTGCAAATCTAAAGGAGGACACAGAGGGCACAGAGGTGAATTTTATTCATTACTTACAGTTTTGAGCATAATTGTGATGCGTAATCCCCTACTATAAAGTTGAAAAACGTAAAAACATCTGCCACCTGCAACGAAAAGCGTGTAATGTGCTAGTTGATAAATAGTTGGAACGTTGCAGATACCTGCGGCAGATAGGTTGCAGATACTTTATCTGCAACGCAGTATAAACTTTACATAAGCTAATTCTCTAGGAGTGCAAAAGTTTATTTGTAGTGTACTAAATAAGTTGACACTTCTTCAATGCGAAATTCCCATGAAAGAATTAAAAAAGAAGTACACTCCTTACACAGAATC
>NZ_JAHQVH010000122.1:0-332 GCF_019052435.1 Bacteroides sp. MSK.20.12 | reverse complement strand
AGACGGTAATTTAAAGGGGTGGCGATGTTGACACTGGGTTCAAAAGTCAGGTTACGGGTATTAAAAATGTTACGTCCGAAAACCTGATTACTACGTTCAAGGTCTTGAGTACTCGGATGGTCCTCCAGCATATCGGAGGTGTTCTCCTTCATTTCTTCACGAAGACGGGATTCATTGACATCCGTACCAGTAGCGTTGGAAGCATTGACATTGTTCTGCTGCTCATAAAGCTGCTTCACACGCATAGCTTGTTCTTTGGTCACGCCCTTACGGGCAAGTTCGGAGGCTAATTGTTTTTGTTCTTTCCCTTGTCTAATCCCCTCTTTGACATA
>NZ_JAHQVH010000121.1:0-340 GCF_019052435.1 Bacteroides sp. MSK.20.12 | reverse complement strand
CCAACCGCTATGCCGCCAGTGAAACGGTGCAAAAAGCAATCGGAACAACGACGCTACACAAAATTATAGTCGTTTATCAAGGGATGAAAATGGTGGTATGCGAAGAAGTTTAAAGTTCGTATATATTTTCATGTATTATAATAAAAGGCGACTCATTGCAACGAGCCGCTTTTTTTGTATTATCTATTTTTCTTCAGCTATCCACTTTTCAACATTACGGGTTTCCACACTAAAGAAGAGCAAATCCGCTTTCCCACTATAAGCAATAATGGCATTGAGACTACTAAAGATATTCTATCATTTATATAACTGCCATCCATCAATATTCATTTTTTATTGT
>NZ_JAHQVH010000120.1:0-345 GCF_019052435.1 Bacteroides sp. MSK.20.12 | reverse complement strand
TAGCACACTCAAAACGCTGGTATGTAGCACTCGTTCGAATGCATCACGAGAAGAAAGTATCCGAGCGTTTGTCTAAGATGGGAATTAATTCTTTTGTTCCCGTTCAGCAACAAATTCATCAATGGAGCGACCGTCGAAAGATGGTTGATACAGTATTGCTTCCAATGATGGTTTTTGTTCATGTCAACCCAAAAGAGCGTATGGAAGTCCTAAGCTTCTCCACAGTTAGCCGCTATATGGTAATGCGTGGTGAAAGCACTCCTGCCGTTATTCCTGACGAGCAGATGGCACGTTTCCGTTTCATGCTCGATTATTCCGAAGAAGCAGTCTGTATGAATGATACTC
>NZ_JAHQVH010000002.1:0-288579 GCF_019052435.1 Bacteroides sp. MSK.20.12 | reverse complement strand
GACCGATGCATACATACAAATCAAAAGTGGATGGAACATCTTCCTTTACATTTCCTGCAAAAGCAAACAGGGATTGCAGGAGGAAAAAAGACAGTAAATAAATAGACCTAAGCATACGAACTGTGTTTATGATTAATAATTTCTATAAATACGGATAGCATTCAGAATAGGTTCTCCTTCTTTTTTATGAAAGTCGACACTTACTCCTTTTCCGTCCTTTACTGTTATTACAAACTTTTTGATAACAGCACGGGCATATCCGTAATCACGGGCTACGTTGAAATCATCTGAAACGGTTGTTCCATTGATTGAAATACCAAAGCTGCGATTTCCGGCAAATGTTTGTTCCGAGTCAGCTCCCAGATTATAAACCAATGCTTCTCTTTCTTTGTCTGACTCCAATTCTGCCCAGTACAAATATACGGAATATTCTCCATTCGGCACATCAGCCTTAAAAGATTTTATTCCAACGCGTTGGGTCTGGAAGATTGGATTCATGTCCGTTCCGTGAATATCAATATCCGAACCAAGCATGGTGCCGAATCCTGTTTGACGACGATAGGATGTTCCACCGATAAATCCCCAGCTACCGGGCTTATATTCCTGTTCGGGAATCCATGCTACGTTTGCCGCACGATCTTCAAAATATCTCGGAGAACCTAACATTACATTTAATTCCGTAAATGGCACAGCTTCGTCTTTCAACTGCGAGCCTACTAACTGGAACTGAATCCGAAGCATATCACGCAACTTGTTATCACCAGTCACAGCAACAGCTTCCAGCAAATTCTCTCCACCCACAAACGGTACATCAAACAAAGCATAATTATCTTCTATCTTTTTCTTTCCCAGACTCTTGTTATTCACAAACAGCTCGACTTCTTCCGCATTAGAGAATACAGGAACGGATTGAATACATTCTTTCTGCGCCGTATTCACCACTCCCCCACGGCTTTTCCACTCCCGATTACCAATGACAAGTATCGGACGACGTGACAAGGCTGTCTTATAGAACCAATAAACATCTTTCTTCTCTCTGTTTAACCCGACAACGCCTTTATTGTTTACATGAGGAACAGCATCTACACGGGATTCGGAATAAAAATCATTCAGATTCCACAGACTGGAACCGGCTATAAACGGACGTTTCATCATTTCATTGAGGTAATGTTTATGATATACCAGTCCATATTCCTGCGAGAAGTCAAAACGTTCCGGCTGGTACGAATGAACTCTCGGATCCACTCCCGGTCCATATTCCGTTACCATCAGCACTTTCCCTTTGTATGCTTTATGGGCACGATCAAGCAAACGCTGGAACTCATTGATATCCGGTTCATACCAACCTTGATACAAGTTCCATCCCTGAATCATCGGGATTTCGGTGAGATGAGCATCTTCGTAGTATTGAGGCATATTGTGATAAGCCATCATCGTATATCTTGAAGGATCTTCCTCACGGATAGTCGCCTCCAAGGCACGGGCTACTTTTTCCGTGAAACGGTAGTAATCTTCCAACTGTTTGCCTTCGGTATAGGGACGACGCAGGAAAATCTCATTCATATACCCCCAAATCATTACGGAAGGACGGTTGAAGTCCTGACGTACCATCTCTTTCGCCATCTCAACGGAATTATGCAGGAACTCTTCGGTTTCTGTAACAGCATTAACGACGGGAATTTCAACCGAAGTCACAATGCCCAGTTTATCACACATTTCCATGATTACCGGATCTTGGGGATAGTGTGATACACGCAGGTAGTTTCCTCCCATCTCCTTCAATAGCAATACATCCTGTACGTGCAATTCGTCACGCAAAGCATTTCCTTTCTGAAAATAATCCTGATGGCGGGCAGTCCCGATCAGTTTGCGTCCTTTGCCATTCAGAAAAAAACCTTTTTCCGAATCAAACTTGAACCAACGCAAACCTAACGGATTCACCACTTCATCCAGCAAAGTACCCTTTCTTTTATCAAGAATACGGGTATATACCATATAGCGATAAGGATCGTCTATATCCCACAGACGAGGGGAATCTATTTTTATCTTTTTGGAGATGTCCGTCTTCGTCTCGCCGGCTGCCAGTTTTACTTCTGCCTGCGTTTTTTTCACTTCCTTGCCATCCGCATCACAGATTATATTCTCCACCCTGATTTCCGCAGCCTGGGGCATATCGTTCGTCAGTAGCGTAGTGATTTCTACCGAAGCAGCGGAGTTATTCACTTCGGGGGTACGGATATAAACTCCCGACGAAGCGTAATCATTCGTTGCAATGTGCACCGGATTCATAAACTGCAAATAGACATCCCGGTAGATACCGCCAAAGAAAGTAAAATCGGCAGATAAGGGGGGAATATTCGGATTATAGACATTGTTTACATAAATGGCAAACAGGTTTTCCTGTCCATAACGCAAATGGGGAGTGATGTCAAAACAGAAGCGGGTATACCCTCCTTTGTGCTCTCCAACGAACTGCCCGTTCAGGTAGAATCGTACTTCCTGATTGGCTCCTTCAAAATAGATCACTGCCCGACGTCCCTCCTGGCTTTTGTCTATAAACAACTGTTTTCGATACCAGACCGGCCCCCGATAGAATCCCGGAGTTTCATCGTCTGCATCTTTATCATTCCAGGTATGAGGTATATTGACCGTCTCCCATGAAGAATCGTCACAGCCAGTCAGTTGTGCTTCAAATGGAGATCCTTTTGTAAATTTCCATCCGTCGTTGATGGTGTATACCACGCGTTGCTGTGCCTGCGCCCATCCCACAATAAACAATAGAATAAAGATATAGAATAACTTCTTCATAATCTATGTATGCATCTAATTAAAACTTTATTTTTACCTCTCTGCCTGTGTAGACATACTCTTTACTCTCAAGAGCAGCACCGTCAGGCAGATATAACTTCACACGCATTTTTACTTGTTCCGGCATACCGGGATAACTTCCTTCACGCAGCCCGATCGTCAATGTCCGTTCCGAATCTTTCCATTGCATCGGTACTTTGGAACATACGCCGTCTTCATAGCGGTAGGAGTCGCCTTCGTCCTCATACCATAAGAAAGAAGCGTCCGCTCCTCCGTAAATACGCAGTTCCAATTCACGGTCGGGGTATTCCATCGCATATTGTTTCACTTCTGCCAAAGGCAAGATAGAACCGGCTTTTACATACAGGGGAAGGATGTCGAGGGTGTTTGCCTGCATTTGTTCTCTTCCTCCTTCAAAGGCCTTTCCGGTCCAAAAATCGTACCAATATTTGCCGTTGTGTTCCGGCAGATAGACACTGATGTTCTTTTCTTCCGATTGCGGATGAAATACCGGGCGTACCAATAAAGAGGTGCCGAACATATAGGCGTTATCAATATCAAAAGTCCGGGTATCTGTGGTGAAATCCATTGCCAAGCCTCTCAACAGGGTATAATTGTTGGCTGTGACTTGGTGGGACATCGAGTAAATGTAAGGCAACAGACGGTAACGCAGATGTATATATTTCACCTGATTATCATAGTAAGATGTTCCCTTTTCACCGAATTGCCAAACTTCACGCGGCACATTCGTGCCGTGAGCACGGAAGACAGGAGTAAATGCACTGAACTGGAACCAACGGGAATACAACTCTTTATAATCATTGCTTTTCAACCCATCAGGATATTTTGCATCACGTTCCGTGACAAAGAATCCTCCTGTATCGGAAGTCCAATACGGAATACCGGACATGGATAAGTTCAAACCGGCAACCAGTTGCTTATGCATATTTTCCCATGAAGCCGAGACATCCCCCGACCATACCGCCGTACCATAATGCTGTTGTGAGGCAAAGGCGGAACGGGTTAAGATAAATATGCGCTTCTGATCGCTTTCGGCTCGAAGACGTTGATAGAAGTCCTTCAGCATCTCCAAAGAATAGGTATTCAGATAACGGTGGAAACTGCCCAGATAAGTATTTCCGGCTGCTTTCGTCCTCTCTTCCTGCTTCAACTGTGTGAATCCGTCACGGAAAGAAGGCTCTGTCGCATCCATCCACCAGGCATCCACACCCATATCATAGAGTCCTTTCTTGAGATATTGCCAAAAGATATCCCGTGCGGCAGGATTGTAAGCATCAAAGACTTTATAGCCTGCCCATGTAGGTTCGCTAAATAAGGCACCGATAGAATCGAGTGACTGATAGACAGCTGTTTCCGGTCCGAATCCGGGCCATACGGAAAGCATAAAGTGAACATGATCCTGCTGATGCAGTTCTTCAATGACTTGCCGGGGATGATCGAAGTTCGCCGGATGGAAAGTCAGACTGTTCCAATGGGGTTTATCTCCCCAATATTCCCAGTCCTGCACAATGTTATCCAACGGAATCCCCCGTTTACGATACTCCTTTACAACGGCTTTCAACTCATCGAACGATTTATAGCGTTCTTTAGACTGCCAGAAACCATATACCCACTTCCCGAACATCGGCACGTCTCCCGTCAATTCCCGATAACCGGCAACGACTTCGTCCATATTCTTGCCATATACAAAATAATAGTCGGAAGCATCGCCTACCTCGGAAGTAAATGAGTATCCTTCTTTCGTATCTTCAAACTTTGTTGAAGAATAATTATCCCACAAGATACCATATCCGTTAGTCGAGATAAGGAACGGATTGACTATATCCATATTTGCCTGCAACAGTAGTACGGATTTTCCACGATAGTTCATGATTCCGTTCTGATACTGCCCCAGACCGTAAATAGCCTCATCATCAGTAGGAACAAAGCGTTGGGTTACTTCGAGGCATTGCTCACCTCCGGCAACCGAACGTTTGAAGTGTCGTGCCTTTTTAGCTTCTTTCTCTTTCAGTAACAGCTTTCCTGTCGATACTTCCTGAAAAGTGAAAGCCGCATCTTCTTTATCAAAAGCAACGGAAAGCTCACGGGTACGAAAGACCAGCTTCTTTCCCGTATCTTCCCATTTATAATCTTTGAAAGCCGGTTTTTCCGGATCGACAACCAATCTTTTTGTTACCAGCGTATCACCTTCGGGAAAAGACAGAATCCGTACGCATCCCTCCGACATAAACTCAACCCTGTATTGGATACTGTCGGATACGAAAGCACATCCCCTGCCGTCTTCATGAACCGGCGAGGAACACCCGAAACAAGATAATACGGATAAAACTAATAACCAATTTTTCAAACTCTTCATCAATACATTTATTTGACAGTGTAGATGGTATAGCCCAATGACAAATTACGGACAACGACATTTCCTTTTAAATAGAACGTAGGCATATTGAATCCATTTACGATATTATCTTTATACAGTTCCACTTTTGCACTTTTCCATTCGCCTGTATTATCGGTACGTATCCGGGATACAATTTTAAACGGTTCTTTCGGTTCGCGCTGTGTGGACGAACGTATAAAAAGAGATTCATTTCCTTTGTCCAGGTATTCAAAATAGAGATACCCTACATAGTTATTCATTTGCAGTTTGGAAACCAATTCTTTGGGCAAAGAGATAGAAAGCGTTTCTTCGGCATTGTAACCACCTGATTTTCGCTTTCCCTGAATCTTCATGTCCGACTCACGCAAACGCATCATCTCAACCGCCAAAGCGGATTTGGCTGTCTTGACATCATTTTCTATTTGTGACAACAAACCTATCGCCACCGGATAACGTCCCTGGCTAATCAACAACGCTGCCTTATCGAGCGAACGTTGACAAGCAGATACGTCCATCTTCGTCTTTTCCAGGAAACGGGCTTCTTTTCGCAAACGGAAAAGCATTAAAGGTAAGGTTAAGCCACGTTCGTCCGCCTGTTCGCCTTTGAATTCTGCCGCATACTTTAAAGTGGTACGCAGTTCGCGGTCACCGTTTTCGATGGTAGGTTCTATTTCATGCCCTTCGGTATAGTCGCTCCACGAAGCGATAAACATCATGTCCAGGCTGTCTTTCTCCGCCATACAGAACTTCCACATACTTTGGTAAGTTTCTCCATTATTGCGAGGGATATAATAGAAGTGTCCGCGTCCCCAGCCTGCACATCCCCGGTTATCCATTCCCGGCATGGCAAATCCCGACTTAATGGTATAAGCAGGATTGTTACTATGCCAAATCGAGTCACGGAAAGGTTTCATAAACTCAATAACATCATCCTGCGTGGCATAATTATCCCATTCAGCATGTGCCTGATCTCTTGTACGGACACGAGCGGGAAGCCATGCGGTCGGTATCTCTCCCACTTTTTTCCAGGCATCCATATCATCACTGCGGGTGACAGGAATGTATTTATCGTTTTCCAGTTTTCCCCAATCCGCCCAACGACGTAAGGCAACGGGCTGCTTCATTCCTTGCGGAAACTTCACCAGTGATAATACTTTCTTGTATTCATCGACTTTCACTCCGGGACCGAAATGGTAAAAGACAGGCATTCCTTTCACTATTGGAGCAGTCGGACCGGAAAAGACACTGTCTACTAAATATTGGTAACATTTAGCCATATATTCGGTCTTTGCCTCACGGGTGTTAACTTCCGGATAAATCTTCGTAATCCAGTCATAATACAACCAACCGTCACACCAGTTTACACCGATTTCAAAGTCATATTTCGCTGCCACTTTCTGCATTTCACGCAGCAAGATGTCATTTTCGTGAGGCTTGAATCCCCATTCGATAAAGAATCCGTCTATCTTGGCAGCTTTTGCCGACAATATCTGATATTCGATATAATCAGGATCGAGATTGGACTGCATTCCGACTTGGGGATAGGCCACTGCCGCTATCTCATGTCGTCCTTCACTGTCTATCAGGTCGGCATTATAACACAGGGATTTCCTTCCCGTACTTGATTTCTCCGTATTGGCATACATCTCCCAACGCCCCAACTTTCCGTCATGTTGCCGGGTATAACGCACACCGTGGAAGTCAGCATACACTTTCTTTCCGTTCTGCGCCAAGGCCGGTAATGCAATAGATACCAATAAAAAAAGAAGAAGTTTCCTCATTGTTCCAAACTTAATTATTCAACTTATGTATTTTATTACCCTTCGACGATACTTAATCAATCCTCACCCAATACGAAATCGTGCTTTTCCGGATAACTGAAAGTATTGTCTATCATCCAACGACCTTTATAAATCTTAGCTCCGTCCATCTTGAAGAGTTCTTCTCCCTTCTCATTTACAAGTCCTTCAGCCCACCACTCTTCAGTCGGTTTCAGCATCAAGATTCCGTCAGGTCCGTTACAGATACTTTTTATATCAGCTGTATTGTAGACTTTTTCACAAGTCGGTTCGGCAGAGTCATTAGTCGTAGCGTCGGTAACTCCTGTCAAATCAAACTTATAGACAGCCGAAGCAGCTGTAAGCCATAATTTATCTTCTTCACCATATACCGGAAACAAATCATGTCCGCCCGATTCTTTGTCGAACGTATAAATACGAGTCTGATTTGTCAGTTTAGGATTGCTCTGGTTACCATCATACTTAAAACGGAATAATGCGGTAACTCCGCCCGTTATTGTAGCCGTGGCATACAGATACGACCTTTTCTTATCCCAAACTACATTATGCGCATTACCCAGCTTCACCGTATTAGCCTTCGCTCCCAATACCTTAACTGTGTCAACCACAAAGGTACTAATTTCACCGTTCTTAGATTCTGCCGTCACAATATTTCCATCGGGTAATACCTCCGCAGAGTGAGGATTCTGTCCGCAATTTGCATAGAACATTAATTTATGATCCGACAAACGGATTAAAGCCACAGCTCCGCCGGAGGCAGTCATCAAGATATAGCGTCTATTGAAAACAGGTTTCACTTCACTCGGATTGACAAACCAACCCTGTTGGGCAGCAGGAACACAAGCCGTATAAGGGTCCCAACTCCAAATATTACGATGTGTCTCCGCATCCCTGATGACAATAGCCCGTCTGGATTGCTCCGCCAGTACATAAGCCTTTTCCGGAAGTTGAAAGATTTGATCTTTTACTACAGGAGCGGCATCATCATCGGAACATGCTCCCAAAGCTATATTAAATCCTAAAAGGATTGCGAATAAACTAAACTTCTTCATGGTCATAACTATTTTAATTCTAAATATTCAATTTGTCTTTTTAATGTTTCCGTTAATCTATTGAACCGATTTTGTATCATAATAATCGATCAATGAATGAACTGCAAGATTTACCTGTCGCATCTGCGACAAAAAAGATGTATAAGGCTCGTATTCGATGGAGACTATTCCTTTATTAGAAGCTTTTCCGTTAGAATCGTAGCCGTCATTATATTCAAAGTGTACCCACCCCACACAATTTCGGGTTTCCAGCAAACGCAGGCAGAAGTTCTGATAAAACTCACCTCTATTTTTCTGTGTATGCACCAGCCAGCCACCTCCTTCGGTATTGGCATATCCAGTTCCCTGATAACTGGCATCTTCTGCTTTCGTATAGAATTCCGAAACTAAAAAAGGTTTCGTTCCACACCAAACTTTCAGGTTTGCCAAGAAATCTGCTTCCGGTTGCCAACGGGCATAATAATTGATAGAAACAAGATCGCAATAACGGGCACAAGCTTCCACCACTTTCTGATTGTATTTGCTCCAGTCATGCAGACGTGTCCCCAAAATCAAATGCTCTTTATCATATCGTCTGACGGTAGCGGTGGTCAACTGATAATAATAATCAGCAACCATCCCCCGAAAGTCTTCCTGATTTTTCTTGGTGATCGCTCCGGCAGAAGCTATACCGTTATCCCGCATGAACTTTTCTGCATACTCACGAGCCGCTTTATAGCGTTCGGGCAAGGACAAAAAATGTTTCAGATCAATTCCTCGCAAAGGGTCAGTATTCTGATAACTAGCAAACGGCAATTCATTGTCAAGATAGAAACCTATAAAATGCCGGTCACCGGCAAATAAAGCTGACTTCTCTTGTACGAGACGATCTATGTACGTAGCAAATGTCGGTTCGAAAAGAAGAACGAGACGATTATACTTGTCATCATCAAACGCGTATCCCAAATTCTTGCTCATATCCCACATAAAGGTACGGAGCAGATACAGATTCTCTGCATAAGCAATCTTTTGCGTCTTAGGGGTCAACAAGTTAGCACGTACTGCAGCAGGAAATACTTCAATACGGTTCGAACCATACGAAATATAGTTTATATGATTGTCTGCCAACAGTTTGCCTGTCTCTTCACTCCATCGCGCCTCACTACCGTATCGAGTACTGAAAGCCTTCTTATGAGCAGTAGATTCTCCCGGACGAACATGCTGAATTCCATGAATGATAACAGCTCCATTATCCGGATCCAGTAAATAAGAACGGCCTCCACAATTAGCCACTCGGAAAAAGCCCTCTTTTCCAACCACAGAAGAGGGTTGCAAACCGATTCGCCCTCCCCACGCAGTCCGGCTATAATCCGAAGAAGGAGTATACCAATTCATATTATCAATGATACGGGTTTCCCTTGAATCTGCTGTTGTCCATGCTTGGAATGTTCCGTTCTGCCATTTCCGGTATTCAACGTTCAAAAAAGTATATTCATCTTTTTCCAAAGGAGTATCTCCTCCTTCCGGTTTCAAAGGTTCTATTTCGTTGGAAGAGGAGGAACAACTAAGCGTTAACTGCATCAGTCCGACCAAAGATAAAAAGAGGAAATACCTATATATTATATGTTTTCTCATATTACTTTCAGCTACCGCACATTATTACTTAACCAATGTGCTTGTTATCAATCGCATCTTTCGTATATTCTATCTAAGTTCACCGGGATAGCTGTTAATAACTCTCGCGTCAGCTATTAATAGAAAAGTTATCCTCCACTAGGGGAGAACTTCCTTCCCCCTTGTTGCAAACTTCTTTTATCCTTATTATAAACTATAAACGCAAGCTTTGTTTTTATAATTGCAAGCTTTGTTTTTATAAACGCAACTTGCATTTATAAAAACGTAAGCTTCGTTTATAGTTTGTATCGGACAGAGAGCAACTTTACTCCCAATGAAAGGGAAGTTTAGTCTTAATAGAAAAGAACTTTTCTATTAAGACTTCAGACGGTAGGTAATACTACCCTACTTACTTCTTCTTAGGGAATTTGATTTCAACAGTTGCTATCTGTTTCATCGTATTATTATCCATCTTACCGGAGACATCAAGAACTTTCATGACACCATATCTTTCTCCACCAGCACTTGAGGCACCACCGGTCTTAAATCCAATCACACTACCGACAAAGTTATCAATTGTCATATATACTTTCTGATCTGCATTTCCTTTCAAATATTCATTCTGAATAGAGGAACGGGAAGCTGTATCATAATCAAAATCTGTAGGGAATAGGACGTATTTAGTCATATTCTTTGCCGGCAAGTTACTCAATGTTTTTCCACCTGACCCTTTATATAAAGGATTTTTACTTTCTACATTTTCCATAGAATAAAAGCGGAAAGAAAGAACACCATCTTTAGAATTTATAAAGAACTTTATATCAACATTCCTAGCACTTTCCACACTGGAAATAGCTTCATCCACCGAATACGTCTTCATATCCTTCAATGAAATCAGAGCAAACGGTTCCGCATTTGCCAAAACTTGGCTACCGACTTTGAGCTGGACAACTTCCATATTCACATAAGTCCTTACGATCCCTACTACTTCTTTACCCTCTCGACCGTCAGAAACAACCACTTTTAATTGGGACGTTTCTTCTGTTAATTGTACTTTAGGTGTATAATCAAAGTTTTTATTGTCACCACCTATCTCCTCACGGAATATTTCTGTACTTATACCATTTTCCACTCGGGATATAGCTACATATTTTACGCCACGAACCGATTCGATATGCATTGGAACTTCCGTATCTACTCCTTCATCAGTAGTAATTAGCTCTTTACCCAAGGTCAATACAGGAACCGGAACTGTCTTATATGACACCTGCAAAGTAGAAATTGTGATATTACCATATATATCTTCTGCTTTCACTTTAAAGCCCTTATCACCTTCTTTATATTCTATCAATTCATCATACTCATACGTTTTGTCGCCATTCAGTATATCACCACCTTTCGATGTTTGTCCGTCTACAGAAACCAAGAATCTTTCTACTTTCTTCAAACCAGCTTCCGAAACAATTTTAAAAGTGGTACGAGGCATTACCGGGTTTTCATCCATCTCATCATATACAATCTCTTCCGGATCGAATGTAATGACAGGACGTGCCATTACATCGGTAACAGCAATTGGTAAAGTCCCACTCGTAACATGATTCAGTTTATCTGTAGCTTCAATGATAAAAGCTTCGTAATTTGCATTGTACTCCAAGTTTTCAGACAAGCTGTAAGAGTTGGGGTTAAAAAAGTCGGTTACAGTTTTATATTCTGTCACTCCCTCCACCGTCTGCAATTTCATCGTCACGCTCTGAAGCCCTGCCTGTGATTTAATAACAGCCACTACCGGCAGATTGTCTACTTTATTCAAATCAACGTCCAGCTGCTCCATAGGAAAATTAATCACAGGAGCCGCTGCATTAGGATCCAGTCCATCATTATCGTCGCCACAGGCAGCAAAGCCCAAGCAAAGTCCTAATATTAATAAGGTATATATTTTACGAATCATAATTAGTTCTCTTTTTAATTAACTGTGGTTATTTGGAATATTTGCAATAGTTCTCAAATATATGAATCACGCCGTTTGTCGGCAGAATATTGCTAGTCTTAGCTTGCCGTTGCGGAGATTTTCCGTTGCTTCCGGTCTGATTCACCAGAATCTTACCAACTGCAGCCTGCCATGGATTTTTCCATACAGACATTGTCATCAATCCAGTCTCACCTTTCAGCATAGTCAAAACGAACATCGGTTCTACCTGCAATTGCCCATAAGAACTATATTCTCCATCTACAATATGATAAAGCAACATATTCTTCACCTTTTCTTTATCACAATCTGTAATAGAAGCTACACCAGCAAATTCATTCTCCCGATAAAGCTGCATACCGGCATTATTCAAAGCCAGAAAAGTATATTTATTATCAGTCTGTGTATAATAGTCCTTCAAACCTGTATACTCGATAGCTGCTATCAACTCCGAGAACATATCTTTGTGATCCTGAAAATATTCCCACGCTGTCACTTTTACATACGGATCATCCACCGAAGGCTCATAATCATAGTTCTTTTGCAAGTCCAGATCACAACCGGTCAATGCCAAAATTGTCCAACAAAAGAAAAGAGTCTTATATAATATTGTCTTTTTCATTGCTTCTACCTTTTTAGTTGTTAGTATTACCATAATACGTATTCTGCACAATCTTCGGATTTTCCAAGATATGTGAATAATGGATCGGGAAAAGTTCATTGCCGTCCTGCTCCATTCCGTTGATAGGTTTCATCACTTCTTTCCACTTTTCGGTACGTAGCAAATCAAACCAACGGCGTCCTTCGCCGGCTAACTCCACCTGACGTTCACGCAAGATATAATTGACTACCTCTTCTTCTGAAGCAAAATCATTTTCAGTCAGTGTATTCAATCCGGCACGGTCACGTACAGTTTTTACTAAATCCAAAGCTTCCCCCCATTTTCCCTGATGAGCACGAGCTTCAGCTTGCAACAACATCATATCTGTGTAACGATAGATTGGATAGGCTACTTCGCATGTCTTATTCAAAGAGTTACTGATGTCACCTGCCATATATTTACGCAATTCATTTCCGTTTTGGTAATTCTTCACCGTATAATCTTTGCGTAAATCACCTTTCATATCCTTTTCATCAAAGATACTCATAAACTTATCAGACATGACTGCCGCACGATTCCCTGAACCGGAAAACCATTGATACATGTAACTGTAACCATTCGTGCCGACTTCATCCATGTTGAAATGAACAAGGAAAATAAACTCTCTGGAGTTATATTCATCATTTTCCGGTGTATCATCAGAAGGTTTATTAGTCAGCTCTTCCGTAAACATGGTATGCCAAGTAGCAATGTTAGGTTCGAAGTCTACAAAACGACCGCCTTTTTTGGAAGCAATAGTTGCCATCTTATCAATGGTCTGATCGGCCAGATTATATTCTTTAGCCCACATATAAGCATCAGCCATGATAGCCCAAACACCACAGATAGAGATACGTTTGCGCTCATAATTCTTGTTACGGTTAATCAGGCTTTCCGCTTTCTTCAGGTCCGGAAGAATGACATTATCAAGAATGTAGTTTTTATCCGTACGCTCTTTGTAGATGGCTTCCGAATACTTTTCAGTAGGTTCTGTAAACAAAGGTACGTCTCCCCAAACACGGATAGCATAGAAGTAGGCCAAAGCACGCAATGCATAAGCTTGTCCAAGATAGTCATTTCGGTCTGCCACATCAGGCATACTGATATTAGGAACATATTTAATAGCCAGATTTGCCTGGTTAATCATCTGATACAGAGTCGTCCACTTTGCACATTTCTCATCCGTAGACATCAGGTTGTTGATAACACGTGCCTGATCGGCCATTACCGGTGCTCCGGGAGCTACATTATCCGAACGGAACTCACCCCAATAGAAATAGTTCTCCCGTAAAGTGGAACGTAACAATCCATAGATTTCATTTATACCTGCCTTAGCGTCACGGGCAGTCTGCCACATGTCACCTGCCGGAATTTCACTTACCGGTTCCTCATTCAGAAAGTCTGAACAGCTATTCAATGATAGAGCCAGGCATACAGCTCCAACAAAATATTTTATATTCTTCATACGATATCTTCAATTAAAAGTTTGCAGAAAAACCAATACCATATTCTCTCTTTCTCGGATAACGGTAAGAGTCTTTACCTACCTGCAGAGGATTGTTGGTAGAGAATTCAGGATCGAATCCCGAATAGTTGGTCCATGTCAAGGCGTTGTTTACAAAAGCGTAGATATTTATATTCTTCAACATCAGCTTCTTTATCCAGTTTTCAGGAAGATCGTATGCTACACGTATGTTCTGCAAACGAATAAATGAAGCATCTTCCAGATAGAACGAGTTACCCATACGGGCATTGTTGTAATCATCATTATACGGACGCGGATAGATTGCCTGGTCACCCGGATGCAACCACATATTATGGATGACTTCCGGTGAAGGAGTAGTTCCGGTGTATTTGAACATATTACGATTATGTTCGGCTGCATTATAAATCTGTCCTCCCAATGAATAATAGAATCCTAAGTATAAACTCAAATTCTTCCAAGTCACCGTTGTATTCAAACCACCGGTTACATCAGGCATGGCATTACCGATCACCATACGGTCATTATCATCAATCACACCGTCACGGGTTCCTTCCGGTTCCTCCCAGTTGTAATCTCCCCCACGGAACGGTTTGCCGTTCGGCAACGTTTTCTGACGGATATTACCTGCATATTCCTTTCCATCCAACAAATATTTGTACTGGAATACACCATTCTCAAACACCGGAGTCAGCTGTTCCCATTTATCAGTGAAAGCATTCGATTCGTCGTATGCAAAGACACCGGCGCTTTTAAATCCGTAGAAGTCACCCACACGGCCACCTTCCTGCATCCACCAGATATCACCTTCCATATATGCCTTACCTTCAGACAGCTTCTCAATACGGTTGACGTTTCTGGAGATATTGAAAGAAGCATTCCACTTCCAGTCCTTCGTGCGGATAATATCACCGGTAACAGCTATTTCAAAGCCTCGGTTACTCATTTCACCGACATTGGTTTTCATATATGCAAAACCGGATTCTTTAGGCAATTGGTAGTTTGCCAGCAAACCGTCTGTATATTTATCGTAATAATCGGCAGTGATTGTCAAACGGCTATTCCAGAAATTCAAGTCCAGACCAAGGTTGAATTGTTTAGTTTCCTCCCATTTCAGATTGTCTTTACCTATACGAGTCGGAATAACGCCACCCACTCCGTCATAAATAGAATTCGGAGAATAAGAGTAGATATAGTCGTAGTTGCCGATTGCTTCGTTACCCGTGATACCGAAACTTGCACGGATCTTACCATCTTCGAGAAACTTTTTCGAGAATTTCATGAATTTCTCATCCGAGAAGCGCCATCCCACAGATACGGAAGGGAAATTACCCCATTTGTTCTCTTTGGCAAAACGAGAAGAACCGTCACGACGCATAATGGCATTGAGCAAATATCTTCCTTTATAATCATAAGTCACACGGGCAAAAATGGAAGCCATAGAGTGATTGCTTAATGTGGAGCCTGTAGATGACAAATCCAGGTTTGCGGCAAAAGCATTCATTGTATAGATAAAATCTGTAGACGAGTTTATCCCCACAAATGTTTCGTTTTCATAACGCCACTGCTGTGCACTAACACCTACCATGGCCGTAAAATTATGATCTTTTATTTTGCGTGCATAAGTAAGGATGTCTTCATTCATCCAGTTCCAGTTCAGGTAATTATAAGAATAACCTTTATTCTGTTTCTGCCATTCGTCGGTGATAAGACTCGGTTCGAGTTTTTTGCGTTTATCCAGATAGAAGTTGGCATTAATATTGGCTCTGAACTTCAAATACTTGTTGAATTTGATTTCAAAGAACTGGAAGAAGTTAGCCTTATAAGAATCAGTAAAGTCGGTGGTATAATTGACCTGCGCAATAGGGTTCTTCTGACCGTTAAACACTCCGACCAAAGAGCCATCCGGATAATAAGTATTGAAATAAGGACGACGAGTCAACACTGCGCTCAATAAAGTACCTTCATTCAGACCTTTCTTTTTAGAATAAGTCAAAGAAATACGGCTACCCATATTCATCCAGTCTGTCGGTGAATAATCGGAGTTGATACGAGTATTTAGTCTCTGGAAACCTGTATTGGAAATAATACCTTTCTCATTATAATAACCGGTATTGATGAAATATTTCAATTTCTTTGTACCACCCCCTACACTGATATCCACCTGATCTTTTTGTGCAGTGCTTGTAATCATGTCCAGATAATCGTTATCCACATTAAAGAAAGAGTTCAACGGATCATTCAGTATATCACTACTTTCATCCGGATTACCTCCGCCGTATGTTTCAAAATACTCTTTACGATACTGGTCGTACAACAAACGTTCTTTACGGTTTGCCTGTGGAACCTTGTGAGACAATGTACCCCACGAGTGATTATACTTGATATCAATACGGGCTTTACCTTCCTGCCCACTTTTGGTAGTGATAATAATCACACCGTTCGCCGAACGAGAACCGTAGATAGCTGCAGAAGCGGCATCTTTCAAAATCTCCATAGAAGTGATATCATTCGTATTGATACCGTCGATACTTTCCAAAGGCACACCGTCTACGATATAAAGAGGAGTAACCCCTTCGGCAGAGAACGTGGAAGTACCACGTATTTTGATAGAAGAAGATTCACCGGGCTGTCCGGAACCGGATACCACCTGTACACCGGCAGTAGTACCCTGCAATGCTTCAAAAACATTAGTAGCCATTTTTTGCTCAATGGCCTCGCTTGAGATGGAAGTAATAGCTCCTGTTACATCACGCTTTTTCATCGTACCGTAACCCACTACCACTACTTCGTCCAATAGCTTAGAGTTCTCTTCAAGCGTAATATTCATTGTTTTATCTTTCACTACCACATCTTTAGGGGTATATCCCATGAATGATACAGTCAAAGTAACTCCCTTCTTCGAAACATTCAATGAGAAATTACCATCTAAATCTGTAATTGTTCCATTAGATGTTCCCTTTTCCATCACATTGGCGCCAGGCAAAGGAAATCCTGTTTTATCCACAATAACTCCCTTCACTGCAAACCCGCCTTGAGCATAAGCCGGATTGACAAGGAAAAAGAGACTCAAGGAAATCAAAAGGAACGACTGAAGCAACCGCACTTTTGTCCTACTCTGCAAATTTTTCATAACTAGAATAAAATTAAATTGGTTAATTATCAAGGTTTTACTCACTACTTAATTAATTGGGAAAAATATATTGATTCTCTCCAATAAGATGCTATCTTTTATTTACTACATGGATATTTGTCTTTCATAATACTACACAATAATTATTATATTAGAATAAAGATTACACAGTACCCGGTCTACCAAATGAAAGTGTGTGCGGACACACCTAACCAAAGAAAACTCAAGTACAAGCTGGCATTATCCAACGCCACAAAAGTATCGCATTTGAATATATTGCACCCTATCGAATTGTTCGTTTTATCTAGTCTAAAAATTCAGATGACTTATTTTAATCACTTCACAGAGGGTTCGGAGGAGGTATTATGAGCTTTTCGGTATTGCGTAGGAGCAATATCAAAAAGTTCTTTAAAACATTTATTGAAGTATTGAGGATTTCCAAATCCTAACCGGTAAGCAATATCCGATATATTCATTTCCGGAGAATTCTGCAGAAAATATGCCGCTTTTTTCAGACGCAGATTCATGATAAAATTATTTGGCGTACTTCCCGTGATACCTTTTATCTTCTGGAATAAGACAGTACGTCCCACCCCCATCTCACGTGAGAAGACATCTACACTGAATTCGGGATTTTCCATATTATCTTCCACTACCTGTGTCGCTTGTTCGATAAACCTCTGATCGAGTTCATTCGTTGCAATCTTCTCCGCTTTGCTATCCAGCTGATGGGCATATTTATTCTGTAAAAGTCTGCGGGTATTAATCAGATTATTGCATTGCATCACCAGCCGCCGCATATTAAATGGCTTCACCACATAAATATCCGCTCCAATTCTTAATCCTTCCAACTCACGTTCGGGCGCACTAAGGGCAGTCAGAAGAACGACAGGGATATGACAAGTTTCAATATTGTTCTTAATTTTGGCACACAATTCCGTTCCGGGCATTCCGGGCATCATAATATCCGAAATAACCAGATCAGGCTGCATCATTTTTACTTTTTCATACCCTTCCTCACCATCACTTGCAGTTTCAACCGTGTACAATGGAGAAAAGATATCTACAAGGATATTTCTGATTTCTTCATTATCATCAATCACCAGTAATTTACAGTCAGTAGTCCCGCTTTCACTTTGGGCTGACTGCACCTCTTTAACCAGCAGTTCTTTGTCTTCCGAATAATAAATATATTCCTTATCCTGCTCCGGTTCAACCCGGGCGACAGAAGAATCAAAGTGAGCATCCCCTTTTTTCAGAGTGACCTTAAAACAAGAACCTTTTCCCAGCTGACTTTCTACTGTTATATCTCCCTGGTGGGCTTTCACAATACCCTGACTCAAAGCCAGCCCGATACCAGTTCCTCCATACTGTCCTATATTCTCAACCTGATAGAACCGCTCGAATATCTTAACATAGTCTTCCTCGGATATTCCCGCACCATTATCGGAAACGGAAAACATACATTCCTCCGTTCCATCAGCCAATTCCATACGGATAGTTCCACCGTCTGAAGTATATTTAAAAGCATTAGACAGCAAGTTATTAACCACCTTCTGTATTTGCATCCGGTCTCCCCACACGAGGCATTGCTCGCAGTCGGCATGCAAAACAAACGAAATATTCCTGTTAGCAGCCAACTCCTTAAACAATACATAATGCTCTTTGAGCAAAGAATATAAGTCAAATTGAGAAACTTTCAGTTTCAAAAGTCCCTGCTCCTGTTTCCGGAAATCAAGCAACTCCGTAATCAATGATTTCAGGTTACCTGCATTTTTATGTATATTCAACAGTTTCGAATAAGCATAGGTAGACAATTTGCCGGAATTCAGCAACAGATCAACCTGCCCCAGGATAAGAGTGATCGGAGTTCTGATTTCATGCGAGATATTCGTGAAGAAACGAAGTTTGGATTGATTCATCTCTTCAATGTATTGTTTCTCGCGAAGTTCAAAATCCAATGAAGTTTTCAGGAACAGACGGATTCTATATTCTCTCACGATGAAGAATAGAATAGTCAGAATCACGCATACATAAATAGTATAGGCCCACCAAGTAGCATAGAAAGGTGGCGTAATCGTTATATCCAGCGATCTGATTACTTCCGGGAAGTTCTTCAGCCTGATCTCAAAGACATAATCACCCGGAGAGATATTTGTATAAGTAATGTCATTTCCCAGACGGTTCTCGCTCCATTCATCATTATACCCCATCAACCGATATTCTACCTCACCACCGCCTATATGCAGAAAATTATCTGTTGAGAAACCGATAGAAAACACATTCTGCAAATAATTCAATTTAATCCGATCGGTATAGGCAAAGGACTTATTTAGGATGCCGGTTTGATCGCCTGTGGTAATCTCTTTGTTATTGACATACAAATGAGCCAACTCCAAATCATATATTTTCGGAGGATAGGACAAACTACTTTCACGAATGGCAACCAGTCCGGTAGCTCCTCCCATATAAATATCATGATTGCGGGATACATGCATGGATTTCCTATTAACAAGAGTCAGCGGAAATCCTGTTTTAGAATTGAAGTTTATCACTTTCCCGTCTTTCTGTTCTAACACAGACAATCCATGTCCGGTACCAATCAATAAATTCCCGGAAGGAGTTTCGCCCAACACTCTGATATTTTCTCCCGATAATACGCTTTCAGGAGTATGCAAACGAAACAAACGCTCTTTCTTATCCAACAAGAAAAGCCCGTTGCCATGTGTTCCGACCCAAATGTTTCCCTTTCGATCCTCATAGATGACATTGACCAGCTCTTTTTGAGATCTGACCTGCTTCTTCAGACTTATCCTATACGTTTCAAACCGTCCTTCATCAATCACATAAGCTACACAACCATCATCGGAAGCAAACCATAGCCGGTTTTTCGAATCAAGCAACAAAGTGTTATAATTATGTGTAAACAACTCCTTTTGATGAAACAACACTTCAGTTTTTAAGGTCTGTTTATCCAGACTAACAACTGCAGATGTTGTACCTACATACAATTTACGAGGAGTGTCGGCCAAGGCAAACAGAGCTTCTCCCACACTTTCCTCTCCGAGCGGTTCGAGGTCATATATATCATTCCGATAGTTATCAAGATGAAAACAGTTGACCTTGTTTGTAAAGTCAGCGGCAATCCACAAGCAGTTATTAGCCTCATCAAAAACGACATCTTTCAGATAATCCGTACTAAAATGATATCCGGTATGCGCATTAAAATGCTTGAATGTTCCTTGTTCCGGTTGATATAAATCCAGTCCCCCACCTTCTGTACAAATCCATATATTTCCGGATTTATCTTCTGCCATAGCACCCACCACCGGAAAAGACAATCCGGTATCCGAAGCATGATAATGCACAAAATGTTGATATTCCGGTGAGAAGAAATTCACGCCGCCCCAATAGGTCCCCACCCAGACAGTTCCTTGTTTGTCCGTATAAAGAGAAGTCACCGAACGATTGGACATAGCCCCCACCCGGTTAGGATCCGCCTGATAATGAAATATTTTCCCGGTAGCCACCTCAATCTTACTCAATCCGCTTCTGTAACCTACCCATATATTCCCTTCCAAATCCTGACATAACGCTCTTGCCATATCATCCCGGACCGTGTAAACACTCTTGTCGTTATAATCATAATGATGTATGACTGCACCTTGAGGTGAAAAACAGAAAACACCATGATCCTGCGAACCGATCCAAATATTCTGATCGTTACTTTTTATCAGTTTCATCACCTTGATTCCGGGCAAATAAAGCGACATCGATCCACAAGTATCCACACGCATCACCCCGCCATCCTTCAAAGCAACCCAAAGATTTCCTTCCGAACCTTCTACCATTGTCGGCCCGGTGTCCGGCAAATGTACCTCCGCATACATTGGTTTCACGGAACAGGTATTCTTATCATACAAGAAGAGTTTTCCCCCTTCTGCAATCCACACTCCCAACTTTCCTTTGGCAAGAGTGGAAGGAGAAGACACCGGAAGAATATAATATTTCTCCGTTTCAAGGTCGAACTGGAAAAGTCCGGTAGAAGTCAAGAGAAAAAGACTCCCCTGGCCGTCCTCCACCATCTGGGTGACATATAGATTACCATAACTGATGGAATCGTTATGAAAATGATTAAAGACTTTGATATGATTGCCATCGAAACAATTCAGACCATCCAGCGTGGCAATCCATATACGCGACTTCTCATCCTGGCAAATATCGCTCACCGTTATTTGCGACAATCCATCCTCCACACCCAATGTCCTGAACTTATATTCCTGTGATTGAAGAGGAGATATAAATCCTAAAAGAGATAACAGAATAAGAAAATGGATCTTAGATAGTTTTTGTCCGCGCATATCAAGAATGATGGTTTATAGCACATTATCTTCGCCACAAAAGTAACAGTTTTTATGATATTCCCAAAATCAGAGCCAAATAACTAATAGATATGAACTTCATCCTATTCATTCTTCCCGCCCGAACGAACGATACTCCAACGGAGTAAGTCCCGTACGTTTCTTGAAGAAAGAGAAAAAATATTCGGTTGACTGGAAACCTAGAAAAAAAGAAATCTCTTTTACTGACTGGGAAGTTCCCACCAGCATTTGTTTAGCTTTACGAAGTTTCAATTCCTGGAAATATTTAGCCGGAGCATAACCTGTATACTCCTTAAAAACACGTCGAAACCATGAATAACTAATATTGAGTCGCATAGCCAACTCTTCCGGGTCCACATTGCCGGAAACATTTTCATTCATAATGATTTTTGCCTGTTCGATCTTCTGATCCACATCACTCATCTCGAAAACCTTATTCTTGGAGACGGAAAGAATCATCCCTATCATGTGGAGCACAATCCCGGAAAGATATTGTTGCGCGGAAATCTTATCCGCTTCGGCTACGGCAAGAGCACGGGAGAATAATGAGACCAACTCTTCATTAAGGCCAATTTCCAGTATTTGCTGTTCCTGCGACAAAAAAGCATCATCAACAATGGCGTCTATCATAGGCCCCTCGAAACCGATATAATATTCCGTCCAACCAGTCTGCCGCAACGGGCGATAAGTATGCCATTGTCCGGGAAACAATACCATCAGCCGACCTTTACAAACTTGCTTTTCAGAGGTAGAATCAGATGAAAACAAACCACGCCCCTTGGTGATATATACCAATTGATACTCACGAAGCACTCTTCCTTTTTCTGCATTAAAAAAGTAACCGGAAGGATGCTCTTTCAACGGATAAGGTGAATCAGGAGGAATGGATTGATAGCCGACGGTATTTACCCATAGCCCGAATTTACGGTCCATGTCATTTACAATCAGATATTTAAATTCTAATCCCAAACTATTATCCTCGATCATACCGATGTGTTTTCATGTAATTGAGTTGGACAAAAATAGGAATTATTTTCAGAAAAACACCACAGATTACACAGATTTACACAGATTATTTTCTAATCGGAAGCCGATATTTAAGAATTAAATCTGTGTAAATCTGTGTAATCTGTGGTGAAAAGAACTTCCGCAAAAACTAACTTTAGAAAGCTTTGCGATATAGAGCTTCGATATCTGCTACCGAAGTAGGACGAGGATTACCACCTGTGCAAACATCATTGAAAGCAGCTACAGCCAATGCAGGAATGTCTTCTTCTTTCACATTGATTTCATGTAATTTCTGCGGTATATTGATACTGACAGAAAGTGCTTTCACTGCCTCAATAGCCGCTTTTACTCCCTCGGCTTCACTCATTCCGGTAGTGTCCACTCCCATTGCTTTCGCAATATGGATATATTTCGGAGCTGCCGGAGATTCAGCATTGTATTCCATCACATACGGCAACAATAAGGCATTGGCTACCCCATGAGGAGTATCATAGAATGCACCCAACGGATGAGCCATTGAATGAACTATTCCCAAACCGACATTCGAGAATCCCATACCGGCAATATATTGTGCCTGCGACATTGCTTCGCGGGCTGCCACATCTTTACCATTGTCTACGGCTGCTTTCAGATTTTGTGCAATCATCTCAATAGCCTTCAATTCGAACATATCGCTCATTACCCAGGCACCGGGAGTAATATAACTTTCGATGGCATGTGTCAAAGCATCCATACCGGTAGCGGCAGTAAGCCCCTTCGGCATTGAGTACATCAGTTCGGGGTCTACGATAGCCACGGCAGGGATGTCGTTCGGGTCTACGCAAACCATCTTCTTACGGGCATCTTCATCAATAATCACATAATTGATAGTTACCTCGGCAGCCGTTCCGGCAGTAGTAGGCAGTGCAAAGGTAGGTACAGCTTTGTGTTTGGTATCAGCTACACCCTCCAGAGACTTCACATCCGCAAAATCCGGGTTATTCACAACAATACCGATTCCTTTGGCAGTATCGATAGAAGAGCCACCACCCAAAGCAACGATAAAATCGGCTCCGGAAGCTTTGTAAGCTGCCACACCGTTTTGCACATTTGCAATAGTAGGGTTAGCCTTTACATCGCTATAAAGTTCGTAAGGAATCTGGTTCTCATCAAATACTTTAATGATTTCAGCAGCCACACCAAACTTGATAAGGTCTTTATCTGTTACAAAAAAGGCTTTCTTAAAGCCACGTCTAGCTGCTTCCACAGCAATCACACTTCGGCATCCGGCACCGAAGTAAGAAGTTTCGTTTAAAATAATTCGATTCATGGTTGTGCTATTTGTTGTTTTATTTAGGCAGATTGAAAGCAACAGTCATTTCTTTCATCTGTTCCTGACTCATACCATCCGGCTCGAAGCCCATATTTTTCGCTGCGATATAGATGAGAGCCGATTTATTAAGTACATCGATCTGATCGAACGCCTGCATCGCATCGCAATCAACTGCAAATACACCATGTTTCTCCCACATCACAACATCATAATCCTGCAATTCCTTGATGGTAGCTTCCGCCAATTCTACAGAACTAGGCAATTTATAAGGAATGATACCCAAACCACGCGGGCAGAATGCCTTTGTTTCGGGAATCATACTCCATAACAAATTAGTAGCCACATCTTTTTCCAGGAACTTCGGACAATGTGTCATGGCAATCAGTTCGATCGGGTGTGTATGTACAGACGCTTTATAAGGAGAGTTTTTACTCAACAGGTCATTATGCACGCTCAAGTGAGAAGGTAATTCCGATGTCGGAGCCACAGCCTCGTCCGCAATAATTACGTAGCTGGCACAGTCGTCCAGAATACGGATCACCGAACCATTCTCCATTGGCCAACGAGCCAAATCACGCATGCGCTTATTAGTTCCCTTGCAGTAGAAATAGCATCCTTTCAGATAAGGAAGAGTCACACCGATAGGTTTAACTTCACTGATCGGTTTCATCTGACGGATTTCATCGTCTACAAACTCTGTGATATTAACAGTGATATTACCACCGTTACGTTCAGCCCATCCTTTCTGCCACAAGTATCCGGCAACTTCTGCTACCTTATTTACTTCTTTGGCAAGTCCCGGACGATTCTCTAAGATTGATTTCATTCTATATATAATTTTAATTAGGCATGGATTACACTGATTTCGTCGCAAGTTATAAAAAAACTGCGTAATCCATGTAATCCATACCTGAATTTTTTAAAACAAATTTGGGAACACTAATGAGAAGATAAGTACGATCAGACCAGCTATCAGCACAGTTATGGTCTTGTTTGACACGCCTTTCCATTCTTTCAGAATAATTCCCCAAACATTACTAAATGTGACATTCAATGCCATCAAAATACACCAGGAGAAAGCCAACAATACCGGACTCTCCGTAAGGAAACTCTTACCCATTTCCAGTCCAAAGAACTGCATATACCATAGTACACCAGCCAACGCACAGAAAACCAAATTATTGCCCCATACTTTTCCTTTAGCATAGTCACCCATCGATTTATTAGCCACATTCTGTTGCAGACAGTAAACTGCATTTGTCAGGAATCCGCCAAAAGTAACCAGGAAGATCACCGGAAGACCGGCGTAAAGCCCTTCCACTCCACCGGCTAAAGCTGCTTCCTTGATAGGTGTTCCCGCATCCAGTCCCAAAGCAAAACAAGCACTCATGACACCGGCAAGAAGTGCAACCAGCAAACCTTTTGTTAATGCGAAGTCTTTTACGGCAGCACGCTTTTCTTCTTCACTCATGTTTTGTGCACGCAAGCTACCGGCATACCCGATAATGGCAATACCCGCCAATGTGATGCAAACACCCAACAAAAGAATCAACCCGTTGCCTTCGAATAAGTTTGTGCCTGCAAAAAGAGCCGGAAGAAGAGTTCCGAAACCGGCACAAGTACCCAATGAGATACTCTGCCCCAACGCAACGCCCAGATAACGCATGGAAAGTCCGAAAGTCAACCCTCCTACTCCCCACAATATACCATAAAAGATGCTCATTCCAGCACCTCCCGCTCCCCACAAGTCGAACAAACTACTTTCCTGGGGTACCCCCAGTAGTGAACCCAGGAACGGGAACACTAACCAGGCAAATACACCTTGTATTAACCAGAAGCTTTCCCAGCTCCATTCCTTTACCTTTTTAATAGGCACATAAGAACTGGACTGGCAAAAGCTACCGATGGCTATAATCAATAAGCCGATTAAAATATCCATAACTTATCGTTTAGAAGTTACTTCGGCTTCGTACTTTTCGATTTCTGCGATGAAATCTTCACCTACAGGAACATTATTCTTCAAGCAGAACATATCCCAAACTGCATTCCAAGGCAGCGCTTTTTCTTCTTCGAGCAGAGCCAAACGCTGGAATCCCTGTCCGTTTGCTTCGTATTCACGCAACTTCGCAATCGGTTCGAGCAAAGCACGAGTCATACATTTCTGTGCTGCACGGCTACCAATCACATAAGCGCCAATACGGTTGATAGATGCGTCGAAATAGTCAAGACCATAATGTACACGGTCCAAAGCACCGCAACGAACGATTTCGCTGAACAGTTCCATAGTCGGGTCATCCATGATAGTTACGTGGTCTGAATCCCAACGAACCGGACGGCTTACGTGCAACATCAATTCAGGAACATAAAGCAACAATGAAGATACTTTATCAGCTACACTTTCTGTCGGGTGGAAGTGACCGGTATCCAACGTAATCATCTTATTGCGAGAAGCACCGTAACCGATATAGAAGTCGTTAGAACCTACCGTGTAGCTTTCCAGACCGATACCGAACACCTTAGATTCGATACAATCCTTCATATTCTTATATTCGGTAGCGAAAATCTGATCCAAAGAATCTTTCAACAACGCACGATATTTCATACGGTTTACAGTAATATCCTTGCTTCCGTCATGCACCCAAAGATTCATGATACATGGATCGCCCTGTGCCTTACCCATTTCTTCTGCAACTGCACGACAACGTTTGGTATGTTCAATCCAGAACTGACGGATACCTTCATCAGGATTAGAAAGTGACAAGTCACCTGATTTCGGATGAGAGAAAGAAGTAGAGTTGAAGTCAAGTTTCATGTTATGTTCTTTACCCCATTCTATCCAACTCTTGAAATGTTCCGGTTCCACTTGGTCACGGTCTACCACCTGACCTTGGAAATCTCCATAGATTTCATGCAAGTTCAAACGATGAGTACCCGGGATATAAGAAGCAGCCTTCAAGATGTCAGCACGCAGTTCATCAATGTTACGAGCTTTGCCCGGATAATTACCGGTTGCCTGGATACCTCCGGTCAATGAACCGGCCTGTACTTCAAATCCTGCAACGTCATCAGCCTGCCAGCAGTGAAGTGACAGATGAAAATCCTGCATAGTTTTCAATACTTTTTCGGTGTCTACACCTACTGCTGCATAACGTTCCACAGCAATTTCATACGCTTTCTGAATCAGTTCTTCTTTTTTCATGATATTCTATTAGTTTTAAAAATGATTATTCTGTCGATCGTTCTATTTATTTCCGAACGCAATTTTTAAAATGGATATAAGCCGCATCCCAAGCTTCCGTGTCTTGCGGTTGATAAGTCTTCAACGGGATAGAACGGTTAATTAACTGGCGCATACCGGCAACATCCGTTGCTTCGCCTGCCGCCATGGCCTGAATCATCACATTACCGATGGCTGTTGCTTCAGATGGACCGGCTACCACAGGAATTCCTATCGCATTGGCAGTAAACTGGTTCAGCAAATCATTCCGACTACCTCCGCCAATCACGTGCAATGTATCAATCGGACGGGGAGAAAGTGAACGCAAATTCTCCAACACCTGGCGATAACGCAAAGCCAAACTTTCAAAGATGCAACGCACTACTTGTCCGCGTTTCTCGGGAACCGACTGTCCGGTAGCCCGGCAATATTCAGCAATAGCTTTTTCCATGTCCGCAGGATTCGCGAAACAGTCATCATCCGGATTAATCAGACTACGGAATGGTTCACAAGCATCCGCCTCACTGATTAATTCAGGATAACTTGTATCTCCCCAATTCAGACGGCAACGTTCCAGCAACCACATTCCACAGATATTCTTCAATAGACGGATAGTTCCTTCCACACCACCTTCATTGGTAAAGTTCAACGCTTCCGTTTCGGCATTAATCACCGGAGCATCCGTTTCAACTCCCATCAGTGACCAGGTCCCGCTACTCAAATAAGCAAAATTGCGATCCAATGCCGGAACGGCAGCAACAGCAGAACCGGTATCATGGCCGGCTACCGCAATCACAGGAATTGCACCCAGTCCGGTTATCTTTTGCACTTCTTCCGTCAATACTCCCACCTTTTCACCCGGGAATACAAAACGGCCGAAATTCTTCTCACCTAATCCTACCGCTTTCAGCAACTCCGGCTCCAAACATCGTGTCTGTGCATTCACCAGCTGGGCTGTCGAAGCAATCGTATATTCCGTCACCATCTCTCCGGTAAGCATATAACTCAACGCATCCGGCATAAACAGAATTTTATCTGCCGCCTCCAACGCACTGTCGTGATTGCGACGTAAAGTATCTAATTGGAAAAGTGAATTAAAATTCATAATCTGAATACCCGTTTTACCATACACTTTGCTACGGGAAATACGGGAGAAAAGAGCCTCCGGTGCTCCTACTGTATGTGGGTCACGATATGCATAAGGCTGGCGAAGCAAATTACCGTCTTTTCCGACACATACAAAATCCACTCCCCAGGTATCAATACCGATAGAAGCAATGGATTCGCCACGATGAGCAACCAACTTCAATCCGTCAATAATGTGACGATATAATGCATAAATATCCCAATAGAAATGTCCACCCACTTCAATCAGGTGGTTAGGAAAACGATTAATCTCTTCCAGATTTAATCCGCCTTCAATGAAAGTTCCTAAGATTGTACGGCCGCTCGTCGCGCCCAGGTCGACTGCAAAAAAGTTTTGTTTCATGGTATTCTGTCTATATATTTAAGGTATCCATTTACCTACATGGCAAAGATAGGCGATTCCCTCCTCCTTTTCCTTATGTATTTTGATTGAAAGGGTATACATTTTGACACAAAACAGAAAAGCAGGCTCTCATCGTTTAGCATATTTTTTACTTTTATGCAAAAAAACTTTGGTTTTATGCATCTTTTCTCCGAAATAATGCATACTTTTGCGCCATTCTTAGAATAATTATACAATGAAGAAGAAAGCAAATCGGTTAGACGCCATCAAAATGATTATCTCAAGCAAGGAGGTCGGTTCGCAGGAAGAACTGCTGCAAGAGCTGAACCGCGAAGGCTTCGAACTGACACAGGCCACCCTCTCCCGCGACTTGAAACAACTGAAAGTAGCCAAGGCTGCCAGTATGAATGGAAAGTACGTATATGTACTGCCGAACAACATTATGTATAAACGTTCTACCGACCAGAGTGCCGGTGAAATGTTACGCAACAACGGATTTATCTCTTTGCAGTTTTCCGGTAACATCGCCGTTATCCGCACTCGTCCCGGTTATGCCAGCAGCATGGCTTATGACATCGACAACAATGAATTCAGTGAAATCCTGGGAACCATTGCCGGTGACGATACGATCATGTTGGTGTTGCGTGAAGGAGTTGCCATCAGTAAAATACGTCAGCTTTTGTCACTCATCATTCCCAATATCGAATAATTATACCTATTATTATATAATAAAGAAATGGACACTCAACAAATAGATGTTATGGTAGCCGACGCCTCACATGAGGTTTACGTTGACACTATTTTGGAAACTATCAGAAATGCTGCCGCCGTACGAGGAACAGGAATTGCGGAACGCACACACGAATACGTAGCGACAAAGATGAAAGAAGGTAAGGCGATTATTGCTCTTTGCGGTGACACTTTCGCCGGATTCACCTATATCGAATCATGGGGAAACAAGCAGTACGTGGCTACTTCCGGTTTGATCGTTCATCCCGATTTTCGTGGATTAGGGCTGGCAAAACGTATCAAACAGGCTTCTTTCCAACTGGCACGTCTCCGATGGCCGAAAGCAAAAATATTCAGTCTGACCTCCGGAGCAGCTGTCATGAAGATGAATACCGAACTGGGTTACGTACCTGTTACTTTCAACGAATTGACAGACGACGAAGCTTTCTGGAAAGGATGCGAAGGATGCACCAACCATGATATTCTGGTAGCGAAGAACCGTAAATTCTGCATCTGTACAGCCATGCTGTACGATCCGACAGACCCGCGGAACATAAAAAAAGAACAAGAAAGAAATAATATTTAAAAGATACAGCACTATGGAAGAGAAGAAGAAAAAAGTAGTGGTGGCATTCAGCGGCGGACTGGACACATCGTTCACCGTCATGTACCTCGCCAAAGAAAAAGGTTACGAAGTATATGCAGCTTGTGCCAATACGGGTGGTTTCAGTGAAGAACAACTGAAAACAAACGAAGAAAATGCTTACAAACTGGGAGCAGTAAAATATGTAACGCTGGACGTTACTCAAGAATACTACGAAAAGAGCCTGAAATACATGGTTTTCGGAAATGTACTGCGTAACGGTACTTATCCTATTTCAGTTAGTTCCGAACGTATCTTCCAGGGGCTTGCCATCGCCCGTTATGCCAACGAAATCGGTGCAGACGCCGTAGCACATGGCTCTACCGGAGCAGGTAACGACCAGATCCGTTTCGATATGACTTTCCTCGTACTGGCTCCGAACGTGGAAATTATCACATTGACCCGCGACATGGCATTGAGCCGTCAGGAAGAAATTGATTACCTGAACAAGCATGGTTTCAGCGCAGACTTCACTAAGCTGAAATACTCTTATAACGTCGGCTTATGGGGTACTTCCATCTGTGGTGGCGAAATCCTCGACTCTGCACAAGGACTGCCGGAAACAGCTTACCTCAAACATGTTGAAAAAGAAGGCAGCGAACAGCTCCGCCTGACTTTTGAAAAAGGGGAACTGAAAGCGGTCAACGACGAGAAGTTTGACGACCCGATCAAAGCCATCCAAAAAGTGGAAGAGATTGGCGCAGCATACGGTATCGGCCGTGATATGCACGTAGGCGATACAATTATCGGTATCAAAGGCCGTGTAGGATTCGAAGCAGCTGCCCCGATGTTGATTATCGGCGCTCACCGTTTCCTTGAAAAATATACATTAAGCAAATGGCAACAATATTGGAAGGATCAAGTAGCTAACTGGTACGGTATGTTCCTTCACGAAAGTCAATACCTGGAACCGGTCATGCGTGACATCGAAGCCATGTTGCAGGAAAGCCAACGTAATGTGAACGGTACAGCGATCCTCGAACTTCGCCCTCTTTCTTTCTCTACCGTAGGTGTAGAATCGAAAGATGACTTGGTGAAGACTAAATTCGGAGAATACGGTGAAATGCAGAAAGGCTGGACAGCCGAAGATGCAAAAGGCTTTATCAAAGTGACCTCTACTCCGCTACGTGTTTACTACAATAACCACAAAGACGAAGAGATATGATTAAAGCAGGAATCATTGGTGGCGCAGGATATACAGCAGGCGAATTAATCCGCCTGCTACTCAACCATCCGGAAACTGAAATCGTATTTATCAACAGCAGCAGTAATGCCGGAAACAAGATTACCGACGTACACGAAGGTTTGTATGGAGAAACAGATTTAAGATTCACCGACCAGTTACCTCTGGACGAAATCGACGTGCTTTTCTTCTGTACCGCCCACGGCGACACAAAGAAATTCATGGAAAGTCACAACATACCGGAAGACCTGAAGATTATCGACCTCTCCATGGACTACCGTATCAAAAGTGATGACCACGACTTTATCTATGGTCTGCCGGAACTGAATCGTCGGGCCACTTGTACGGCGAAGCACGTAGCCAACCCCGGTTGTTTTGCTACCTGTATCCAGCTTGGTTTGCTTCCGCTTGCCAAAAATCTGATGCTGACAGACGACGTGATGGTGAATGCCATTACAGGAAGTACGGGGGCCGGAGTGAAACCGGGTGCTACCAGTCATTTCAGTTGGAGAAACAACAATATGAGTGTGTACAAGGCATTCGACCATCAGCACGTTCCGGAAATCAAGCAATCGCTGAAACAGCTGCAAAACAGCTTCAATTCGGATATTGACTTCATACCGTACCGTGGTGACTTCCCTCGCGGTATCTTCGCGACATTGGTAGTCAAGACCAAAGTAGCATTGGAAGAAATCGTTCGTATGTATGAGGAATATTATGCTAAAGACTCCTTCGTACACATCGTAGATAAGAATATTGACTTAAAACAAGTCGTTAATACTAATAAATGCCTGATACATCTGGAAAAGCATGGTGATAAGCTATTGATTATCTCTTGTATCGACAACTTGCTGAAAGGCGCCAGCGGACAAGCTGTTCATAACATGAACCTGATGTTCAATCTGGAAGAAACCGTAGGACTACGTTTGAAGCCTTCAGCTTTCTAAAAACAGAAGAATTATGAATTTATTCGACGTATATCCTTTATACAATATCAACATTGTCAAAGGTGATGGCTGTAAGGTATGGGACGAAAACGGAACAGAATATCTGGATCTCTACGGAGGCCATGCCGTTATCTCCATCGGACATGCACATCCCCACTATGTAGCGATGATTAGTAACCAGGTGGCTAAACTTGGTTTTTACTCAAACTCCGTCATTAACAAGCTCCAACAAGAGGTAGCCGAACGACTGGGGAAAATTTCCGGTTACGAAGACTACAGCCTGTTTCTGATTAACAGTGGTGCCGAAGCAAACGAGAATGCACTGAAACTTGCTTCTTTCCACAACGGACGTACCAAAATTGTCTCTTTCAACAAAGCATTCCACGGACGTACGTCTCTTGCAGTAGAAGCGACCCACAATCCTTCCATTATCGCTCCTATCAACAATAACGGCCATGTCACCTATCTCCCGCTCAACGATATGGAAGCGATGAAACAGGAATTGTCTAAAGGAGACACCTGTGCTGTTATCATTGAAGGAATACAAGGGGTAGGCGGTATCAAGATACCGACCACCGAATTTATGCAGGAACTCCGCAAAACTTGTAGCGAAACAGGAACCATCCTGATTCTGGATGAAATTCAGAGCGGATACGGACGTAGCGGCAAATTCTTCGCTCATCAATATAATGACATCAAACCGGATATCATCACTGTAGCCAAAGGAATCGGTAACGGCTTCCCGATGGCAGGTGTCTTAATCAGCCCGATGTTTAAACCGGTATACGGTCAGTTGGGAACAACTTTCGGAGGAAATCACCTGGCATGTTCGGCGGCTCTCGCTGTGATGGATGTCATTGAACAGGAAAATCTGGTAGAAAACGCGAAAGCAGTTGGTGATTACTTACTGGAAGAACTGAAGAAATTCCCGCAAATCAAAGAGGTGCGCGGACGCGGACTGATGATCGGACTCGAATTTGAAGAACCGATCAAAGAACTACGCAGCCGTCTCATCTACGACGAACACGTATTTACCGGAGCAAGCGGCACGAACGTACTTCGCCTGTTACCTCCTCTCTGTCTCAGCATGGAGGAAGCGAAAGAGTTCCTCACCCGGTTCAAAAAAGTACTCTAACCGCTCATTTGATTAATAAACAGCCAACGATAAAAGCAGCCTTTATTAGAAATTTATTTCTTATTCTGGCTGCTTTTTGTTTTTTCGTAATTAACTGTTACCTTTGTCTGTAACAACTCATAAAAAACAAGCGTATATGAAAATAGCCATTATCGGTGCAGGAAACATGGGCGGTTCAATAGCCCGTGGCCTGGCAAAAGGAAGTCTGATAAACGATTCGGATATCATTGTATCCAATCCCAGTGCCGGAAAACTAGAGAAACTGAAAAAAGAATTTCCGGGTATCTCCACCACCAACAATAATCTGGAAGCAGCCACAGGAGCAGACATCGTCATTCTGGCTGTCAAACCGTGGTTTATGGAACCGGTGATGCGCGAGTTGAAATTAAAAAGCAAACAGATACTCATCTCGGTAGCTGCCGGCATCAGTTTTGAAGAACTGGCTCATTATGTCGTAGCACCGGAAATGCCCATGTTCCGCCTGATCCCGAACACCGCTATCAGCGAACTGGAAAGCATGACGCTTGTTGCCGCCCGCAACACCAATGATGAACAAGACAGCTTCATCCTCCGGTTGTTCAGCGAGATGGGAACAGTGATGCTTATCCCCGAAGATAAAATAGCGGCAGCTACTGCATTGGCATCCTGCGGTATCGCTTACGTACTGAAATACATTCAGGCAGCCATGCAAGCCGGAATTGAAATGGGACTCCGTCCTAAAGATGCCATGCAGATGATAGCCCAATCCTTAAAAGGAGCGGCCGCACTGATTCAGAACAACGACACCCACCCCAGTGTAGAAATCGACAAGGTAACCACTCCGGGCGGAATCACGATCAAAGGTATCAATGAATTGGAACACAACGGTTTCACCTCCGCTATTATCAAAGCCATGAAAGCATCCAAATAACAACCATAGAATTATTAATCATAAAATACTAACCACTTGTATGAATGAACAAATTAAACAGATAGCAGAACGCCTCCGCGGATTACGTGATGTATTGGAACTCACCGCAGAGGATATCGCCCGCGATAGTGACATTTCTGCTGAAGAATACCGGCTTGCGGAAACAGGAGACTATGATATCTCTGTCAGCATGTTACAAAAAATAGCTCGTACGTATAATGTAGCTCTCGACGCCCTGATGTTTGGCGAAGAACCTAAAATGAGCAGCTACTTCGTGACTCGTGCCGGTAAAGGTGTCAGCATCGAACGTACCAAAGCTTATAAATACCAGTCACTGGCTTCAGGATTCATGAACCGTACCGCCGATCCGTTCATCGTTACCGTTGAACCGAAAGCAATCGACGAGCCGATCCATTATAACAAACATAATGGACAGGAATTCAACCTTGTCATCGAAGGCCGTATGCTTATCAACATCGAAGGCAAAGAAATCATCCTCAACCAAGGCGACAGTATTTATTTTAATTCCAAACTTCCACATGGCATGAAAGCGCTCGACGGCAAAACGGTACGTTTTCTGGCAGTAATTATGTAATAACATCATGGTAGAAAGATTTTTATCACAGACCTCTTTCAGCTCACAAGAGGACTTTATCAAAAACTTAAAAATAAACGTTCCGGAGAACTTCAACTTTGGTTATGACGTAGTAGATGCCTGGGCAGCCGAACAACCCGACAAGAAGGCTTTGCTTTGGACAAATGACAAAGGCGAAAGCCGCCAATTCTCATTTGCCGAAATGAAGCGTTACACGGATATGACCGCTTCTTACTTCCAAAGTCTGGGTATCGGCCGTGGAGACATGGTGATGCTGATTCTGAAACGCCGTTATGAGTTCTGGTATAGCACCATCGCCCTTCACAAACTGGGAGCAACCGTAATTCCGGCTACTCACCTACTGACCAAAAAGGATATTATCTATCGCTGTAACGCTGCCGATATCAAAATGATTGTAGCTGCCGGCGAAGGAATCATCCTGCAACATATCAAAGATGCTCTTTCCGAATGTCCCACTGTAGAAAAGTTAGTCAGTGTCGGTCCGGAAATTCCGGAAGGCTTCGAGGATTTTCATCAGGGCATCGAGAACGCCGCACCGTTTGTACGTCCCCGCCATGCGAACACTAACGACGATATTTCTCTGATGTATTTTACTTCCGGTACTACCGGTGAGCCTAAGATGGTGGCACATGACTTTACTTATCCGTTAGGCCATATCGTTACCGGCAGCCTTTGGCACAATCTAGATGAAAACAGCCTTCACCTCACCATTGCCGATACCGGCTGGGGAAAAGCGGTATGGGGAAAACTCTACGGACAGTGGATTGCCGGAGCCAATATCTTCGTCTACGACCACGAGAAGTTTACCCCAGCAGCTATTCTGGAAAAAATCCAGGAATATCATGTCACCTCTCTCTGTGCACCTCCTACCATCTTCCGGTTCCTGATTCACGAAGACCTGACAAAGTTTGATTTATCTTCACTCAAATACTGTACTATTGCCGGAGAAGCATTGAACCCTGCTGTATTTGAAACTTTCAAGAAACTGACAGGTATCAAACTGATGGAAGGTTTCGGACAAACAGAAACAACCCTTACCATCGCCACTATGCCGTGGATGGAACCGAAACCGGGAAGTATGGGACTGCCAAATCCTCAATATGACGTAGATTTGATCGACCATGAAGGCCGTTCTGTTGAAGCCGGTGAGCAAGGACAAATCGTAATCCGTACCAGCAACGGCAAGCCTCTCGGACTTTTCAAAGAATACTACCGGGATGCGGAACGTACTCACGAAGCTTGGCACGACGGAATTTATTATACCGGTGATGTTGCCTGGAAAGACGAAGACGGATACCTGTGGTTTGTCGGTCGCGCAGATGACGTTATCAAGAGCTCCGGCTACCGCATCGGCCCATTCGAAGTGGAAAGTGCATTGATGACTCATCCGGCTGTTGTGGAATGTGCCATTACCGGAGTACCCGATGAGATTCGTGGTCAGGTGGTAAAAGCTACGATTGTTCTATCTAAAGACTATAAGAATCGTGCCGGAGAAGAACTGATTAAGGAGTTACAGAACCACGTGAAGAAAGTGACTGCTCCTTATAAATACCCGCGTGTGATTGAGTTCGTGGAAGAACTTCCGAAGACAATCAGCGGTAAGATCCGCCGGGTGGAGATTCGCGAAAACGATAAGAAGTAAATCATAAACAACTCTAATCAATAGAAGAACGATATTACAGATGATGTAATATCGTTCTTCTCATATCTACCCAACAATAAAATTCAACAGAAATAATATGATAGTTCCTGTTTATTTGAAACTCTCTTTTTTCCAATAATTATGTCCTTCAATAATATGACTGTTATTAGCTTTATAAAAATCCTTCACAGGAGTCATCTGAAAACAATCATTAATAATAGCATTATCGACATCTTCAAAAGTAACAATCGGTTGTTGGGTAACAGGATACTTCGATCTAACATTATTCAGAACAATCTGCTTACACTTACTGAATTGCCACGGTGAACCAGTCTGCGAAGAGAAATCCACATTATCAAAACGAATATCTTCAGCAATATCAACTATAAATCCTATTTCCGCTTTCATATTAATATTTGAAAAGGACAAGCCTTGTACAGGCATTTCTTCAATCCCTTTAATATAACCAATTTGCTTAATATCAGAACCTGTAATATTGCTTAAATGAATGTTCCGGAAAACAGGAGTCCGCTCACTGACAGGCTCCATTTTTGATTCTTTATCATAGAACAAATCAAAAATGAAAGCATTCCGCTGAATATTCTTCATAACGATATTATCTACCCGAAGTTCTTCAACGACTCCTCCTCTCCCACGAGAAGATTTCAAGCGAATACCGGAATCCGTGCCATCGAAAACACAATTAGAAATTGTAACTCTTCTTACACCGCCTGACATTTCACTACCAATAACTACCCCTCCATGACCGGAAAGCATAACACAATTAGTTATCGTTATATTTTCACATGCCTTTCCATATTTCCGTCCATCAGCATCACGCCCCGATTTAATTGTGATACAATCATCCCCCACACTAATAAAACAATCAGAAATACGTACATTCCGGCAAGAAGAAGGGTTTATTCCATCTGTGTTAGGACCTTTGGGATCTTTTGAAGGGTTATATATCGTCACTCCATGCACTGTTACATTATCACAAAAAGCCGGATTTATGGTCCAAAAAGGAGAATTGACAATTCTCACATTCTCTATCAACACATTGTTACATTCATAAAACTGAATAAAAGGAGGACGAAACATACGACGCTCTAAAGAAGGTTTATAATAATCCGAGATTTCCAGTTCTTCATTAGCCTCTTCCCACATTCGTTGTAGTTTATTCAAAGCAGGCAGTTTTCCTCCGTTCTTTTTAATCAGTTCCCGTGTTTCTTTCTCCCAGCTCCACCATTTAAATCCATTACCGTCCAATGTTCCACGCCCGGTTATAGTCAAATTCTCCGCATCATGCGCATAAATCAGGGGAGACAAAGTATTCATCACTGTACCTTCCCAACGAATCTTCACAAAAGGAAGATAATCTTCAAAACGATCTGAAAAACGAAGAACAGCTCCGGACTCCACATACAAAGTTATATTACTTTTCATGTAGATAGTGGCTGTCAAATAAACACCTGCCGGGAAATAAATAGTTCCTCCACCTTCAGAAGATGCTTTTTCAATCGTTTGGTTTATTAACTCCGTACAAGATTCAATACCTCGGGGATCAGCTCCAAGCTCCTTCATATTAAAGGTACGAGCCCATGCGGTTACGGCTATAACAAGTCCCACTACACAAATAAATAGACGTTTCATTTATAGTTCTCATTTAAAATTTTACTAGTTCTAATTGTCAAAACAAAAGTACGAGGTATCTTCTCCCCTTATAGGGTAATAATTGTGCTTGATAGAGGATAGACAGGTGGATTAAATATGCAAAAGCGTGCATTTTATGTTCAATCACTATTTTAAATTTCCTTTTTAATCCAGTTTTATTTATTTTTGCTCTACACATAATTTATAATATCATGAAGACACTCTATGTTTTCCTTTTATGCTTATACACCAGTCTGACTATAGCAGCTCAACCTCTTTGCCAGATTAAACACTTCTCTGTCAATAATGGTCTTTCGCAAGGAGTAGTAGTGAATATAATGCAAGACAAAAAAGGATTTCTTTGGTTCGCCACCTGGAATGGACTAAACAAATTTGACGGATACACATTTAAAAATTACAAAGCATTTCCGGGAGACGGCTGTACTTTAACGACTAACCGTTTCTCTTATATTACAGAAAGCAAAGACGGAGATATATGGTGCAAATCTTATGATAACCGTGCATATCTATTTGATATTCAAACAGAGAAGTTTATTGACATACTCCTTCCTATTGAATCATCCCTGCAACAAACCAACATAGTCAGCAATATCTATACCTTAAATAAAGGAATTACGTGGATCACCTGTGAACAAGGTTATGCTTTCAGAATCAATGAGCAAACCTGCAAAGAAGGAAAAGATATCATATTATACAGCAGCTTTAACCAAAATTTAAAAGGAAACAAGATATTCGACATTTACGAAGATTCCGACGGGGACGAATGGATCATGACAGATAAGGGAGTAACCATCATCGGAAAAAAACGAATCAACAGCGATTATCCGTTTAAAATGGTAAAAGAGTATAATAAGAAAATATATCTAATCTCAACTTCCGGAAAAATCGCAATATATGATCCCAAGAACGGAAATATAAAATTCCAGGAACTACCATGTCCTGTCACAGATATCTATTCCATATCTTCCATTTCCCCTTCTAATGACAGGATCGGCTTAGGAACTGACAACGGATTTATAACATACGATACAGAAAAGAAAAAATTCCAGCATTTTAATATACAGACAGCCACCCAGCCATCCAATGAAGCTCATTTTTTTTATCAGGACAAAACCGGAGAAGTCTGGATCTTTGCCAATACCTCCGGTGTGATAAAGCTAAATCTGCAAACAGGAGATAAACAGCACTTCACAGCTCCTATACAAAACCTGATCCAATATGAACGCGACAACCGATACATGATCTTTGAAGACCATGAAGGTACACTATGGATGAGTCCTCAAAAAGGGCATTTGTGCTATTATGATCGCGACAGTAATCAACTGAAACTATACTTTGCAGATGAAAACAATCCCGCTTCCCTATTTGCCCCCTCTATTCGTTATTATTATACCGACCGGCAACAGAATGTATGGATTACCAATGACCGGGGCGTAGATAAAATATCTTTCTATCCCAATAAATATAAAATACGTCCCATAGACAATGGATTGGAAATACGTGCTTTTCTTGCCGACAAACAGAAACGTCTCTGGGTTGCTTCCAAAAAGGGAAACGTCAGAATTTACCGTCCGGATGGGACATTAGAAGGCTACCTTTCTCCACAGGGCATAATCACCCCTCAAGAGGTTACTTTCGGAAAAAGTGTGTACTGTTTTATGGAAGATAAACAAGGAAATATATGGATGGGAACCAAAAAAGACGGCCTCATCCTTCTAAAGAAGAAAAATGAGCACTCCTATCTTTTACAACAATTCGTCCATCAGCCACAAGATACATACAGTTTAAGTAACAATAGTGTCTATAGTATTATTCAGGATAGTCATGACAATATATGGATCGCATGTTATGGAGGTGGCCTCAACCTATTATCACACGCACCTGATGGTTCTACCAACTTTATCCATAGCGGCAACCGGCTGAAAAACTATCCTGTTTCTACTTCACTCAAAATAAGACATATCGCAGAAGCCCCCAACGGAGTGTTATTGATTGGCACAACCAATGGTTTACTTACATTCTCCAATAAGTTCGATCAGCCTGAAGAAATTAAGTTCTATCACAGCAACCGTATCCCTAATGTAGATTCCAGCCTTAGCAGTAATGATGTCATGCAGATATTTACTGACAGTCGAAAAAACACTTATGTAATAACATTCACCGGAGGAATCAGCCAGGTTATCTCTAAAAATCTGCTCACGGAAGATATACAATTCAAAAGTTATACAATCAAAGACGGATTAGCTTCTGATTTGGTACTTTCAATGCTCGAAGATACTCAAAAACAATTATGGGTAATCTCCGAAAACTCCATATCCAAATTCAATCCACAACAAGGAACATTTGAGAATTATGGAAGTAATTACTTTCAGAGAGAACTGAACCTCACCGAAGCAGTTCCCACACTAACCAGTCAAAAGAAAATCGTTCTCGGAACCAATCAAGGGATACTTGAAATCAACACAGAACAAATGAAAAAAAGTTCTTATGTACCTCCTATTGTATTTACCGGACTCAAAATACAAGGAAGTCAACTTCATGTAGCGCTTGATGACATAAAAGAACTGGAACTAAATCCTTCGGAGCGTAATGTCACCTTTCAATTTGCAGCCATTGATTATGTAAATCCCGATGCCATCGAATACGCCTATCGTCTGCAAGGCCTGGAAGAAGAATGGAACGAAGCCGGTAATAACCGCTCTGCAACATACATAAATTTACCTGCCGGAGAATATCAACTGCAAATCCGTTCCAGCAATAGCGACGGAGTATGGACCGATAATATACGCACTCTCCCCATTCATGTTTTACCCACTTTTTGGGAAACATACTGGGCATGGTTATTCTATATTGTCATGTTCGTTTTATTCACCACTATCATTGTATACATCCTGTTCTATATCTACCGTTTGCGGCATCAGGTTGATCTGGAACAACATTTATCCAATATCAAACTGCGTTTCTTCACTGATATTTCACATGAATTACGCACTCCTTTAACTTTAATATCCAGCCCTGTATCAGAAATTCTAGAGCATGAAACAATCTCCCCGACAGTTCGGGAACATCTAAATCTGGTACATAAAAATACAGAGCGTATGCTCCGCCTAGTTAATCAACTACTGGATTTCCGCAAAATCCAAAATAAGAAGATGAAAGTATTGGTAGAAAAGACAGAACTCGTTTCTCAATTACAGAAGATAATGGAAAACTTCCACCTTATAGCAAAAGAAAAGAGAATTGATTTCCAACTTCAAACTAATACAGACAAAATATACGCATGGGTAGACCGTGACAAATTTGAAAAGATATTCTTCAATCTACTCTCAAATGCCTTCAAATATACACCAAACGGCAAAAAAGTAACGGTAAATATGATAACAGGTTCGGAGCAAGTCATCCTCTCCGTATCTGATGAAGGTATCGGCATTGCTCCCGAAAAGCAACAATCCCTATTTTATCGATTTGAAACACTGGCACAATACAATATCTTGCAGCCCTCATCAGGCATTGGGCTTTCACTGGTACGCGAATTAATAGAATTACATCACGGAAATATCCAAGTGAAAAGCGAGCCGGGAATTGGAAGTGAATTCATTGTCACACTTCCTAAGGAAGAAAAAGCATTTGCAGACGACCAACAAGCTGAATTTATTTTATCCGACAGTGAACAAGCTACTGAAGAAGATTCGGATAGTACATCCTTCAAGGCAGCATACGCAGAGAATGAAAATAAAACCGACGCAGAGGATGAAAAAACTTCCATTCTTATTGTCGAAGACAACAATGAATTACGTCATTTCCTATGGAATATCCTGTCAGAGACTTACACTGTTCTCGAAGCAGCAAATGGAAAAGAAGGATTAAAATATGCACAGCAGTACATTCCGGATCTGATAATCAGTGATGTCATGATGCCGGTCATGGATGGATTAGACATGGTGAAAGCAATCAAAGCCGATCATAACACCTGCCATATTCCTATTATATTACTATCAGCAAAATCTTCTTTAGATGATCGGATAGCAGGACTGGAACAAGGCATCGATGACTACATTACCAAACCATTCAGCTCTACGTACTTAAAAACCAGAATTTTGTCGCTGCTCCGTCAACGTAAACAGTTACAAGAGCTATATTTATCGAAACTGTCAGAGCATACTCAAGAAGAAGATCATATAAATGGGTGGGAGCCTTCACAACCTCAAGTGACTCCATACGATGAACAATTCATGCAACAAGTAATGGCATTTATGGAAGAACAAATGGATAATGCAGATATCACCATCGATGATTTCGCAAACAAACTGATGTTAAGCCGCACAGTATTCTATCGGAAATTAAAATCAATCGTCGGATTAACCCCGGTAGATTTCGTATGTGAAATGCGCATCAAACGAGCCGCCCAGCTAATTGAAAAAAGTGAATACAGTTTCTCCCAAATTGCTTATATGACCGGTTTCAATGACCCGAAGTACTTTAGCAGGCGCTTTAAAAAAATCATGGGAGTCACTCCTACAGAATATAAAGAAAGAAAGGGAGATGCCTCATAAGCACCTCCCCTTTCCTTACCAGTTTTCTATATTCAATTACAATACACCTTTTTTACCTTGCGTTCCATATTGATTCACGGCAGATACCTTCAAAGCATAATTCACTTTCGACACCGGAAAAGAGGTATCAGTAGTCGTCCCGAGAATCTGTTCTCCATCATATACAATATATCCGATCGCATTTTTCACAGGATTCCATTTAAGAGTGCCTTGCTGATAAACCAGACTGCGCGGACTTCCTAATTTCTCCATCATAATACGCGGATTCCAGCCATCATTACCCGGAATCATATTTTCGTACGTATATTTGTCCGCCTCCTCTTTCGTTATAGTTGCCTGACAGGTACCCGATACTTCCTTACCGGTTTGGCGGTCTTTATATTGATATTCCGTTTTGCGTTTACTTAAATCCAACACATTACCCTGTGCATCACGACTATTGTATTCGGCAAAAATTCCGGGAACCGTTCCCATATTCGTCCATCCTTCATCAGCGACAGGGATAAGCATGATGGTATTGATATATACCGTCTTCGAATTATTATGCCATGGACGCCCCAACTTCAAACGTCCGTCAGCCGCTTCACTGTTTCCATCTATAGTGCAATTACGAAAAGCATAACCATATTTAGCATCTTTATGGGAAGGAGCCACTATTACTGCTCCACTCCGTACATTATAAAGCGTACAGTTTTCCAGCAACACATCACCACCACCATAAAAATAGTCTACCGCGCCTTCTATCCAGCAATCTTTCACATAGTGCCGACTGACATCATTATTGGCAGTCATCCAAGTATCTTGAAAAGAACGGAACTTACAATTATAAAAGGAAGCACAATCTGCCTGACTATTCATAGCCAAAGCCTGCGGACCATTATCTGATAAAACTCCCCAGTCATTCACATACGAAATGTTTTCCGTATAAAAGTGGTCTCCTTTTACCACCACTACCGATCCCTCATATTTATAAACTGGAGAGGAAGGATTATGAACCGAGTGTTCCCAATAAGCTGTTTTTCCACCTATTTCTTTACCGGTCAGTTTACTACCAACATTCAAGTTTAAATAAATAATGGTCTTATCCTTATCCTGGCCTATTAAATGTACATATGGCTTATTCTTAGGGATAATCACCTGCTCATTATACAAGCCATTCTTTATCAGAATCAACCAAGGTTTCGTCTGTTCGTCAGGTACAGCATTGATTGCTTCCTGAACCGTTTTATAATCTCCACTACCATCAACAGCTACAATAGCCTGATAAGGCGATGAGTCCGCCTGTGCATAAATCATTGCACAGGCACTCATCAATAAAATTGATAATACAATATTCTTCATGATATTCTTTATACCTAACAATTATAGGATCAATTAATACCAACGTGGATCACCAGCATTACCCGTTCCGGCAAACCCGGCTTCCGGTTTAATATGGAAATCACCGTTCAATGGATCAACGAACAAGTCATCCGAGCTTTGTTTTATTCTCGTTATTTCTTCAAACCTGTTATTGCCTTCCTGCAGGTCGGAGGTGATATAACAATTATCAGAGAAGTTCAAAATGTCATAAGCACCATTTCCACTATTCATTTTCTTTCCTTTGTTCGGACCGGAGAAAATCAAATTCCGCATTGTCGCAGATTTCGGAGAAGGCGGAGTACTTGCCGCATTATCAAAACGGAAAACTTTAGGCAATTCCTTCTTAGCATCCATAGAATTATAGAAAGTACAATTTTCCAATATCACATCACCGATTCCCCCTTTCACGTCCATCAACTGGTCACCAATATTAATCAATGTACTATTCGTTATAGAAACCTTTTCCAACTGATCGATATTTTTTCCGAAATTAATCATTCCATATCCGTCCGTACCAACTTCGGATATGACACAGTTATCAATCGTAATATCCGTCATGAACACACCACTTCCGTTGCTAATACGTACAAGCGTACGTTTTATGTTCTGTATAGCACAGCCTGTGAATGAAATAGACTGGGCATAAGAACTATTTTTCCAATCCGTCATATAACTGGCCTCGCCATTTCCATTCAGGCAAACAAACTCGAATGACAGAGACTGTATCGGAGAAGCCAATGATATTTTATTAGTCACAATAAGCTGTGGACGATTATTTTCATTAGCTTCCGTACTGGTAAATAATATATTATCCAATCCCGGAATCTTTAGTTCACTTACCTTATACACCGCCCCCGGAGTAAGTTGGACAGTTACATTGCTACATTCTTTCTCTTTCACAAAATTAGATAACAATGTACTTAAATCAATGACTCCGGTTTCCGTAGCCTCCACAAAAAGGATTTCGCTACCACCCAATCCAAGTGTTTTGAATACATACGAACCACGTAATGCATCATTATTATAAATCCGAACACGATAGGTCGCTCCATTCTCCAATTCGGAGAGTGTTTTCGAACAAGCGGCTATATCTTCCGAAGTCAAATCAATCTGTTTTTCCTCACCATATTTCGTATCCACCATTTGAGCCAACGTCAGATGAGTTACTCTGTTCGTTTCTTCCCATATCAAGGTTGCGGAATTAGCTGTAACTTCCACTCCGGTAAATAATTGCTCATCCGGAGTTTTAAATGCTACACTGACATAAGTGCTTGCCTTTCCCTGCGCATCTTCTCCTTTCATACGAACAGAATATTGCGTAGAACCGTTGAACTCCTGAAACAAAGTACGATATTCCATCCTCATAGGCGTATTACTCTCTGAAAATACAGTCAATGTATCTTTCAGAATCGTATCTGTCCTTACATAATTTTCCGCATTAAACTCCAAGCTGTCCGTATAAAACTCAAAAATATAGACTTTTGCATTCACAATCTGCGAATATCTTAATGTAACCGAAGTCGCATCGGTAGCCGACTTATCGAACGTCAACGGACGGAACAAAGCATCATAGTTCTTATTAACTGTCCAGTCATTGGCATCGTCCTCACAGGAAGACATACCCACTATCAAAGCCAATAGTACATACAGGCATGCTCCGGATAATCTATTAACTAGTCTTTTCATCTTTTCCTACCATTAATTATTTATAACCATACGAATTAGAAACATACCCTTGCGTCTTATTGACATCCTCATAATAAATAGCGAATACATGGCGATAATTACACACTCCATTACCAACAGAATATTTACGGAACTCCGCTTCGGCTTCACCGCCCCAGTTCAACCTGCCAAACAAATTCGAATAGTCGTAAGACGCATTCAGACCTGTACCGCAAACCAATATTCTAGCCATTGTTTTCACATAATTAGTATTCAGGGTTGCATTTATATCACCATCCTTATTCAATGTCACCTGCATACTGATCCAGTTGCACTCATACTGTCCTTTTGATGTAGAAGCAGTACCGGTTCCCATGTCCTCATTGAAATTAACGGACGACATATCAATGTATTCCGGATTATCAGAATCTTCATATTTATAATAGATTTTTCTCGGTATTTCATCCACTTGATAAGTCTTCCCGAAAATAGTCACCGGCTTGTAGTCATACAACATACAAAGACCTATTTTCATCTCTTCTATTTTCTCCGCCAACAATCCCCAACGTGTCAAATCCTGACGACGAATAGATTCACAACCAAACTCCCATGCCCGTTCATTGACAATAGCCGTGAAGAAATCCGCGTCATACTGCGTGATTTCGGGAGCACCAGTACCAAATGCTCTTTCACGAACCTTTTCCAAAGCCTGTCGGGGAGACATACCGGCAATCGGACTAACTGCATCCGGCCCTGTCAATACATTTTGAGCCTCCGCAAACATCAGGTAAATATCTGAATATCGCATCAAAATCCAGTTGATACCAGTAGCAATACGTGAATTAGCTTTCGGGAAACGGACTTTCATATAATTATCAGTCATCCAATACCAACGCCATTTACCACAAGCCACTCCTAATGGGTTACAGCGAATAACTTCCTTATTTTTTCCATTCTCATTGATATATTCCTGGAAAACACAAGTAACATCCCGACGGGTGTCTGCCGGATCAAATGAATAAAAATAGTAAGCAGTAGTAGCCGCATATCCTGCCCCTCCCATACCTTGGGTGGTATTAAAAACCCCTCTGTTCAGGTTGTATCCCATCGTGGCCCCCACATCTCCATTCTGTCCTTCACCAAAAGCAACTTCAAACAGGTTTTCATTATACTTGTTGTATTCCAGATGATTGACAGTAGACCAAATATTCTCATAACTGGGATCAAGCTCATGAGGATTATCAGTCGCTCCCAAAATCTCCGCACACTGTTTGGCAGCCAGCTCATAATAATCTTTCCAATTCTTAGGGCGACCGACGAAATATCCGTTCATTTCCGGAATGGTCGGATGATGTTCCACCTCCAAGTCCGGAAACTGATTTCCATCCCGTACAGACCATCCTCCGGCAAATAGCGCTACTTTTGCCAGCAGTCCTTTGGCAAAACCTTTATTCATGCGTTCTACCGTATATGATTCTTCTCCCATCCAAGGCAGATATTCAATTGCCTCTTTCAAATCCTCTATGATATAATTATAAACAATATCACGATCCACTTTTCCTATATAGACATTTCCCAATCCGCTTTCAGACGCATGCTCTTTATATGGCACATCTCCCCAATAACGGATCAGTTCAAAATAGCCTAACGCTTTTAGTGCTAATGCCTCTCCTAAATATCTACGCATGGCAGCCTTGTCCGAAGTAGATTGCATCAACGTGGACCGACGTATACCATCTACGATAGTAGTGGCGGATTCTGCCAGATAATAAAGTTTGTTCCATCTGGTATTCCGGTTATAATTATCGTCATAAAAATTGCCAGCACCTTCATCACGAAGTGTCGAATTATAGTTTTCCGTAGAAAACGCACCCGAGCCAACCTCCACGTCAGAAGCTCCCTGCCAGTTGACACACAGTTTCTGACCATATATATAGGTGTCCGTCATTGTCGCATACACACCCATCAGGGCTGCTTCCGTCAGAGCTGTCGATTTAAACAGATTCTCATCACTTGGAATAGAAGGACTTTCGGTATCCAAAAAATTATCCATACACGAAGTGCATAACACAGAGGAGGATAAAACCGCTAAAAATAGTTTCTGTATTTTCATTTTTCAAGTATTAAAAAGTAACATTAAGACCGAATACATAAGAATGTGCTTTCGGATATGCAGAATAATCCACACCCGGAGTCAAAGGGGTAGAACGTTGTGTGCTCACTTCAGGATCCTGTCCGGAATAAGCTGTCCAGCAAAACAGGTTATTGGCCGTAGCATACACGCGCAGATTCTTGACTCCTAGCTTACGAGTCACAGTAACCGGAAGCGTATACCCTAACGTCAGGTTACTACAACGCAAAAAAGAACCATCTTCAATCGCCCAGTCCGTCACAAGCGTACGCCCCATCATAGGCATCCAGATAGAGGCTTTGGAATTGATTTCAACAAAGCGCTCCGGATTAGCATCATTACCATACATTACATTGGCACCCGTTTCCGGATCAATAATCGACCAACGGTTTTCCAGGCTCATAAAATCCCTGATATTATTATATTTACGATTCGTATGAGTGGATGCCATAATCTTATTGGCATTATATACTTTATTACCATACGACCAATTGAACATAGCCGCCAGGTCAAACCCTCTCCATGCAGCATTCAGCCCGAATCCGCCAATATGCTTTGGCTGTACACTACCGATCACTTTACGGTCATTATCCGCGTCAATCACACCGTCATTATTCTGATCCTTCAGTTTGATAAAGCCCGGACCAAAGTTAGGCAAGTCGTTAGAGAACAAAGCCCTGTCGTCTACTACCCCTTTATTCAGTATCCATTTTTTCGTATTCTCATCAAACGTAAAGTCGTCTACAGAATAAAAGCCCTCTACTTCGAATCCATAAATCTGTCCTACCGCCTGACCTACAATAGCACGAAAATCATCAGAGCCGATATCCGGTCGCCAGTTGGATTGCGCACTCAATACGGTTGCCGTTCCATCCAGTTTATTCACTATATTTTTATTGAATGATATATTGAAGTTAGCTCCCAGATAGAAATCTTTACTATTGATAATCGTTCCGCTAAGCGTAAGTTCAACTCCCCTGTTCGTGCTGCGGCCTACATTCTGATACTGATATTCATATCCCGAATTTGAAGGAAGATCCATGCGTAAGATTAAATCTTTCGTTATATCATTATAGAAGTCAACCGTCACATTCAAACGGCTATTAAAGAGGCTGGCATCTATTCCCACATTAGAGGATAACTTCGTCTCCCAAGTCAGATTCTCGTTCCGCAAGGTGTTCTGCAATTTCAGGGCACTCTGTACTGTTTCATTTAGATAATATTGCCTATTGGCAGAAGATTCCATTTTATAATCCTGTCTCCAGTATGAATTGACACGCGCATTACCAACTGACCCGTAACTCACACGAAGTTTCAGATTATCCAGCCAGTCTTCCGTCTGCTTCATAAATTTTTCCTGGGAAATACGCCATGCCAATGCCATACCCGGGAAAAATCCCCAACGGTTTTCAGGAGCGAACACATTCGTTCCGTCGGCACGGGCTGTAAAAGTGAACATGTACCGATCTTTGAAAGCATAGTTTAAACGACCGAAGTAAGATGCCGTACGGGAAGGTTCACCAATAGTGGTATACGTTGGTTGGGATTCTCCATAGTTCCACATAGCCAACACTTCGCTCGCCGTAAAATCCATAGGATAATATTTGGATGAGGCAATCATCTGATTTCTGTAATTACTCACCATTTCATGTCCGGCCATCAGATCAAGGCGGTGATTCTTTTTCAGAGAGAACCGGTAACTCAATATGTTCTGCAAGTTCCATCGTGCACCTTTCTCATCCGTACGTTTGGCTACGGGCTGACCGGCATTGGAGCTAGACTCTCCGGTTTTCTTTAACCAGACATTATCGGTATAATTATAAGTGTATGCGTAACTACCTTTCAGCTGATAAGTCAATCCTTTAACAATTTCCCAGTTAAAGCCGGCATTATAAGTCATAGAAAACTGGTTTTGCTTCTTATACTCATTCACCGTATTATATACAGGATCATTCAATGATGATAACAATGCATCATCCGAGTAATCAATTTCACCCCCCAAAGCATCTCCCGCATCTATACTTGCAAGGCTGTTGATTGGCGAGAAAAGAACGGCATCTCTCAATTTACCTCCATTGGTACCCGCACCGTCAATCACCATTCTAGTCAACCGGCTGGAAAACTCAAACTTCAATTTGTTACTCAACTTTTTATCCATCTTCACACTCAAGTTATCCCTCACATAATTGGAGTTGAGCATAATGTACTTCTCATCATCCCGCGTATAACTCAAATTATAACGCAATGTAGCATCCGTTCCTCCTGTTATACCAACATTATAGCTTTGTTTGAATCCGGTGTTTCCATATACTTTATCCTGCCAGTTCTTGCCTTCTACCGAACGATAAATATTGCGATCGTCCCAACGTCCATACATCGAATTAATGCTACTGGTCAGAGAGGTGCCCGGATCAAGTTCTTTCTGATAACAGTAGTATTCGTAAGGTGAAAGTACCCCCGTCAGATTATACACATTACTGACACCCCAGTGAGCATTGAATGAGATTTCTGTTTTTCCCGCCTTACCGCTTTTTGTAGTAACAAGAATAACGCCGTTCGCACCTTTAGCTCCATAGATGGCGGTAGAAGAAGCATCTTTCAAAACATCAATGCTTTGAATATCACCGGGAGGAATATCATTGATATTACTCACCTGAAAACCGTCAACAATATATAACGGTGAATTGTCCTGGGTAATAGAACCACCACCACGCACTGTAATCTGGATTGTTGCATCGGGCGATCCATCAGTAGCCACTACATTCACACCTGCCAGTTTTCCTGTAATAGCCGCAGCCGCAGAAGTTATCGGAATATCCTTCAAAACCTTCTCACTCACTGAAGAAATTGCACCGGTCAAATCTCCGCGACGTGAGGTTCCGTATCCTACCACTACCACTTCGTCCAAAGTCTGATTGTCTTCTTCCAACACAACTTTCAGATGTTTGCCCGGTTTCACAGTCGCAACAACTGATTTCATTCCTACAAAACTAATTTCCAACTTTGTTGCATCTTCGGGAACAGACAAAGTGAAATTTCCATCCAAGTCGGTAATTGTACCGACGGAGGACTTTTTCAACACCTTCACACTAGCACCAATAATAGCATCGCCGTTGGTATCCACCACCGTTCCTTTCACAGATACCTTCTGTGCATATACTGTTGTCGCCGTTATAAAGCACAAGAGCAAGCAACATATATACGCAAAGCATCTTCTCAAAAATAAATGTCTTTGTACATCCATAGTATTATCTTGATTAATTTGTTTCATTTTTGATGTTACAAAAGTCACACTTTTACATCTGTTTTCCACTCATTATTTATGCAAAAGCGTGGACTTTTTATATAGAATGCCTTATTTTACTGTAATAATTATCACCTCTCCTTCACGTGTATCCACATCATACAAATAAGTATCACGTAATGCCACTCCTTTTAAAGGTGCTTTCTCACTAATCATCGGGCGTGAGATTTGCTGTACTTTAAATAATGCGTTCGGATTCGCTTCTTCTTCCTTCTTCTGTTTCAACGATGCTCCTTCAGCAGCCAATTTCCAGTAAGAACGCAGACGCAGATTGCCTCCGATTTCCGAACGTAACACAGCTTTTACCAGCTTACCGTCCTTCCAGGTCAGTTCATCAATCAAAAAACCTCCCCGGGCACGCAACCCTTTCACTGTCCCGCTCTTCCATTCCGAAGGCAACGAAGGCAACAGATGAATCGCACCATCATGACTTTGCACCAGCATTTCGGCAATACCAGCCGTGCAACCGAAGTTACCATCTATTTGGAAAGGTGGATGCGCGTCGAATAAATTAGGATACGTTCCGCCTCCCTGTCCTTTTTGTATTTCAGGGCTGACATAAGTCAGCTGATTCTTTATCAACTGATAAGCATGGTCTCCATCAAGCATACGGGCCCAGAAACAAACTTTCCATCCCATTGACCAACCGGTAGAAGGATCTCCCCGTTGTATCAATGTGTTTTTTGCCGCTTCAAAGAGTACCGGAGAACGATAAGGAGAAATCTGATAACCGGGATATAGCCCCCAAAGATGAGAGATGTGCCGGTGACGATCATTAGGATGATCCCAGTCTTCAAACCATTCCTGCAATTGTCCGTACTGCCCTACCTGCATCGGAGGTAACTGCCGGCGCATATTCTTCAATGTATCACAAAAATCGGTATCTGCGTTCAGCACTTTGGCAGCTTCGCATGTATTTGAAAATAAATCAAAAACCAACTGATTATCCATCGTGATTCCTGCAAAAAGATTACTTTTCTTCTTTATCCAGTGCGGAGAATTCTCGGGTGAGTTGGAAGGAGTGACAACCAGATAACCCGTGTTCGGGTCGCGTACCAGAAAGTCGACAAAGAATTCCGAAGCACTTTTCATCATCGGATATACTTCCTCCAAATACTTCTTATCACCGGAAAACAAATAACGGTCCCATAAATGCTGGCAAAGCCATGCATTAGCCACAGGCCATGTCCCACAATAAGGACGGTCCACTGCACCCGTCATACGCCACAAATCCGTATTATGATGCAACACCCAGCCACGACAACCATACATTCGACTGGCAGCTTCACGCCCATTCTCGCTCAATTCACGTACCATCTGGATGAATGGTTTATGAAGTTCGGCCAAGTTGGTGATTTCCGCCGGCCAGTAATTCATTTCAGCATTAATATTCGTTGTATAATTGCAGCTCCAGGGAGGTCCCGGGTTATGATTCCATTTGCCCTGCAAGTTGGCGGGCTGGCATCCGGGCTGTGAAGATGAAATCAATAAGTAACGTCCATACTGGAAATACAATGCTATCAATGCCGGATCATAGGATGAAGAAAATTCCTTGATACGTACATCCATCGGCTTATTGGCTTGGGAAGTTTCACCCAAATCCAAAGTTACACGATTGAATTGTTTCTGATAAGCAGCAATATGAGCGGCTTTCGCTTTACTATAATCTTTCGCTGCATTTTTCAAATAAGCTTTATTCCGTTGATACGGATCGCCCGATATATCTTTATAGTTGACAAAGTTAGTCGCCATCGAGATATACAATGTAAGTTCACTGGCTCCTTGAACGCTAAGCAACGTGTCATTGGCAGTTATCACTTTCCCACCTTTATGTTTCACATCCAAATCGGCACAATAGTGCACTTTACCCGGAAAATAACGGCTGCCATGCGTAATACCTTCCAGCCGCAAACCTTTCTTTCCATAAATACTACGTTTCGGATCTCTCATCGGGGTATTAAAAAACAATTCGCAATTGATTGTTCCCGGTTTGGATGCTTTGATATGCCTGATAACCAGTTGATCGGTAAATGATGCAAATGTTTCTTCGGTAAATTCCACTCCGTCTACTTCGTAGCGAGTCACAGCTACTGCATTGCTTATATCCAGATCACGATAGTAATTATTTACTTTTTTGTGATCTTGATAACGGATATTCAGACGACCCACTGTCTGGTAAGGCATTTCATTCCCCACTTGTGAAAGAATCTTCGTTGCCGCCATGTTCTGCGCTTCTTCGTACTTTCCTTCAAAAATCAACCGGCGCATTTCCGGCAAAGCCGTTTTTGCTTCTTCATTATAGTTCTGGTAAGGAGAGCCCGCTGACACTGTTTCTTCGTTCAACTGTATTTGTTCCAGTTGAGGATCACCGAACACCATTGCCGCAATCCGTCCATTACCAACCGGGAGTGCCTCTTCCCAATAAGAAGCGGGTTTGTCATACCATATTCTATAGATGTTTTGTCCTTCCACATTCCCCAACAGAGAAGAAAAAGCCAACATACAACTGAATACTTTACTTATCATTTTCATATTTTAAAGTTTTAATTGTCATCACTCTTTTAAAGGTTCACTCAAAGACCCATACTCACTAACGGCCTTCACCTGATATGTCTTTCCTTCCTCAACATTACAAGACGTTTCCTTGGTTATTTGTACAGTTTCATCGTTCGCAATTACCAAATAACAAATTGCATATTTTGAAGCATCCCAACTTAATATACCGTTTTCTCTTTTCAGATTTTCCGGTGCGGATATTTGTTCCATATATTTCTTCGGGTCCCAATTATCGCCCTCACGAACAACGTTTTCATACGTATACCGAGCTGCTTCACCTGCCGTAAGGACAGCCTGACAAATGCCTGTCACCGGATTCTCTTGTTCATCCTGATAGGTATATTGCGTTTTACGCTGGCTTAAATCTACAGTATTCCCCTCCTTATCCTTACTGTTATATTCAGCAAACATTTGAGGAATAGCTCCCATATCCGTCCATCCTTCCGGAGCTATCTTTATATTAAAAATCGTATTGAGATATACAGCTATCGGAGAATTATGCCAGGGACGTCCCAACTTGACTCTTTCTGTATCAGCCAATTCATTTCCATCCACTATGCAATTATTCAACACATATCCCCAACGTGTTCCTACTTTATGAGAAGGAGCAACAATAATTGCGCCATCCCTCATATTATAAAAGGTGCAATGTTCGAGAAAGCAATTTCCATTTCCATAAAAGTAATCAACGGCTCCTTCAATCCAGCAATTCTGTGCATACAGTCTGCCGTTATCCGATTTAGGCCCAGTCTGCCAAGTGTCTTGGTACGAGAGGAATTTGCAATTATTGAATGAGTTGCGGTCATTCTGGGTATACATTGCCAATGCCATAGGACCTTTCTGTAATTCTTTGCCATATCCGTTTACAAAAGATATATTCTCTGCGTAAAAATCCGTAGCTTTCACTGATACCATAGCGGCTTCCGTTTTTCCTAAGTTCTTATAAGAGTACTTCCACACATCCGGATCAGTCGCACTGGCTTCGGTTGAGCTGTTAATTCGTAACTTGACAATTGTCTTGTCCACATCCTGTCCGATGAGATGAATATACGGTTTGTCTTCAGGAATAATAATTTGTTCTTCATACGTTCCGTTCGCCACGAAAATGAGCCAGGGTTCTGTTCTTTTCGAGGGGACATTATCTATTGCTTTCTGTATACTGGTATAGTTTCCTTTTCCGTCAGGACTGACCACCGCATCAAATATGCGTGCTTCCGGTTGAGGACGTTCTCTGATTGTAAACTGAATACTGACACCTTCGAATACATTTCCCTGAAAGTCTATGACTGCACCTTTGGGGAGGCTGAACTGACAGACCTGATTATAGTCCAAAGCAGTATAAGCGTAAGACGCTGTTTTACCTTTGAAAGTCAACTCCACTTCTTCGCCATTAAAATTCGCTTTCCCTTCTCCCGCTTTCACATACTCGTTAAAAGTAAGCAGAATCGTATTGTTTTCTTCGGCCGTTTCACCATTTGCAGGAGTTACAGACACCAAAGAAGGGGCTTCATGGTCGGGAACAAAAAAGTTATTGCTACTTTCCTTGCAACTTGTTGCCAGCAAAGCTGATAACAACAATAGTCCTTGGGACATCTTTGAAAATAAATGTGCTTTCATAAATTATTTGTTATATTCTTAATGATAGATTCTTATTCCATTATTATTTGGTCGTCCTGCCTTGAGCAGTTACTATTTCACGTTACAAAAGTATACGGAACAACATGAATACTTTCTCACTATTTGTTTGTTTGCGTGGACTTTTTTAATATCATTCAAAAGTTGCGGACTTTTTGTGCAATCTGGTGCACTATCTATGCAACCAGTTGTCTATCAAATTCTATCCGCTTACATTTGTATCAGTATCACTATCATCACATTTTATAAAAAATCAGGTAAGATATGAAAAACAACAAGGTAAAATTCATTTTCGTGGCACTACTGTTTGCCACACAAGTAGAATCGTTCTCCTCCTGTTCCACATCTTCAGTCAATGAAGATAATAAAGAACAGGAGACTCCACCGGATTCTCCCTCCGTATCTCCACCAGTGGAAGAAACAGCATATGCCTTTCCCGGAGCTGAAGGAGGAGGAATGAACACTACAGGAGGAAGAGGTGGAAAGGTATATATTGTCAGATCCCTGGAAGACTCCAAAGCACCGGGTACCCTCCGGTATGCCATCGAACAAAAGGAGCCTCGTATAATTGTCTTCTGTATATCCGGCACCATTTATCTAAAATCGACACTGGACATTCGGAACGGTGATGTCACGATAGCCGGACAGACAGCTCCCGGAGACGGTATCTGCCTGGCTCACTTTCCAGTAAATGTATCGGCCGATAATGTAATTCTACGATACCTGCGTTTCCGGATGGGAGATACGGATTTGCTGGGTTCTTCGGCTTCCGACGGTGCAGATGCTCTGGGAGGACGCCAGAAAAACAATATCATGATTGACCATTGTTCCATCAGTTGGAGCACTGACGAATGTGCTTCATTCTATGATAATACTAACTTTACCATGCAATGGTGTATTATTTCAGAAAGTCTCCGCTTATCGGGACATACCAAAGGCCCTCATGGATATGGCGGTATTTGGGGAGGAGTCAACGCTTCCTATCATCATAATCTGATGGCCCACCATGACAGTCGTACACCACGTTTCGGTTCCGGAGTAAAATATCAAGGTCAGGAACGTACTGATATGCGTAATAATGTTATTTATAACTGGAGCGGTAACGGATGTTATGGCGGCGCAGCAATGGGTATTAACATTGTGGACAACTACTACAAACCCGGACCCGCTACGGATGCCAAAGTGGCCAACCGTGTGATGGCTATCGACATCAGCTCTTCTGATGGAGATTTTGCACCAATCAAAGGGGTATTGGGACAGTATCATATCAGCCGGAATTACTTCGAGGCGGGAAACCAACTGACAGAAGCAGCCGCCGCAAAAGTGAACAAAGACAACTGGACTGGTATCCGTAACAACACCGGTCACTCTCTCGATGAACTGAAACGGGATACTCCGGTAGAAGTAGATGCGGTAACTACCCACACGGCACAAAAAGCTTACGAACTGGTGTTGAAATATGCGGGTTGCAGTCTCAAACGAGATGATATAGATACTCGTATCGTTGAAGAGACACGCACAGGAACGGCACAATTCATCGGAAAGAACGAACACAACGGATTAGGAGATGCCCCCTGCCCGAACGGTCCTTGTGAACATTGCGACAAAGGTATCATCCATTGGAAAAGTCAGAATTATCCTAAGGGCGGACTTATCGATAGTCAGAAAGACCTAAAGCCTTCCGGAGCTGGTAGCGACTGGAGCGCATGGCCAACATTAAAATCATTGCCACAAGTTACCGATTCTGACAATGACGGCATGCCTGACGAATGGGAAACCGCCAACGGATTGAACCCCAACAAATATGATGCAAACGGAAGAAATCTAAGTACTGCCTATGATAATATAGAGGTTTATATCAATAGCCTTGTAGAAACAATAACAAATACGCAAAATAAGAAATGAATGATGTGAGGGAAAACAACTCTTATTAACGCAAAAAACTGGTCAATTAATACAAATCCTGATTCAATGAATCATTTGTATACTATATATGAAACAATATTGCACCTCTATGTTGCTTTTCTCTCTTATCTTTGTCGCAGTAAAAACAAAAACACACTATAAAGATCATGATTACAAGTAGAAAGATTTCTCAAGTCAAAGTTTTTGCTGGTAGTCCTTGGGAGGTAGCCAGCGTAAAGAGTTTGTTGAATGCAGCTTATATTCAAGTGTCAACGAAAGACAATGGTTTAAACAGTATTTTGATTTCTGTTCCTTGCGAATACTATACTGCGGCCATGCGTGTAATTAATAACAGAAAAGTTTCATAGGTTTTAGGTTTACATATAAATTGGAGGGTTCTTATTGTCAGCAGGAGTTTTGGCTGGATAATACGGTGATTAGCAACTCATTGCACCCTGACAATAAGCTATGACAATAGGCTGACAATAAAAAGATCGTACTTTTATTGTCAGCCTGTTATTTAATAGATTAAATTCACAGCAGAATTATAGAATTCGTTTCAATCTCCTGCATATCTTTCTGATCCAGCACTTGCTACAAATAGCGTTGTCCGACATAGAATTCTTCTCGAAGGATCGCAGTCTTTCGTATTGTTCCTCCACCATTTTCCATAAACCGTCCAGTCGCGAACTTTGTCCTCTAATTGCCATTAATTCCTGATCCCGCATATTCAAGAGTGAAGCATACAATCTGCTGGTTTTGTTTTTTTCCATGCAAAGTTGCTCTAACTCATCGATATATTCAGACGTAATTCCCAGCTTAGTCCGTTTTATGAATTGCTGGATACTATCATCATCTATGGAAACTGTATCGTTCTCATAAGACACTGTGATTTTTTTCATTTCCACCCAGAGCCAGATATACTCTTTTTCGAGTCGGTATTTCTCGGCTGCCGCTTCTATGCTAATCCATTGTGACATAGTGTTTGTTTTTAATTTGTTATACAACAAGGAATAAATAGTGCTCTGTTGATGTTGATTCAACAAACATTCGCGCTTTTTGTATTCCGGGCGGACAGGAGATTGGGGTTGGGGATTTATAAGGATCATGAAACCAACCGGGTACAAAAAAAGCGTGAATGCTGTTGAACCATTATCCGTATTTGAGGCCTAGCAAACCCGTCCGAAAGATAATGATAACAACAGACATCCACGCTAATTGTGTATATATAACACATCTTTCATCGATATGTTGACATACGAGGTTGGGGATTTATAAAGATCATGAAACCAACCGGGTACAATAAAAGCGTGAATGCTGTTGAATCATTATCTGTCCTTGAGGCCTAGCAAACCCGTCCATAAGATAATGATAACAACAGACATCCACGCTAATCGTTTATATATAACACATCTTCCATCAATATGTTGATATACGACCGTTCACGTGGAATATCTGTTGAACCACCCCTCTACGGACAGAAACTTGCTAGATTTCAAGAACGAGGGATAATGCAATAATATTCCTATTTCAAAATAAATAACGCTTCTTACCTGTTTCACCACGCTGGTGAACAGAAAGCGTATGACAAAGATATGCTTTTTTTTCGAAACAAAGTGGAAATACGGAAATAAATACAGGAAGTTTTGTATTGAAAGAGAGGAAGTTCAATATTAGCAAAGAGCGTATAAGAAATATAAACTCGCTACGAAGCGAATGTCGCCCCCGTTAATTGAATGCTGCGCATCTGGTATCTTTCACTAAAGAAGCATGTATTGTTCGGCTAAAGCTACGGTATCTTTACCTTTCCACGGCCGTGGTGACTTCTTTCCACAGCCGTGACGAATTCCTACCACGGCCGTGGGAAGATCTCGTCACGGCCGTGGCGAACTACCAATACCGGTAAGTTAACGTAAGAATAACGGTGTCTTTAGGCAACAATACACAGTGGCGAGCATATCTTTACTTACTTGTTAATGTTTCAAGTCCGCCTTCTTGAATAGAGTATAACAAGAAAGCACATTCTTTATCGCGATAAAGCGCAAATAGTTTGTTTTACAAGTACCTTATCCGTACCTTTGAAACCAATAACAAACACTTACTCTCATTAAATATCAAGAGAAGAAAAATGAAGATTACACAAATCAGGGAAAACGGAGATACGGAGGCACTAAGCGTGACAGACATCGACCTGCTGATAGAAAAAATGAAAAAAGAAACCAAGCTCCGCCCGGTAACCGAATTACGTCAGGCCCTGCATTTTGTTCTACCCGACGAGCCTTGTTCCCTCGCCAACAAACTACCACGAGTGATTCCCGCAGCAGCCTTCGGGCGAGTGAACGGAGTGAAGCGAATGAAAACCTACAATGGCATTGTAGAACTGACCATCGGTCCGCTAGCCGGAAAGACAGAAGTGGAAATCGTGAAGCAAAAGGCAGCCGAACTTCCCCAAACAATGCTGGCTTTTATGGGAGCAAGTGGTAAAAGCGTCAAGATATGGACTTGCTTCACCCGTCCGGACGGCACTTTACCGCAAACAACGGAAGAAGCCGAAGTGTTTCAGGCACATGCTTACCGGCTTGCCATTAAATGTTATCAGCCTCAACTTCCCTTCAACATTCTATTGAAAGAGCCGAAACTGGAACAATTCTCACGTCTTAGTTATGATCCGGACTTGATTTACCGTCCCACTCCTGTCCCTTTCTATCTTTCACAACCCATCGGTATGCCCGGCGAGATGACTTATCATGAGAAATCGAGCACTGAAACATCTCCACTGAATCGAGCACTGCCGGGGTATGACACGGAAGATACAGTAGCATTGCTTTATGAAGCAGCATTGCGGAAGACATTCGAAGAAATGGAAACAGACTGGCATCGGAACGATCATGATTTGCAAACTTTAGTAGTCCCGCTTGCCGAAAATTGTTACTACTCCGGCATCCCGGAAGAGGAGGTAACCCGACGGACCATCATGCGTTATTACAAAAGAAAAAATCCGATGCTGATACGCGAAATGATAAGAAACGTATACAAGGAATGTAAGGGAGTGCCCAAAAGCAACTGCCTGACTAAAGAGCAACGCCTTAGCCTGCAGATGGACGAATTTATGAACCGTCGTTATGAGTTCCGTTATAATACGCAGATCGGGGAAGTGGAATACCGGGAGCGTTTCTCGTTTCAGTTTTATTTTCATTCCATCGACAAACGGGCACAAAACAGTATCATGCTTGATGCCCAATCCGAAGGTATTGGCGTATGGGACAGGGACATAGACCGATACTTACATTCCAACCGTGTGCCAATCTACAATCCGTTGGAAGAGTTCTTGTTTCATCTGCCTCATTGGGACGGCAAAGACCGTATTCATGCTTTGGCAAACAGGGTCCCTTGCAAAAATCCGCATTGGGAATTGCTTTTCCACCGTTGGTTCCTGAATATGGTTTCACATTGGAGAGGGGTAGATAAAATGCACGCAAACAATACGTCGCCCATATTAGTGGGCCGACAGGGAACTCATAAATCAACTTTCTGCCGTGAAATGATTCCGCCTGCGCTTCGCGCTTACTATACAGACAGCATTGATTTCAGCCATAAACGAGATGCAGAACTGTATCTGAATCGGTTTGCGCTCATCAACATCGATGAGTTTGACCAGATAACTCTGCCACAACAGGGATTTCTGAAACATATTCTTCAAAAGCCTGTGGTCAATCTACGGAAACCGCACGGTCGCTCGGTACTTGAATTGCAACGGTATGCTTCATTTATCGGTACAAGCAATCAGAAGGATTTGCTGACTGATCCTTCGGGAAGCCGCCGTTTCATTTGTATTGAAGTGACGGGAAACATCGACACTACACAGCCGATAGATTATGAACAGCTTTATGCACAAGCCATGCACGAGATTCATCATGGCGAACGCTACTGGTTTGACAGTGAGGATGAGCAGATTATGACGGAAAACAACCGTGAGTTTGAGCAGACACCGGCTATGTTGCAATTGTTTTACCAGTATTTCAAGGCTGCACAAACGAAAGAGGAAGGGGAATTTCTTACTCCGGTTGAAATCTTGAATTATCTGAAGAAGAAAAGCGGTATGTCATTGTCTGATAACAAAGTATACCACTTCGGGAGATTGCTGCAAAAATGCGGTATTCCTTCGAAGCATACTTATAAAGGTACTGTTTATCAGGTAATAAAGGTATTATAAGAGATAAAAGTAAGGCTGACAATAAAAGTCGGGATATTTTATTGTCAGCCTATTATCAATGGTTATTGTCAGGTGATAGAACGTTGATATTCATCTACTTGCGCATAATCCTGACAGTATGACAATAAAACAGGTACAAATCATCATAAGATCTAAATTTGAGAGTTTTGTTTCATAGATGAATAGGGGTAATCTTATTTAATTTCATCCACAAAGTCTAGTGTATCACCAATATTAAACTTGTCGAAATCAGACTGAAACAAACAGTCCTGAATGATACGGTATTTCTCAAATTCAGTTTCCGCATAGTCTTTCGCTTGTTCGGTAGAAACTTTTCCTGAATCATTTAAAACCGGGCGGTCATCGCTATCCAAGAATTTGTCTATGCGTTTCGCCCAGTCTTCCATCGTCATAGGAATATGCCGCTTTGCCCGGTCTTCTGCCAAATCCAGAAAAGCATTGACCAACCGTCCCATTGACTCCAGTTCTTCTTCTTTCAAATAATTCTTTGCTATCGACACATCTGTTTTTACAATCTTTCCGTTAGGAGCTTTCTCCCAGGTAGTTAGTCCCATGTGTTCCTTCTCTGCATCGGCACGCTCTACAATAAGTTCTGCCGCCGTGTGTCCATGAACTGCATAGTGCATTTTGTTCTGGACTTTTTTGAAAAACAAACGTGTGGTCGGGGCATTGAGGTTATAGTCTATGCTGGTAGCATAAATATCTGTTAGCTTTTGGTAGAAACGTCGCTCACTCAATCGTATTTCCCGGATTTCAGCAAGCAAATGTTCAAAGTAATCTTCATTGATGAATGATCCGTTCTCCATTCGCTTTTTATCAATGACATATCCACGAATGGCAAACTGCCGAAGTATAAATGTACACCATTGCCGAAATTGAGTGGCGCGCACGGAGTTGACGCGATAGCCGACTGAAATGATGGCATCAAGACTATAAATAAAAACTTCACGAGAAATATTCCGATTACCTTCTTTTTGAACTATCCGGTTTTTCCGGATAGTTGTATTCTTATCTACTTCTCCTTGCGAATATATATTTTTCAAATGTTCATTAATTGTGCGTATATCAACATCGAACAATATCGACATCGTCTTCTGCGTCAGCCACAAAGTTTCGTCCTGATAAAGCACTTCAATGCCTTCTTCTTTATTCTCTATCTGAAAAATAAGAAATTCAGCCGTACTATTGCGTATTTGCAGTTTCTTGCTTCCGTTATTACTTTCTTCCATATTCATCTTGAACATTCATTTCTTTTATCAGAAACAAATGTACTTAGAACATATCGAACTGCCAAAGATAATATCTCCTATTTTATCTCCACCTTCGTCTGTAATCTTATGTCATTGGAAGCAGCGCCAATCATTATCTGAGAAGTTCCCTAAAAAGATCATAATTACAGTAGAAAGCTTTCTCCGTAATATCTTCGCTTTATGGATTCAACAGATTTTATTCGTATTTTTCCGGTTTACATATTGGTTTACATGAACCGCATAAATTATATGTATAAAGGTACTGGCAAAAACATTTAGATGGAAAAGATATAAACAGGGGAAATAGTAACTTCTTCATAAAACAAACATAAATAAAAGAAACCTGCTTACCCAAAGAATATTATCTTTTCAGTAAGCAGGCTTTCACTCATATTCAAAAATGCAAAGAGCAAAATCTCTCACAAATTTGTGTGTTCCATTAATTGATAGCTATCGGAGCATCCAACGTCTTAATAGTAATTCCATTTGTAGTACCGTTTATACGCCCTGTGGCATCTTTGATAACTCCACCTTCCTGAGTCTCCGATCCGTCTAGTTTATAATAAAGTGCCAAGCCTTCTGAAGCAGGGTCAACACCCAGCATATTCTGCTTAAGTTGATTTTCCGTACGGGCTACACTCCAAACACGGACTTCACTCATTTTACCATGGAATGGACGTTCACCCCATTTAAAACCATAGATTCTACCAATATAAAAACCCATATCCGAATTCGGATCAAAACCGTCAATACCCCAATCTGAACCAGCCCATTTCTCACCATTTACATAAATGCCTGTTTTTCCTGTCGGTTGATCATAAGTCAACGCTACATGATACCAACGATTTGTTAACAACGGTTTCGTTACACGGTAGTTCTGTCCTCCGGCCACTTCCAAATAATCTTTAGGAGTAATTCCTCCTCCCGCATCACCGATACGGAGGATCATCACACCTTCGGTTCCCATAATCGTATTATTATCGAGGAAATAATCCACATTAATCAATGCTTCGTAAGTGAATGACGAGAAGAAAGTACCGACAGGGAACTTCACAGAAATATAGTGATTACTGAAGTTACCAGCTTTGGTAATTTTCAACGGTTTGGAGAAAAAGAAATATGCAATGTTTGTTCCGGAAAGAGTCGACACCGAAGACGAATGCACCCGCATAGGCAAAACATACGAGTTCCCGGCTTTCAAAGCTTCTAACCCGGAAAGTTCGACTTCTACATTATCCGCATACAATTTTCCACTCGAAATAGAAGATGTCGTACTGCTTAGCTTTACCTGCGAAACATCAAGCATCTCATAATTTGTGCCATACTTTGCATTGTATTCGTCTACTACACTTGGTTCGGCTACACTATATGATACGTCTACCTGAGAGGAAGTTGCTGACGAGAGTCTTGAAACCAGATCAAATGTCATTACATCCATTTCATCTTCCACCGAGAAATTATATTCCTTGCTTTCGAAATAAACCTTAGGCTCCAGCAGGTCATTCATGCTGTCGTTGCAAGCGCCCAACAATAACGCCATACTACCTACCATCAAATAATAGAATATATGTTTATTCATCATCTTTTTACTGTTTTAGAATTTTATAAGTCCACTTATTCCTGCGGTTTATTTTCCGCTTCGTTTTGTTTCGCTTTCCATTCATTGAAAACCCGCTGATTGATTTGAATAGCCTGACGCATCCATTTATAATTTGGCGTATTGTCATAATCATTATCGAAGCGATAAGCTCCTACTCCACCTTTATAACCTTCTCGCGGCATAGCAGCTGCCTGCTTCAGCAATTGACCTCCATTAGTGGCATACTTTTCAAAGTTCTCTGTGCAGATTATTTTCTTAGGATCAACGCCATAACCATCAAAACCGGGATTGGAACTACCATAACTTTGTATAATCCAATAATCGACATACTCATCCAATTCATGGGTAAGCCCATAAATATTTCCATCAATACAGATCATTTTATGTCCTTTACCTTCCGGATCGCTTTTCGGGCCAATGTAATTATTCATTTCTTTAACCAAATGAATCAAATGCTTATTCTGACTCAATGTGCCATCCATATCAAACACACCACTACCGATTTCCCAGTCTACATCATAACCGTCCCATTCGTTTGCATACAAAGAATCGCACAGAGCTTTGGCAAACTTCGCCAGACATGCATAATGGTTTTCACTTTCAAACTGACCTTCAAATCCCCAATATTTCCAACGGGCTTGTTTCTTCGCCGTTTCCAATTGAGCCGCCGACCAGCCTTCTTCCTCCGCTTGTTTTTCCACTTCGAGGTATACCGAATTTGGTGTCGCACCCTTACCAAGATAAGAAAGCAGACTTACCTGCAACAGTTTCGTTCCTTTCACCTTTTGCACAAACTCTTTATCTGCCTTCTGCTCCGGAGTGATTTCATAACGTCCTGGAGCGCCACTCCACATTGAAACAAAATCCATACTATCGGGCATAGCAGAGAGATATCCTCTTCGATAAGCTCCAGCAGGCGCCCAATTGGAATACCATCCGAAAGCTACGGGACGATTGTAATTCCAAGCAGTCGCCTTATAGGCGCGCAGATTGGCATAATATGCCTCACTCTCCGCATTGTTCATTGTGGCATACCCGCCTATATGGTCTATCTCAATATTCTCCACATCCATGCAAGAAGTTACCATCATGCCTGTCAATGGAATAATATATAACAATTTTCTTAATGATTTCATATTCTTCATCTGTATTAAAATGATACATGTAGGTTATCTCTTACAATCCCACCACAAACGGGTAGAAGACTTATCTTCGCCACCTGCACCGTTATTGAACAACTTCAAGGCTGCTTCATAAATAGCCTTTCCCTCGTTAGTCTGAGAAAAACTGGTAGGATAAATCATACGGCGAATACCGCCCTCAAGAGTTGCGCCTTGCACTGCTCCTTTCAAAGTCTTAATGACATTCAACTTCGGATAACCGGTTCTTCTCCATTCCGTCCACGCTTCCTGTCCGTTAGGAAACAAAGCAATCCACTTCTGAATCATAATTTTTTCCAACTTCTGCTCTGTTGTTCCTTCAAACTTGGCAGTAGTCTCACACGGAGCAGAAAGTGTTTGCCCATACTGATAATGGGAAAAAACATATGCCCGAGGTGACAAATTGGAATTCATATAATCGTCTACAGGATCGGTCACACCATTCTCCTGAAAAGACATATCAATGCCCTGTTTATACCATGAATTCGCACTGCCGAAACCTTCCCACACTAAAGCTGCTTCCGCACGCAAAAAATAAACTTCCGATGCACGCAGCCAATATGTAGGAGTTCCACTTTGAATATTGGGCTTTGAGCAAGATTTGTAGATGTCATTCTGCGCATTGGCATGCCCTGCCGGCACCGCTTGATACGTTTTTCCGTCGAAAGCCTCAACACCATAAGAGGCATTACCATCCATCGGCAAAAAATAAACGCTCAAACGCGGGTCTTCATATCCCATCAGATAAGAAAAGATGGAAGAACCCATACGAGCTTCATTATAGTTGCCTGCCAACCATTCAATGTTGTTGCGGAAAGTCATACCCGCTCCTTGACTCATTTGAGCCGCATCATCCTTAGCCGTCATCACGCCAATAGAATGATTCACTGCTTGAGTAGCATACTTTTTCGCCAGTTCCGCATCAGCGAAGCGGACACGCATAGCCAAACGAAGCATCAGCGAATTGCCGTATTTCACCCATTTGGTAGCATCTCCGGCATATACCGCATCATAAGCGCCCATTACATTCACCCCATTTTCCGCCTTTTCCGTTAATTCTTCAATGGCTGCGGTCAATTCTTCAAACATCGCCGTATACACCTCTTTCTCCGAATCGAACGGAATGTTCATTGTAGCGTCCGCCGCATGAGAATAAGGCATCGGACCGAAACTTTCAAGTGTCTTGTGCCAAGCGGAAATCTTCAGAATTTGAGCCAAAGCAAAGACTTCGGGCGTACCATTTTTCTCGGACGCTATTTTCAATTTCTTCCAAGGATCAAGAGCATTGGTATAAGACTGTGTATAGGTCGCTTTTATCCAATTGTCCAACAAATAATAAGTAGTATTGTTACTACCTGCGTTCCAACCGTTACTGTTGTTCTCGCCAAAAAATCCACTCCAATTATCGGCCGACAGATGATAAGCTATTTGATATTCATTGATAACATCTGTATCATCAGCCTGTGTGCCTACGGGAATCACTGTCCGTTGCATAGCTGTAATCAGCCCTCCGACTTCAAAACCATCCATCGCACCTTCTCCGTCGCTCATCTCAAATTGGTTGGTATTGATTTCTTCAAAATTGCATGAGGCAAATAGCGCCATTGCGCATATCACCGCTAATAGTTTAAAATGATTCATTTTTCTCATAATAAAGAAGGTGTATTATAATTTAAATTTAATACCGAAGCCAAAGCTACGAACACTCGGTTGCATAAAATAATCATTACCTTGTCCGTAAGTACTAGTGGAAGGAGTCAGTTCCGGATCGAACGGAGCTTCGCAATACAACATCCAAGGATTGTTGGCTATAAACGAAACTGTAACATCTTTCAACACGTTACCAAACCACTTATTAGGCATAGTATAGCTAAAGGTAAGTTCTTGCAAACGAATATTGGTGGCACTGTATACATAGTAACCGGAAGTTTCATAATTTCCCGTACCTGTCATCTGATAATAAGACTTCGCATCTACCAGACCTTGTCCCTTCAACAATACGCCTCCCGCTTCACGAGCCTCAGCCGAACGTTTGGACACACCGTAACGATCAAGCAATGCCTCTGTAGAAGAGGTCACCACACCACCAAAACGCCCGTTGATCTGGAACCCGAGTCCAAAGCCTTTGTATGTCAACATATTACTCCATCCCAGATTAAAGTCAGGAGAAGTTTTTCCCAAATAAACAGGTTCCCCCTTTTCCATTCCAAAGGTTCCGTCGCTCTTTACCTCAACATATCCCAGGTGGTCTTTCTTCAAGAAGGTGTTGGCATAAATATCGTGGATACTTCCGCCTTCTTTCAAGATGACACGACCACCATCCTTCAAAACCTCCGGAATATTAATCGGTTCATCCATCAAATCCGTATGATAGTTTTCAACCATCTCCTTAATCTCGTTTATATTTCGAGAGAATGTCAATGTTGAAGAGATTCCTAATCCGAACTTAAACCGATCGGAATAGCTTAATGAAGCCTCCCAACCACGATTTTCCACATTACCGGCCTGCAAATAAATCTGCTTGTATCCGGTATATTCCGGAAGATCACCCAAGAAGGTCTGATTGTATGTATTAGAATGATAGTAGGTTACCTCCGCACTTAATTTATTCCACAACTTCAGACTTAATCCAAATTCGTATGACTTTGTACGCTCTGCCTTGAAATCAGTAAACGGATAGATACCGGTAGGATCTAATGCACCACCCACAATAGGGGTAGTTACCGTACCCGGAGTCAGTCCCGAACGGGATACAGGCGCACCGACTTCCGTATACGAACCGCGAACTTTCAGGTAAGAGATAAATTCGGGCAATTTGACCATCTCGGAAATAATCCCGGACAGACCGATTGAGGGATAGAAGAAAGATTCTTCATCGGTATTCACCAAACGTGAATTCCAGTCATTACGTCCGGTCAGCGTCAAATAAAGCATACTCTTCCAACCAAGTTCCAAATTGGCAAAAACAGCATGATTACGTACACGACTATCACCACCCTTTTCTGAGATACGACCATTAGCCGGATCGATATTAGAAGCCGCAAATTTATTGGGCACTCCCAATAATGTCCCTTTGTATCCTCTCTCCAATGCCCAATAGTTAGAATAGTTCCAACCCGCATTGGCAGAAATACTGAAATCAGCTATATGTTTATTTACGTTCAACATAAAGTCGGCATATTCCTGACGGTCTTCATAGTTATTGTATCCATACAGTCCTTTCTTTCCTTCCGCAAATTTATCGTCGGATGAAGCGTAAATCTTGCGTTCAAACAATACATGTGTGTCATCCATTCTGAAACGGGCTGTCGCATTCAACCAATCGGTAATATTATAAGTCAACCCTACGTTGAACATATAACGACTCTTTTCATTCGTAGCTACATTGCGATAAGCAGTCCAGTAAGGGTTCTGTGAAGCATATACCGGATCTGCCACCGGCCAATACTGAACCGGAAGTTGGCGACTTTCATCGAAATGTTCGAATGACTTAATTCCATCAAAGTCTTCACCACGAGGGAACAAATAGGCGGCCATCACCGGATTCCAATATTGTCCTTGCGATACCATATTCTTGTCTTTCTGTTTCACATACGACGCACCTAAATCGAGTTGTAATTTATCATTAAGGAAAGTTGCCGTATTACGGATTGTGAAATTCAAACGATCATATTCATTATTAGGTACAATACCTTTGGAATTGGTAGAAGAAACAGAAGCAAAAGTCTGATTCGATTTCGTACCGGTGGTCAACGTAACCGAATTAATAAAGTTTGTTCCGGTATTAAAGAAATCCTTCTTAGGATCATAACTTGTAGGAGTCAACAGTTTCTCACCCCAGCTTTCATACATATCTTTTTTGTTACCATACGTATTTTGAAACTCAGGAGTCATATAAGCTTTGCTGAACTCTGAAGAAGAAGAGAACTGCACTGAAAGTTTTCCTTCTTTTCCTTTTTTAGTGGTAATCAAAATTACACCGTTAGCGGCACTACTACCATACAACGCAGCAGCCGAAGGACCACTCAAAACAGAAAGACTTTCAATATCTTCGGGATTGAAGTCGGCGATTCCTTCTGTTCCGGCCTTACCTTCACCCATAATACCACTGTCGGTATTTCCCATATTGGTATTGAACAAAGGAATACCGTCCACCACATACAAAGCATTGTTATCACCTTCAATAGATTTTGCACCACGCATTACAACACGTGTCGCACCACCAACTCCACTAGCACTTTTGTTAATACTCACTCCGGCTATCTTACCGTTCAGCGAGTTTACGAAGTTAGCATCTTTTACTGTAGTCAGAGCATCTCCCTTGACTTGTTGTACATTGTAAGACAACGCCTTTTCTGCACGTTTGATACCCAATGCCGTCACAACAACTTCATCGAGCACTTCTGTATCCTGCTTCATTACAACCGGATAGAAATCTTTCTTGGAAACAGGAATTATCTGTGCAGCATATCCGATATAAGATACTTTGAGAATAGATTTCTCTGCCGCCTTGATCGTAAAGTTACCATCGAAATCGGTAATCGTACCTGTAGAACTACCATCCACAGATATATTTACTCCAATCAACGGTTCACCGCTTTCATCAGTAACCTTTCCTTTGATATTTTTAAGGGTTTGTGCAACTACAGGCTTCTTTTCAGCTATTATGATGTAGTTACCTTGAATCTGGAATGAAAAGCCCGTCCCTTTTAAGATGGTATCAAGTGCGGTCTCGAGGGATGCATTCTGCAAGTTTAACTGGGCTATTACTTTTCCTTTTAATTCGGAATCACTATAATTTATAGACTTTTTGGACTGTTTTTCCACAGTTTTTAAGGCATCAATGACAGTGATGTTCTTCTGCTGGATAGTTATTTTACTATCATTTTGAGCCAAAGCGAAAGTCTGTATAAGAATAAGACTTAAAAAAGTGAGAAAGACCCGCTTATGAGCTATTTTTTCTGCTATTTTTTCGTAGATTTGTAGCATCTTTAGTATTAGTTAATTGGTTATTATTCTAGGATCATTCAGAATAGCGTCAATATTACGCTAATATTAAAAGAGATTGATTTCATATCCGGGAGGAACGGCCATTCCTTCCGGGTATTTTTTTGCATTACGTATTAAATTTAAAAGGTTCTACAATATATTTATTCTTTACTAGTTACATAGCACTTATTTCCCTTGATAACATAGTTTACATTTCCTACAACTTGCGATATAATCTTCATAACTTCCTCCAGATTCGCCTGTTTGGAGAAGCGGAAACTATATGTATTCTTTTTCAAGCTATGAAGGCTATATACAAAAGCATAAGGAAATTTGCGTTCAAGACTTGTAAAAATATCCTCCAGATACATATTACTAAAAACCAATTCCCCACGTTGCCATGCCGTCACATCATCTATCTCAGGCATCCGCAGATTGTGCGCTTTCGTATGTTTGTCATATACCAACTGTTCATTAGGCTTTAAAATAATATTGGACAGCAAGTTATTGAATTCAACTTTCACACTACCTTCCAGCAAAGTAGCCATCAGTTCGCTATTTTCCGGATAAGCATTTACATTAAATTCAGTACCTAAAGCAGTAACTTGATAATCATTGGCCTTTACAATGAAAGGATGCTTCTTATCCGGTTTCACTTTAAAGTTGGCCTCACCAATCAAATATACGCTTCTAGTCTCTCCTGTAAATTTTTCCGGATATAGTAGTATACTCTTCGAATTCAGCATGACATTTGTACCATCCGGTAATGTAAGTTCACGAATTTCCGCTGTCGGTATATAGCATTCAACTAAATCTTTTTCCGGCCGTTCCTTTTCCAACATCAAATAAATAGAAACGGATGAGACTGCTAACAAGAAAATAGCTGCAGCTCTCCATATAAGTAACTGGTAATTTCTACGTGAAGTGATAGACTGCATTCCCAGATTCTGCCGCATTCGTTGTATTGATTGTTGCATGCCATCAGGCACTTTCTGCTCTCCTGCTTGTTTCCAAAGCTCACGAAGAGCCTCACTCTTTTCATCAACATGCTCCTCATCAGCCAACCACTGTTGCACTTTCTTCTGTGTTCCGGCTGAATAGCTATTATGGCCGAATAATTCTACGAGTTGTTGAATATAATTTTTCATGAATCTTTTTCTTTCTTTTTTGGGCTTTATACACTAAATACAACTACTACATACATACTACTTAAAAATATTAGAGAAAAAAAATAAAAAAGAGGAGTACCTTCTTTAATTCGATCAATGCCAAATAAACCTGATGCTCTATTGTTCGGATAGAAACATCGAGTTTATCAGCTATTTCTTTATGACTTAATCCCCTGAAACGACTAAGTTCGAATATCAACCTCCGACGCTTCGGCATTTTCTCCAGGGTGAGTTGAATAATCATCAACATCTCCTTATAATATACGTTATTCAAGATCTCTTCCTTTTCTGTTAATTCATAAAGAAGAGTCTTCTCTATAACTTCCGACTGATATTCCTGTTCTACCTGTTGATGTTTAAAGATATTCAGAACTATATTTCTAGTCATTATAAAAATATAATTGTCTAGTTCTTTATCATTATCCAGCCACAACTCAGGCTGCAACCAGAGCTTACAGAAAACATCTTGAGCCACATCTTCTGCATCCGCTTCCGATTTTAGCAGCATTTGAGCAAAGTTCTTTACCTTTGGAAAATTTACAGTGAAAAACCTCTGAAACTTTAATTCAATCTGCCTGTCATTATTCTCCATCTCTCTAGTATTTTTCAGTGTTAGCGGTTAAATCAAATATTACATATATTTAGGTCTAAGGAATGATTCAATATAATATTATACATTAAATCATAATCTAAAAGCAAAATAAAAGATTAATAACACAATAAAAAAATATTATAACTCTTTTTTGGTTTATTTCTTCCAAGCAGCTATCATATAGAGCTTTCCAGAAAATAAATAAAATGTATATTATACACCCATAAAAATAAAAAGGCTTCATGAATCAATGATTCATGAAGCCTTATAAAGAATACTCGTACTCGAAGCGGGACTTGAACCCGCACAGCCGCAATGGCCAAAGGATTTTAAGTCCTTCGTGTCTACCATTCCACCATTCGAGCATCCTTTCAAAGAAAGAGCGGAAAACGAGACTCGAACTCGCGACCCTAACCTTGGCAAGGTTATGCTCTACCAACTGAGCTATTTCCGCGTTTTTTCAACGGGTGCAAAGATAAGTAGTTTACTTGTTTCTGCCAAATCTTTTCGGAGGAAAGTTTAAAAAACTATCCTCCGAAAGTTTATTTTATCTTCCAAGCAGTGCTTTCTCCGCTTTCTCCATTCCACAAAAGTTGAATCCATCAATCACTTGCTGCATCAATGCGGAGATTTCTGCATTACAAAGGTTACCAATACTACCTTCATGAGTATGGTGTACTTCTTTAGTATGCGAGAATTTACCTGCTTCAATATCCAAACCTACCTTTTTATATGCATCACGGAAAGGCATACCTTCACGTGCCAAACGATTTACCTCTTCCACACTAAAAATAAGAAGGTATTTGTCATCATCAAGAATATGTTCATTTACCTTTATTTCATTCATGATATAGGTTGTCATCTGCAAACAGTCTTTCAGTTCCTGAAAAGCAGGAAGGAAAACTTCTTTGATAATCTGCAAATCACGAAAATAGCCGGAAGGCAGATTGTTCGCAATCATCATAATCTGTTGGGGAAGCGATTGCAATTTATTGCATTTAGCACGTGTCAGTTCAAACACATCAGGATTCTTCTTATGAGGCATAATGCTGGATCCTGTAGTGCAGTCATCGGGCAACTTGACGAAACCGAAGTTTTGACTGTTAAACATACAGGCGTCAAAAGCTAATTTGGAGATTGTTCCGGCAATCGTAGCCAATGCAAAAGCAACATTGCGTTCCATCTTTCCACGCCCCATTTGAGCATACACAACATTGTAATTCATTGAATCAAAACCTAATAAGTCAGTCGTCATGGTACGGTTCAAAGGAAAAGACGAACCATATCCGGCTGCTGAACCTAACGGATTACGATTACACATTTTAAATGCTGCCTGCAAAAACAGCATATCGTCCATAAGACTCTCGGCGTAGGCACCAAACCACAAGCCAAAAGAAGAAGGCATTGCAATCTGCAGGTGTGTATATCCCGGCATCAAAACGTTTTTATATCGTTCGCTCTGACGGATCAAGACATGAAATAGTTGTTCTACTGCCTCGGCAACCTCTTTAATTTGCGTACGGGTAAAAAGTTTCAAGTCCAAGAGAACCTGATCATTTCTGGAACGGCCACTATGTATTTTCTTTCCGATATCACCCAAACGACGGGTCAACATCAATTCTACCTGCGAATGTACATCTTCCACCCCGTCTTCTATCACAAATTCGCCTTTTTCGGCCGAGGCATAAATACTCTTCAATTCCACCAGCAACTGGTCCAGTTCTTCTTTTGTCAACAACCCAATGCTTTCAAGCATCGTAATATGAGCCATAGAACCAAGCACATCATGCTTGGCCAAATAAAGATCCATCTCACGATCACGACCTACTGTGAAACGTTCGATATCCTTATTTACCTGTACGGACTTCTCCCAAAGTTTCTGTGCCATAAAAAAAAGTTTAATATTCAATAACTGCCAACATATCAACCATCTTCTCCAAACCTTCCTGGAGAGGTTTCTGCACCATTGCTTTCATAAATGGATTAAGATCCATTCCGATAGTAACCTTCACTTTACACTCTTCTTCTGCAGTTTCAACCAGTTGAATCCACATATTAAAGGGAAGAGGAGAGTTAGTTGTTGCCAACTTTATACATTTACAAGGATCGCGCTCTACAATTTGCAAAGTCAATTGTCCAATAGGGGAAACACTAAAACTCAACGTGTCCGAATCAAAACTCAAATCCTGCACCTTATCTTTTGGCAAACGGTCTTTGACTGCTTCCAGATTACTTAAATCCGAAAGTTTATTATATACGCGCTCCTGGCTGTAAGGTATTACCTTGACACTACTCTCAAAATTACTCATAAACTTCTATTAGTATAAAACAAAAAAAGAACAATCCGGCCAAATATTGTCCGAACAGTTCTTTTTACCAAATATGTTTGATCAAAAAATGAATCTTATTTTCCAGCATCCCAATGAGCAGGGTCTTTACGCCATTCGTTCAATGTCTGTATGTCTTCTTTTTCAATATAACCTGTACGAAGAGCAACATCAAGCACTGCTTCATAATTGGTCAACGTTACCAAAGTCACCTTCGCATTTTTGAATGCCTCTTCTGCTACCGGGAATCCATACGTATAAGCTGCAACCATACCGATTACTTCGCAACCATCGCGACGAATTGCTTCAACAGCCTTCAAACTACTACCACCTGTAGAAATCAAATCCTCGACGACTACGACTTTCATACCCGGACGAAGTTCACCTTCAATCAGGTTCTCCAATCCATGATCTTTGGGGGTAGAACGAACATACACGAACGGTAGATTCAATGCATCAGCCACTAAAGCTCCCTGCGGGATAGCACCTGTAGCCACACCAGCAATCGCATCCACCTGTCCGAATCGTTCCAATATCAGACGTGTAATTTCAATCTTCACAAAATTACGAAGAGAAGGATAGGACAGAGTTTTACGGTTGTCACAGTAAAAGGGGGATTTCCATCCAGAAGCCCATGTAAAAGGGTTAGCGGGTTGAAGTTTAATAGCTTTAATCTTCAACAGTTTCTCCGCAAATAGTCTCTCTAAGTTTTTCATAACTAAACTAACTATTAATTATTTGCCGCAAAAGTACAGAAATTGAACGAGAATAAAAAGAAGAATCCGTTTATTTTTTCAGTCAATTTGTTCCTCTTCATCGGGAATGTCGATACAACGCTTAATATCTTTCAGTTCAAAACCACGACTCATAGCGAATCGCATCAGCTTTCCATTCAATTCATAATCGTCTGCTGCATGGATACTTTTCCGTTTGGAAGCCAGCAGGTCACGCAGAATAGAAAGGTATTCTTCTTCATCAATTTCGTTCAGATAACGCCATGCCACATCAGATGGGATCTTCTTCATATAAAGCCCTTGGGCTATTTTCATTTTCCCCCACTTGGCAAAGCGGAACTTGTCATTCACAAAAGCTCTGCAGAAACGTTCATCATCGATAAACTTCTCTGATTCCAGTCGGTCAAGAATACGCGCAATGGTATCATAGGCAATTCCCCAACGTTGTAACTTCTCATTTATTTCTGCCCGGCAATGCTCGGCAGTGGAGCAGTAAGAGGCTACGCGATTCAAAGCCTCTTCATCAGTTAATTGTGCACTCATCGGTTAGCTGTAACTATTCTATCTTTTCCAAATATGTCTTTTATAACACGAACATCACGATATTGGTTCATTTCAAGTATGTGTGCTGTTTCCCGGCCATAGGCCTGGTTGATTTCAAAATAAAGTTTCCCACCCGGCAAGAGTAATTCACTTCCCAGACGGGCGATACGATTATAAAACCGTAAAGGGTCCTCGTCAGGAACAAACAGGGCCAGCCCCGGTTCCCAATCAAGGACATTAGCGTCCATTTCGTTCTTTTCCGTTTCGGTCACATAAGGCGGATTGCTGACAATAACATCGAAAGACGGTATCTTTTCCCAGTCATCGGCCAGAACATCTCTTTGTAGAAATCTCACCCGAGCTTCCAAGGCGTCATTGTTTTTACGAGCAATAGCCAATGCTTCTTCCGAAATATCCCAAGCTTCTACTTCTGCATCCGGAAGTTTTTTATCCAAAGAGATCGCAATACATCCGCTTCCCGTACCTATATCTAATAGACGACGAGCATTTGGATTCTCCTCTACTATTAGTTCCACAAGCTCCGCGGTCTCCGGCCGGGGAATCAGTACGCCGGAAGCAACCTTAAAATTCCTTCCACAAAACTCCGCAATACCACGAATGTACTGTATAGGTTCATTTTTCTGTAAACGGAATATAATGTTTTCTAATTCACGCTGTTTGCATTCGGATAAAATTATATCTTTGCCCATGTAAATATCAAGCGCATCTAAACCTAACATGTCGCAACAAATCAGCATCGAAAGGGCTTTTACCTCCTCCGGTGGATAGATTTCCTGCAAAGATTGGCGAATGTAAGCGGTGATACGATTCATATTTTCACAATTTCGGAGTGCAAAAGTAAGAATAATATGGCGAAGAGCACCAAAATGGAAGAAGAAAAATACATGAGACGTTGCATTGAGCTTGCAAAGAATGGGTTATGCAACGTATCTCCAAACCCGATGGTAGGGGCCGTTATCGTATGTGACGGGCGAATTATCGGCGAAGGTTACCACATTCGCTGTGGCGAGGCGCATGCGGAGGTTAATGCGATCCGTTCTGTCAAAGATGAGTCATTGTTGAAACGTTCTACGATTTATGTCAGTCTGGAGCCTTGTTCCCACTATGGGAAAACGCCTCCTTGTGCTGATCTTATTATAGAGAAGCAGATACCACGCATTGTTATCGGTTGCCAAGACCCTTTTTCAGAAGTGGCCGGACGGGGAATTCAGAAATTACGGGATGCCGGACGAGAAGTGAGAGTTGGTGTATTAGAGGAAGAATGTAAATCGCTGATTCGCCGTTTTATCACTTTTAATACGCTTCACCGTCCTTTCATTACACTGAAATGGGCAGAATCAGCCGATCACTTTATTGATATAGAACGTACAGACGGAAAACCGGTAGTCCTCTCCTCTCCTCTTACTTCCATGTTAGTGCATAAAAAAAGAGCGGAGGCGGATGCGATTATGGTAGGCAGGCGAACTACTTTATTGGATAATCCGTCACTTACGGTACGCAACTGGTATGGGCACAACCCGATACGCGTTGTGTTAGATCGCACGCTATCCCTCCCTAATGATTTACAAATATTCGATGGCAACGTGCCTACATTTATCTTTACTGAAAAGCAACAGCCAGAAAAAAAGAACATCACATATATCACCATCAACTTTAACCATAACCCATTGAAACAGATCATGGAAGCATTGTATCAACGAAAAATACAATCATTATTGGTGGAAGGAGGCAGACAATTGCTGCAATCATTCATTGATAATGAGCTATGGGATGAAGCCTATATCGAAAAGTGCCCCGGCCGGTTACACTCCGGTGTTAAAGCACCTCAAATGGACGATAATTTTAGTTATTCGATAGAAGAACACTTCGAAAGACAAATTTGGCATTATGTTCGTCGAATATAGCTAAGATAGTTCTATTCAGGGGGTTTTACGTCGATAAAAACAGTGTTATTATCTATAATTTTATATAAAACTTACCTGTAATGTTCATTATCGGAAAAAATGTTTCTATTTTTGCAACTTGTAAATAAACACAATCTTTCAAATGAAAATAAAGTTTTTATCATTCATTGCGAGTTTTTTCATGGTGTCATTTGTTATAACGTCATGTCTTGATGACGATAATAACATCGAATATAGCCCGGATGCAACTATACATGCGTTTGCACTTGACACAGCAGGCCTTGGGAGTTATAAATTCACTATTGACCAATTATCACGTGAAATCTATAACGAAGACTCTCTTCCTGTTCATGCCGATACCATCATTGACAAGATTTTAATCAAAACATTAACAACGGCATCAGGTGTCGTTACGATGAAGGACAAAAGCGGAAACGATTCCGTTTTAAACATCAATGATTCGATCGATCTTCGGAAAGAACTTACTATAAAAGTATGGTCAACAGAAGCATTAGCGGGTATATCTCCTAATCAGACTAAGGAATACAAGATCAAAGTAAATGTGCATGACTATGATCCGGATTCGTTAAGGTGGAAATATATGAATAAAATAGATGACCAAATTGTAGGAGAACAAAAATCTATTATTTTTGGAAGTGAAGTTCTCACATACTCTGTAGTTGGCACAAAGTTATATGCATACAAAAACTCTTTAACAAACTTTGGCAGTTGGGAGTATAAAGAAATAGAGGGATTACCAAAAGGCAAACTTCCGACTTCTATCATTGCCTTCCAATTCAACAGAAGCAGAACCATGTTATATGCCACCTCCAATGGTGATGGTAAAGTATATGAATCTGCAGATGGAGAAAAATGGAATGAATCAACGATGTTTGGTGAGGGAGTGGAATTGCTACTAGCCACATTGACTAATAACGATGTCAGCAGAATTTGTTATATAAAGAAAGGAGCAGATAACCAACGCTATTTCTATTATCAAACAAATGATGTACCAAAAGAGACTTTGGATAAAGCTGAAAATGGAGGAAAAGTGCCATCTAAATTTCCAACTAAAAATATATCCTATACAGTATATAAGTCTTCGACAAATATTAATTCAGTCCTTCTAGTAGGAGATACAGAAACTGCGACTTTGGCTGATGACAGTAAATTAGAAACGACCATTGTATGGGCATATAACGGAAACAAATGGGTTGAGTTCTCAACTACTTCCTCTGTTGCATACTGCCCTAAATACACTCAACCATCTATTATATATTATAATGACTTAGTATACATATTTGGTCAAGACTTCAGTTCTATTTATGTTTCCAATCAAGGATTATTCTGGAAAAAGGCGAATCCTAAGTTCTCTTTCCCCCATAGAGATTGGAGCAAAGGAGGAACTCCAGATCCCGATGTAGATCCTGAATTCAGAGGCAAAACCAACTATTCAATGGTACTAGATCCTGACACTCAAAATCTATGGATTATCTTTAGTAAAGGAAGTGCAAGTTTTGAAGAAGAGGTAGAGAAAGAAGAAAGTACAAAGGCAACCACAACTGAACCACGCACATATGAGCATGATTCAGAGGTATGGCGTGGTCGTCTTAATCAGCTATGGTTTGATTTGGCAAATGCCAAGAAATAAAAACGTATACGTTTAAAATAAAAAGATGTCCTATATAGAACAAATAGACAAAACTCGGATACCACAACACGTAGCCATCATTATGGATGGAAACGGACGATGGGCAAAACAACGAGGGGAAGAACGTACTTACGGTCACCGTGCTGGCGCAGAAACGGTACAGAATATTACTGAAGATGCTGCCAGACTGGGGATTAAGTACCTGACACTTTATACCTTCTCAACCGAGAACTGGAATCGGCCGCAAGACGAGATAGCGGCTTTGATGAATCTATTGCTAGAATCTATTGAAGAAGAGACACTGATGAAGAACAATATTCGCTTCAACGTAATCGGTGATTTCAAGAAGTTACCGGTTGAAGTTCAGAAAAGTTTGACGTCATGTATAGAACGCACATCCAAGAATAGTGGAATGTATATGGTACTAGCTCTTAGTTACTCATCCCGTTGGGAAATAACAGAAGCGGTACGGCAAATAGCAACGCAGGTAAAAACGGGAGAAATATCTCCCGAGCAAATAACCGATGAGTGTATCTCATCTCATCTGGATACTAATTTTATGCCCGACCCGGATTTACTGATCCGCACGGGAGGAGAAATCCGGTTAAGCAATTATCTCTTATGGCAATGTGCTTATTCGGAGCTTTATTTTTGTGATACCTTCTGGCCGGACTTCGACAAAGAAGAACTCTACAAAGCCATTTGGGAATACCAACAAAGGGAACGCCGATTCGGCAAAACCAGTGAACAGATCAGCTAATATAACTCGAAACATCAAATTATAACATAAATGCATTATCGTATTTCCTTTATATTCATAACGTTTGTCTGCCTGTGCTGCTTTGCGACAACAGGCGTTGCGCAAAATGCTAACACTGATGAAGACTCAAAACCTGTCATCTTATACTCCGGAACACCCAAAAAGTATGAGATAGCAGATATTAAAGTCGAAGGCGTAAAGAATTATGAAGACTATGTATTGATTGGACTATCCGGACTATCGGTAGGACAAACAATTACTGTGCCGGGTGACGAAATCACTGGAGCAATCAAACGTTATTGGCGTCATGGTTTGTTCTCAAATGTACAAATCACAGCCGAGAAAATAGAAGGCAACAAAATCTGGTTAAAAATCAGTCTGACACAACGCCCACGTATCGCAGATGTACGCTACCACGGTGTGAAAAAGTCAGAACGTACCGACCTTGAGGCCAAGCTAGGAATGGTAAAAGGTATGCAGATTACTCCGAATACCGTAGACCGTGCCAAAACATTGATTAAACGTTATTTTGATGACAAGGGATTTAAAAATGCCGAAGTAATCATCGCACAGAAAGACGATCCTTCCAGCGAGAATCAGGTGATTGTGGATATTGATATAGACAAAAAGGAGAAAATCAAAGTACACAAAATCACCATTGCAGGAAACACTGCAATCAAGGCTTCCAAGCTGAAAAAAGTAATGAAGAAAACCAATGAAAAAGGTAAACTTCTAAACTTGTTCCGCACCAAGAAATTCGTGCCGGAAAACTTTGAAGCAGATAAACAACTTATCATCGACAAGTATAATGAGCTGGGATATCGTGATGCAATGATCGTTAAAGACAGCGTTTCACAATATGATGAAAAGACGGTAGATGTATATTTGGATATAGACGAAGGTCAGAAATACTACCTCCGTAACGTGACATGGGTAGGTAATACTCTTTATCCGTCGGAACAGTTGAACTTCCTGCTTCGTATGAAGAAAGGCGATGTATACAACCAGAAGTTGTTGAATGAGCGTGTTTCTACAGACGACGATGCTATCGGTAACTTATATTACAATAACGGTTACCTCTTCTACAACCTTGATCCGGTAGAAGTAAATATCGTAGGCGACTCTATCGACCTCGAAATGAGAATCTATGAAGGTCGTCAGGCTACTATCAATAAGATTAAGATCAGTGGTAACGACCGTTTGTATGAAAACGTCGTTCGCCGTGAACTGCGTATCCGCCCGGGACAGCTGTTCAGCAAAGAAGACTTGATGCGTTCTTTGCGTGAGATCCAGCAGATGGGACACTTTGACCCGGAAAAACTACAACCGGATATTCAACCGGATCCGATGAACGGAACTGTTGACATAGGTTTGCCTTTGACTTCCAAAGCCAACGACCAGGTAGAGTTCTCTGCCGGTTGGGGACAAACGGGTATCATTGGTAAGTTGAGTTTGAAGTTTACCAACTTCTCCGTAGCCAACCTGTTACACCCGGGTGAAAACTACCGTGGTATCCTGCCGCAAGGTGACGGACAGACATTGACCATCAGCGGACAGACGAATGCTAAATACTACCAATCATACAGTATTTCATTCTTCGATCCATGGTTTGGCGGCAAACGTCCGAATTCATTCTCTGTATCAGCATTCTTCTCTGTACAGACAGACATCAGTAGCCGTTACTACAATTCCAGCTATTTCAACAACTACTACAACAGCATGTATAGTGGTTACGGTGGTTATGGTATGTACAATTACGGTAACTATAACAACTACGAAAACTATTATGACCCGGACAAGTCTATCAAGATGTGGGGACTTTCCGTAGGTTGGGGTAAACGTCTGAAATGGCCGGATGACTATTTCACTCTTTCTGCAGAATTAGCTTACCAACGCTACAACTTAAGCGACTGGCAATACTTCCCGGTAACCAACGGTAAATGTAATGACCTTAGCATTTCATTGACTTTGGCACGTAACTCTATTGACAACCCGATCTTCCCCCGTTCAGGTTCAGATTTTTCATTGTCAGTTCAGCTTACACCGCCTTACTCATTGATGGACGGTAAAGACTATAAGGGATATTATAGTAACCCTGAAACAGGTAGCATTACCCAGGACAACATGAATAAACTTCATAAATGGATAGAATACCACAAATGGAAATTCAAAGGCAAAACGTATACTCCGTTGATGGACCCGATTGCACATCCGAAATGTCTGGTGTTAATGACACGTACTGAATTCGGTTTGTTAGGTCACTACAACCAATACAAGAAATCTCCGTTCGGAACATTCGACGTGGGTGGTGACGGTATGACCGGTTATTCAACTTATGCAACTGAAAGTATCGCTTTGCGCGGTTACGAAAACAGCTCATTAACTCCATACGGATCTGAAGGTTATGCTTACGCACGCCTCGGCATTGAATTAAGATATCCGTTGATGCTGGAAACAAGTACTAACATTTATGTGTTAGGTTTCCTAGAAGCTGGTAACGCATGGCACGATATCAAGAAATTCAATCCATTCGAGTTGAAACGTTCTGCCGGTGTCGGTGTTCGTATCTTCCTGCCGATGATTGGTATGATGGGTATTGACTGGGGTTACGGTTTCGATAAAGTATTTGGTTCTAAACAATACGGAGGAAGTCAATTCCACTTTATCTTAGGACAAGAATTCTAATGTATCATCAAAAACTAAACGTTATGAGAAAGTCTGTTCTATTAATCATGATGCTGTTTGCTGTCAGCATGGCGGCAAATGCACAGAAGTTTGCACTGATCGATACGGAATATATCATGAAGAATATTCCGGCAGCTCAAAGCGCTAATGAGCAAATGCAAGAAGCTACGAAGAAATACCAGAGCGAAGTAGAAGCCCTGGCAAAAGAAGCACAGAAGATGTTCCAGGATTACCAGGCAAAATCTTCCACTCTTTCTGCCGCACAAAAGACAAAGACAGAAGATGCAATCGTAGCTAAAGAAAAAGCGGCAGCCGAGTTGAAGCGTAACTACTTCGGTCCGGAAGGCGAATTAGCCAAGATGAGAGACAAGTTGATTACTCCAATTCAGGACGATATTTATGAAGCCGTGAAAGCTATATCACAGCAACATGGATATGATTTGATTATCGACAGAGCCTCTGCTACAGGTATAATATTTGCAAATCCACGCATAGATATTAGTGATGAAATCCTAAGAAAATTAGGATATTCAAATTAATTTCATACATTTGCAGCTGGAAATAACTAAAAATCATTCAAATAAATTATAGAACTATGCTAAAAAAAATTGCACTTGTAATGTTGCTTGCACTCCCAATGGGTGTATTTGCACAGAACCTGAAATTCGGCCACATTAATGCACAGGAAATCATCACTGTGATGCCGGAATTCACCAAAGCTCAAAATGACATTCAGACTTTAGAAAAACAACTTACTGCTGAACTTCAGAGAACGCAGGAAGAATTCAACAAGAAATATCAGGAATTCCAACAAGCTATCGCTAAGGATTCTCTTCCTCCCAACATCGCTGAAAGAAGACAAAAAGAATTGCAAGATATGATGCAAAGACAAGAGCAATTCCAACAAGATGCTCAACAGCAAATGGCGAAAGCACAAAATGATGCCATGGCTCCTATCTATCAGAAGTTGGACAATGCTATCAAAGCCGTAGGCGCTGCTGAAGGGGTAATCTACATCTTCGACCTGGCAAGAACTTCGATTCCATACGTAAACGAATCACAGAGCATCAACTTGACTAGCAAGGTAAAAGCAAATCTTGGTATCAAATAGGAACTGAGCAAGAATAAAGAAATACCAAAAGGGAAAGAGAAAGAAGTTGATCCTTCTTTCTCTTTCCCTTTTTTTGGCGTACATTTGCGTATATAAATCAAGTGTGTCATGAAGCAACATCTATCCAATACGCCCGGACCGATCGGAGTATTTGACTCCGGTTACGGAGGTCTGACCATCTTAGACAAAATAAGAGAAGTATTACCGGAATATGATTATATCTATTTGGGAGATAATGCACGTGCTCCTTACGGAACACGTTCTTTTGAGGTCGTATACGAATTTACCCGGCAAGCAGTCAACAAACTATTTGATATGGGCTGCCACCTGGTTATATTAGCTTGCAATACAGCTTCCGCAAAAGCTTTGCGCAGTATTCAGATGAATGATTTACCAGGCATCGATCCGGCTCGCCGTGTGCTCGGAGTCATCCGCCCTACCGTAGAGTGTGTCGGAGAGATAAGCAAAAACCAGCATATCGGTGTACTGGCAACAGCAGGCACCATCAAATCCGAATCGTATCCGTTGGAAATACACAAGTTGTTTCCTGAAATCCAGGTCAGCGGCACAGCCTGTCCGATGTGGGTATCACTAGTTGAAAACAATGAATCACAGGACGAAGGAGCAGACTATTTTATCCGGAAGTACATCAACCAATTGCTATCGAAGGACCCTCAAATAGATACTGTCATTCTCGGATGTACTCATTTCCCCATACTTCTACCCAAAATCCGGCAATATATTCCGGAGCATATCAGTGTAATTGCGCAAGGCGAGTATGTTGCGGAAAGTCTGAAAGACTATCTGAAAAGACATCCCGAAATGGATGCAAAATGCACGAAGAATGGGAACTGTCAGTTTTACACGACCGAAGCGGAAGAAAAGTTTTCAGAATCGGCCTCTACTTTCCTGAAACAGCAGATTAGTGTAAAACACATCACGCTCGAATAAAATTTAAGAAAAAAAGTAACCGTTTCTCTCTCTTTTTTGTTATATTTGTAGATAACCCCTAATAAGCAAGATCATGAAAGAAGAAGATTATAGCAAAGCAATAGAAGTATTCTCCGGATCCCCATGGGAAGCCGAGATCATCAAAGGGCTATTAGAAAGCAATGACATCCGTTGCGTAATCAAAGATGGGATTATGGGTACACTGGCACCCTATATCGCTCCTTCCGTATCCGTTCTTGTCACCGAGGACCAATACGAAGCAGCCACCGCACTTATCAGGAGCCGGGCCGAGAAAGATAACGACTGATGCGGTCGAGCCCTTCGCGGATATTCTCCAATGAATTTGCATAGGAGAAACGTACATATCCTTCGCCTCCCGTACCAAAATCTACCCCGGGAGTAATACCGACGTGTGCATGTTCGAGTACATCGAATGCAAAACGATAAGAGTCGGTAGTAAATTTGCGTGCGTCAGCAAAAATGTAAAATGCCCCTTGAGGTTCTACTTTTATTTCAAAACCCATTTCCCGGAGACGGGCAATCATATATCGGCGACGCTCATCATAAACCAGCTTCATCCGTTCCACGTCCGGTTCAGCCTGCCGCAATGCGGCAATCCCTGCCTGCTGAGCAACACTGGACGCACAGATAAACAGATTTTGCTGTAACTTTTGCAAAGATCGCATACAAGATTTAGGTGCGATCAAATAACCCAACCGAAGCCCCGTCATCGCAAAGCGTTTAGAGAATCCGTTCAGGACAAAAGCCTGATCCGTATATTCAAGAATGCTGTGCGCACGTCCTTCATACACAAGGCCGTGATAAATTTCATCTGAAATGACAGGAACTCCCAACGCTGCCACTTCTTTCAGGAACTTTTCATCCAACAACATTCCGGTCGGATTCATCGGAGAATTGATAAAGATAGCCGCAGTATGCGGATTCACACACTTACGGATAGCCTCTATGTCGTATTGCAGATATTCTTTAGACAAAGGAACCAAAACAGGTTTGGCTTGCGTTGCCAACACAAAATTGCGATAGCAAGCGTACCCCGGATTGGAAAGAATCACTTCACTATCCGGATTGCAGAGCAACATCAATGCAAGAAGAATAGAAGGAGAAGACCCGGAAGTCACGACAATACAATCCGGATCTACCGTTACCCCATATTCGCGCAGATAAAAAGCGGCAATTTCCCGTCGCAGTTCCGGATCACCCAAAGAATGTGTATAATGAGTCAGATGACGATCATAAGCCGCTTTTGCCGCTTCCGCCACACAGGCCGGCACATCAAAATCGGGTTCGCCAACTTCCAGATGAATAATATCAATGCCTTGTTTTTGCAATTCGTTCGCCCTCTCCAACACATCCATTACGATGAAAGAGGTCATCTGTTCTACTTGTGGGTTTGTATGTTTCATTGTTTTTCTTTTCTCTATCTGACTGCAAAGATAATTCTTTTTAGCCTGTTTTGGTAACATATCGGCAAAAAGCTCTATATTTGTGCTTTCAAATCGTTAGTAGGAATGAAACAGGAATTTACACGAATCGCAGTAAAAGTAGGAAGCAATGTATTGACACGCCGAGACGGAACGCTGGACGTTACCCGTATGTCGGCACTTGTTGACCAGATAGCGGAATTACATAAATCCGGGGTGGAAATCATTCTGATTTCTTCGGGAGCTGTTGCTTCCGGGCGCAGTGAAGTGCATCCACAGAAAAAACTCGATAGTGTAGACCAACGCCAGTTGTTTTCTGCCGTAGGTCAGGCTAAGCTCATCAACCGTTACTACGAACTTTTCCGCGAGCATAGTATTCCCGTTGGTCAGGTGTTGACCACGAAAGAAAGTTTCGGTACCCGCCGCCATTATCTGAATCAAAAAAACTGTATGACGGTAATGCTTGAAAATAATGTTATTCCTATTGTCAACGAAAATGATACAATTTCCGTCAGCGAGCTTATGTTCACTGATAATGATGAATTGTCCGGGCTCATCGCTTCCATGATGGATGCACAGGCTCTCATTATCCTAAGCAACATTGACGGAATTTACAATGGTTCTCCTGCCGATCCGGGTTCTTCTGTTATCCGGGAGATCGATCACGGAAAAGATTTATCCAATTATATTCAGGCAACGAAGTCCAGTTTCGGACGGGGAGGAATGTTGACGAAAACAAATATTGCCCGCAAAGTAGCTGATGAAGGAATTACAGTGATTATTGCCAATGGGAAACGGGATAATATTCTGGTAGATTTGCTTCAGCATCCGAAAGAAACGCTTTGTACACGTTTTATCCCTTCAAACGAACCGGTATCCAGTGTAAAAAAATGGATTGCTCATAGCGAGGGGTTTGCCAAAGGAGAAATTCACATCAACGAATGTGCGACAGAAGTTCTAAACTCTGAAAAGGCTGTCAGTATCCTCCCCATCGGAATTACTCACGTTGAAGGTGAATTTGAGAAAGATGACATTGTGCGTATCATGGACTTTCAAGGAAATCAAGTGGGCGTTGGAAAGGTGAACTGCGATTCCAAACAGGTGCAAGAAGCAATCGGTAAGCATGGAAAGAAACCGGTAGTACATTATGACTATCTATACATTGAATAATTAATAATAAGAATTTCTGTTTTATCCGATTTTAGACTAAAATTAGCTTGTTTCTGAAACAGCAATGAACTGTTTCAGCCTATTCTAACAAGGGTATATTCTCACTGCAATGAGAAAAAGTTCTCATTATAATGAGTATTTCTTCTCATACCTATGAGTATTTTTTCTCATAGGGATAAGTATACTTGAGAATGTTTACGGAAGTTTTTTTGAATTATAATTGTATGAGTTTACCTCATTTCTATACCGAAATGAATTTTCAACTAATCAGAAAAAGAGATACGAAATTAGAACTATATGTCTCTACAATCTATATACCATCACAAAAGCAACATTTATTTCTGTTTTCAACAAGTTTTATTCACATCATTCACTATATTTGCATAGTTTATCTTTCCATTTAATGCAAAAAAGGAGCAAATGACTACAAATTTAAACGAGACCTTTGCTGCCGTACAGGTGGCAAGTCGGGAATTAGCCTTGCTGAATGATGACATCATCAATCAGATTTTAAATGCAGTAGCTGACGCAGCAATTGCAGAAACACCTTTCATTCTTGCAGAGAATGAAAAAGACCTCGCACGGATGGACAAAAATGATCCGAAGTACGACCGGTTGAAATTGACGGAAGAACGTTTAAAAGGCATTGCTGCCGACACACGCAATGTAGCGACACTCCCCTCTCCTTTGGGTAAAGTGTTGAAAGAAAGTGTTCGCCCCAATGGGATGAGATTGACAAAAGTCAGCGTTCCTTTCGGAGTGATAGGAATTATTTATGAAGCCCGTCCGAATGTCAGTTTTGATGTTTTCTCCCTTTGTCTAAAGAGTGGAAATGCCTGCATATTGAAAGGAGGAAGTGATGCCGATTGTTCCAACCGGGCTATCATCAGTGTGATTCACGAAGTATTGAAGAAATTCAATATCAATCCACACATTGTAGAACTACTTCCGGCTGATAGAGAAGCTACGGCAGCATTGCTGAATGCTGTGGGTTACGTAGACCTGATTATCCCCAGAGGCAGCAGCAGCCTGATTCATTTCGTACGCGAGAATGCAAAAATTCCCGTTATTGAAACAGGGGCAGGTATCTGTCACACTTACTTTGATGAATTTGGAGATGTAAACAAGGGGGCAGCTATTATTCACAATGCGAAGACACGCAGGGTTAGCGTATGTAATGCGCTGGACTGCACCATTATACATGAGAAAAGACTGACCGATCTCCCTATGCTTTGCGAGAAACTAAAAGACAGCCATGTCATTATCTATGCTGACGCACAGGCTTATCAAGCATTAGAAGGCCGCTATCCTGCCGAACTTCTGGAACACGCCAAAGCAGAAAGTTTCGGCACAGAGTTTCTGGATTATAAAATGGCTGTCAAGACCGTAAAAAGCTTCGAAGATGCCTTAGGCCATATTCAGGAAAACAGCTCCAAACATAGCGAGTGTATTGTTACCGAAAACAAGGAACGTGCAGCCTTATTCACAAAGATTGTGGATGCAGCTTGCGTATACACCAATGTATCTACTGCCTTCACTGACGGAGCGCAATTCGGATTAGGAGCAGAAATCGGAATCAGTACGCAAAAACTACATGCGCGCGGTCCGATGGGACTGGAAGAGATCACCTCTTACAAATGGGTCATCGAAGGAGACGGGCAAACGAGAAGAAATTGAGACGATACCTTTATCGTTAAAAATCAAACAAGGTATTGAACGAAACTAATTGAAAATTAAGAATTAAAAGATAAATGATATGAAGAAATTTACTTGCGTACAGGACATCGGCGATTTAAAATCAGCCCTTGCAGAAGCATTCGAAATTAAAAAAGATCGCTTCAAATATGTAGAACTGGGACGAAACAAGACTTTGATGATGATCTTCTTCAACTCCAGTCTGCGCACCCGCCTTAGCACACAGAAAGCTGCAATCAACTTGGGAATGAATGTAATGGTACTAGATATCAATCAAGGTGCATGGAAATTGGAAACCGAACGTGGCGTAATTATGGATGGCGATAAACCGGAACATATCTTAGAAGCCATTCCGGTGATGGGCTGTTATTGTGATCTCATCGGAGTACGCTCTTTCGCCCGTTTCGAAAACCGCGACTTTGACTATCAGGAAACGATTATCAATCAATTTATCCAATACTCCGGACGTCCCGTCTTTTCGATGGAAGCGGCAACACGCCACCCATTGCAGAGCTTTGCCGACTTGATTACCATTGAAGAATACAAGAAAACAGCACGTCCTAAAGTGGTCATGACCTGGGCTCCACATCCACGTCCATTGCCACAAGCTGTTCCCAATTCTTTTGCCGAATGGATGAACGCAACGGATTACGAATTTGTCATCACCCACCCCGAAGGTTATGAACTCGCCCCGCAATTTGTAGGCAACGCAAAAGTAGAATACGACCAGATGAAGGCTTTCGAAGGAGCCGACTTTATATATGCCAAGAACTGGGCAGCTTATTCCGGCGACAATTACGGACAGATATTAAGTAAAGATCGTGATTGGACAGTCAGCGACCGTCAAATGGCAGTTACCAACAACGCTTATTTCATGCATTGTCTTCCGGTTCGCAGAAATATGATTGTGACAGACGATGTGATCGAAAGCCCGCAATCAATCGTTATTCCGGAAGCTGCCAATCGTGAGATTTCGGCAACTGTCGTTCTGAAGAGACTATTGGAAGGACTAAAATAACCGAAAAATAAAGAGGCCGAAAAGCCTCTTCCATCAACGCATAAGAACAAAAGAACATCTCTTTAAAATCCTACTTATAAATATAAAAACAGGATTTGAAAATTGAGATGTTCTTTTGTTCTTATTGTATTTAAAATAAAAGCAGGCTATTACTTACCGCCCGCTCTTTACTTTACCTTATTTCTCTATTTCTTTGCCAGCCTCCTGCCAGGAATTAAATCCTTTATCAAGCTCAAAGACCTTATAGCCCTTCTCACTCAAAATTGCCGCAGCCTTCTTGCTCCGATTACCACTACGGCAATACACAGCCACCGGTTTATCCTTCTGTAATAATGAATCAGCCATTGAAGCAAAAGAATCATCCATCACATTGATGTTGATTGTCTTCGTGATGTGCCCCTCCGAATATTCCGCAAGTGTGCGGACATCCAGACGTTGTATATCCTCATTCTGAATAAGAGAATCAAACTCCTCTACATTCATGGATTGAAAATCTCCTTTCTGCTGACAAGAGAAAAGGGAAGAGAGAAATAAAAATATCCCCACGATTAATTGATTCAATTTAAACATATATACTCTATTATTCAATTCTGCCCCGGAGTATAGTCAAACCCGGGATCACAATACTTTTCAGATACTACCGCAGATCCATCCTTATCGTACGTACAATATTTAAACTTAATATTTATCGTCCGGCCAGGATGCTCCTCATCAATATATTGCGCCAAAGAAACAGAAATGTAAGCACGCCGATTATAGTATTCTTCATCACTGTTCGCATCATGGTATAATAACATATTCACAATACCATTTGTTTTAAGTTCAGACACATCTTCCACTATGCCGAAAGTATGTCCTTTGCCTGTACTGACTTTTAGATTCAAAATCATATTCAGATAATCCCTCCCCAGCCAGATACTGACCACCTCTACCGGGTCTTGCTTTATACCGTCTTTATACACCGGATCATCTTCCGGCTTAGGCACCGGCACAATGAGCGATTGCAAAGAATATATAGTAGCCGCACTTCCATCCGGAAGCACTTCATAGTTACTCATTACACGTCTGGAAGTATTTGCGGCAATAGTAGACCCCGTACGGTCTTCCGCCACAGGCAAAGCCTCTCCCTTATCAGGAATAAGCGTTTGTATACGACCATCATCCCCGGCCTTTACAGTCACAAATTCCAGTTTCACCGAAGGATAATAATAATCATCATCTCCACAGGCAGTCATCAGGAAAAGCAATCCCCACAACCAAATAACATGTAATTTTCTTCTTTTCATCGGCAAGCTGCTAAATAATTAACTAACGGATTGGAATACATTAATAACAACTTCTCACGCAAAAAGTCCTCATCCTTATTCGGAATCTTGATCTTTGCCAATTGTTGTTCAATATAGTTCATAAACTGTTGTTTCTCTTCTTCCGTGTAATTGGACCCGAATTCCGTCGTGCCATTCAGCCAATCGTACGCCACATAATTTCCCGGATATATCCGGTAATTACGATGAATGCGGCGGTCAATACAAGCAGAGATACGGGCAAACAAATCCGGTTTCGGCAACGAACGGTCCAACTCTTTCAGATCATCATTCAGACAAGGGGCAACCTGAAAATGTACCCTGCCTTTATATCCGAAAAGACCGGTTTGCATATTAATCAAATCGTCCTGCGTCGTCTTCTTATACCCTTCGATGTCTCTCTTCAACTGAAACTCCTGCGCTTTCAGAAAATCACACGGGTCATATTCGTATGAAATAGCAAGCGGAGCAATATTCATTTCCATCAAACGGTCTATCAAATCACCTTCACCACCCATTGCCAGCATTTTCAACACACTGTCTTGCGTACGGTCATTCGAATCTTTTGCACGTCCTTCACGCTGCGCAATCCAAATAGACTGTTTTTTCTCCGAAATGGTGTAATGCATATAACGGGACATACGCGCTGAAGATTCCAACATTTGCCGCATGGTCAATGCCCGCTGCACAATGAATGATTTATTGACACGTACCAGTTTCTTAATCCAGGGATAAATCAGCAAATTATCTCCAATCGCTATTTCTACCGTATCCATTCCCTGGTCAATCAACAAAATAGAGAGAAAGCCCGAATCGAGAATAATGTCTCTATGATTCGATATATACGTATAAGCTTTACTTTTATCCGGTATGGCGGTATGATCCAGAGTCAGCCCGGCGGTATGATCTGCCGCTATCTTCCACAAAATGCCATAACAAAATGCCTCCTGAAAATCAAGTTTAGTCTTACAGGCACGCATTTTCTGCGCCAGAAGTTCAAATGGAACGTTCGGTATAGCCCCGGTAGCAGCTTTCTGAAAAGCCGGATCGGCAATCAGTTCCTCAAAGATTTGAGGAAGTTCCTCATCATTGTAAGGACGAATTTCATTAAACTCTGTCAGATCCATCACGTGATTAAAATTTGTTTTCAATAATATCGGTCATCACATCCTTTATATCCAGTCCGGCTGCACGCACTTGCTGGGGAATAAAGCTGGTAGTAGTCATTCCCGGAGTAGTGTTTACTTCGAGAAGATTCAGTTTTTCACCGGCAGTCACAATATAATCTACACGGATAATGCCGGAGCAACCTAATATATCATAGATAGCCGAAGTCAACATCTGCACACGCTTGGTCAGTTCGTCCGAGATACGCGCAGGAGTGATTTCATCTACCTGTCCATTATATTTAGCATCATAATCAAAAAACTCATTGTGCGTCACCACTTCCGTAGGCGGGAAGATAACTGTCTTCTCTTTGGTCTTATAGCAGCCGCAAGTCAGTTCCGTTCCATCCATAAACGCTTCTACAAGTACTTCTTGCGCCTCTCCGAAAGCTTTAACAATGGCCGGCTGTATTTGTTCTTTTGTTTTTACTTTCGTAACTCCGAAGCTCGAACCTCCCAGACTAGGCTTGATAAAACAAGGCAGACCGATCTTTTCCACTACTTCCTCGTCAGAAATCGATTGTCCCTGGCGCAGCAACAATGATTCGGCAATGCGCACTCCAAAAGCTTTCAGATATTGATTGCAGGTAAACTTGTCGTATGTAATGGCAGCTGCCAATACTCCACAACAGGAATACGGTATACGCATCATATCAAAATAGCCTTGCAGGCGACCATCCTCACCGGGCGTACCATGGATGGTAATATAAGCAAAGTCGAACACAACCTTTTCCGTTCCGTTCGTAAAACTAAAGTCATTTCTATCTACCGGCACTTTATTTCCGTCCGGCAATTGTACTTCCCAGCGACGGCCTTCCATCTCCACGATATACAAATTATACTTTTCCTTATCAATAAAGGAATAAATGCCCTGTGCACTACGCAGGGAAACTACGATTTCAGAGGTATCCCCTCCTGCTACGATAGCGATGTTGCGTTTCATTCTAATTCTCTATTACTTATATAGCCTCTCCACTTCTCGATAAGCCGGGTCATGTCATCCGGAAGTTCGGAAGTAAAGTACATCTCCTCACCTGTGACGGGATGCACAAACCCCAACGTCATAGCATGCAAAGCCTGTCGGGGACAAGTGTCAAAGCAATTATTTACAAACTGTTTGTATTTACTAAAATGAGTTCCTTTCAGTATCTCATGCCCGCCATAGCGTTCGTCATTGAACAATACATGGCCAATATGCTTCATGTGGACACGGATCTGATGGGTACGTCCTGTTTCAAGTATACATTCCACAAGGGTTACGTAGCCCAGTCTTTCCAATACACGGTAGTGCGTAACGGCATGCTTGCCCACCGTCGGGTCGGACATCACCGCCATCTGCATCCGGTCTTTCGGATTGCGGGCGATATTACCGACAATCGTTCCTTCATCCTGTTCCACAACGCCCCACACCAGAGCACGATATCTGCGTTTGGTAGTCTTATTAAAAAATTGGAGTCCCAGATTTGTTTTGGCATCCGGTGTCTTGGCAATCACCAGCAAGCCCGAAGTATCTTTATCGATGCGATGAACAAGTCCCACGTGCGGGTCATTGGCATCGTAATCCGGTATATCCTTCATGTGCCAGGCGAGCGCATTGACGAGCGTACCGTGATAGTTTCCGTGTCCCGGATGCACTACCAACCCTGCCGGTTTATTCACCACCATTACGTATGGATCTTCATAAACAATAGTAAGGGGAATATCTTCAGGAATAATTTCGTTTTCATAACGGGGGCGATCCATCATCACCGTTATGACATCCAGCGGTTTCACTTTGTAGCTACTCTTCACCGGCTTGCCATTGGCCATAACGAATCCGCCTTCAGCAGCCTTCTGAATACGGTTGCGCGAAGCATTGACAATACGTTCGAACAGATATTTGTCGACTCTGACCATCGCCTGTCCCTTATCTACAACCACGCGGAAGTGTTCGTAAAGCTGGGATGCGTCGCCGACTGGTTCTATATCGTCTAAATCATTCTCCAGTTCATCCGGAAGTTCTTCCTCTATCATGCGAGTCCGTTTCTGTTATTTATCTATTAAAACCAACTATCATCTTGAGCAGATGATGATTCCGACGTAATCGGCTGGTCCGTATCTACGGAAACATCGGCTGAATCTTCTTCCGACGTATCACCGGAGCCGTTTCCGACCATCAATGTTAACGAAGATCCCACAGGAATTTTCTCACCCGCAGCCAACTGGCGTCCCTGGTACTTCACGCCGTATACCCAATCTTTCTCACCATTTACCAATTGAACCTGATTCAGTTTGAAACCGGCATTCAGCAATTTAGCCTGCGCCTGGCGGAGCGAGCTGTTGTCCGCCACATCAGGAATAGCACGCAAAGGGACATCCAACGTATTGACAGTCAGATATACCGTACGTCCTTCTTTCACTTTCTCACCGACTCCCGGCTTCAGTTCGAGAATGATACCTGCTGCTTTATCCTTTACATATTTGGTATCGGAAATCACATATACCAAACCGTGATTCCGGAACATTTTCGCTGCTTCGTCCACCGTCATCCCTTTCACATCGGGAACGGCAACAGTTTCACCATGATGAGTATGTATATCAAGCCATTTCAATACACCGAATATCATCACTACCACCACTACAATCATGGCGATAATGTTCACCCAGAAAAATTTATTTGTTTTAAAAGAAAAGAATTCTTTAATAGTCATACGCATTGCTGTTAATATGCGCCAAAGATACGACAAAATAGTTGAACTTTTAAAAAGTAGGCGATGAAAAATGTCCCCATCTACTATGCAAGAACGCTTATCATCGCCAGAATTGCTGCAACTATAATCCCCACTCCTATAGATTTCAACAACCTTATTATAATTATGCGGGTTCTCAAGTCCCGGATCTGCTCTTCCATCGCATATGTTTGTTTACGAGTTTTATTCTATCCCACAAAGAAAAGCAAAAAGTCATAAACAAGAGCAAACAATATCGTTTTTTAACACACTATTCTCTTGAAAATCAGGAAACAAAAAAGGCGAAGATTAAATTCTCCGCCTTTTTTGTTTCCTGATGACAGGTGATTATCACTTTTGTCCGTTGTACTCATCAGAAACAGTCAGTTTCTTTCTGCCTTTTGCACGACGAGCAGCTAATACTCTACGACCATTAGCCGATGCCATTCTCTCACGGAAACCGTGTTTGTTCTTTCTCTTTCTGTTAGAGGGTTGAAATGTTCTTTTCATTACTGTATCTTGTTTTTATGTTATTATTCTACGTAATCGGGCTGCAAAAATAGGCACTTTTTTTAAATTAACCAAGAGATAACTCATTTTTGCTCAAAAGTTTTTGTGTTTTTTACCGATTTAGATTACTTTTGCAGTCGAATTCCTGCGAAAACAATTAAATAACAATAATATATTAAGAAAAATAGCAGTATGATTAATGCTCAAGACATCAAAAACGGAACTTGTATCCGTATGGACGGAAAGCTCTATTTCTGTATCGAATTCCTGCATGTAAAACCAGGTAAAGGTAATACTTTCATGCGTACTAAACTGAAAGATGTAGTCAGCGGTTACGTTCTTGAACGCCGTTTCAACATCGGTGAAAAGTTGGAAGATGTACGCGTAGAACGTCGTCCGTACCAATTTTTGTATAAAGAAGGAGAAGATTATATCTTCATGAACCAGGAAACATTCGACCAACACCCTATCGCTCACGATTTGATTAACGGGGTTGACTTCCTGCTCGAAGGTGCAGTATTGGAAGTTGTTTCTGACGCTTCTACTGAAACTGTTCTTTATGCAGATATGCCGATCAAGGTTCAGATGAAGGTGACTTATACAGAACCGGGCGTGAAAGGTGATACAGCTACTAACACACTGAAACCTGCAACTGTGGAATCAGGTGCAACAGTACGTGTTCCTTTGTTCATCAGCGAGGGTGAAACAATCGAAATCGATACTCGTGACGGTTCTTACGTAGGACGTGTGAAAGCATAATTTGCAAAAACATATAAAAATAGCCGGAAGTCCTTGGACTCCCGGCTATTTTTATATTCATACAGTTCTATTATTTATATCCTGCAGCTTTCGCAATTCTTTTAGGAATTTCTGTATTGTCAATCTTCTCACCAAACAGTTGAGAACCTGCACCAATAGCAAATACAGGAACATAACCGGCAGAGTGCCCGCCACTTACCCAACCTATCATAGCGATTTCATCCATCACTTCCTTTGCACGTGCAGCCATCGGTTCGCTCTTAGAGTACATACTTTCAGCAAATACGACTTTATTCTTCACGAATGATTTCTCAAATTCATCACGCAACGTCTTTTCCTGTTCCCAAGAAAGAGGGAATTGTTTCCAGAAGCCCATTTCTTCGCCGAGGAATGTTTTCATGTCCTCCCAAGTGACTTTATTGCCTTTTGATTTTCTCAATTCACTGATACGTTGTGAAAGTCCGTCAGCAGAATGTTTCTGATATTGCAATGCTTTCAGGTTCAACGCATATTTTCCCGTACCGAGCACGATACCACCTGTTTCATGGTCTGCGGTAATCACAATCAGCGTTTCTTTCGGATGTTTCTTATAGAATTCATAAGCTACTTTGATGGCATTATCCATGTCTTTCACTTCGTTGAACACAGTAGCGGCGTCATTAGCGTGGCATGCCCAGTCTATTTTACCTCCTTCTACCATCAGGAAAAAGCCTTTATTATTGCCTTTAGTAAGAAAGTCAATAGCACTTTCCGTAATTTGTGCTAATGTCAAATCATTCTCTTTGCGGTCAATAGCATAAGGCAGACAAGAAGGATTGGCTCCCTCTTCCTGAATCAAGATCATCTTTTCTGCTTTTGCAGCTTTTGCCTTATAGTCATTGTAACCACGTGCTACTGTATATCCTGCCTCTTCAAAAATAGGGAAAATGCTCGGAGCTTCTTTCTTGTCATAAGTGGTGGTAGGTTTCAAGAAACCACCGCCTGCATAAAAATCGAAATTGGCTTTCGGCAAATCAAGAGCAATTTCATAATTCATATTACGATCGGGTTGATGTGCATAAAATGCGGCAGGAGTAGCATGATCCACACTGACAGAAGTCGTTACGCCCACCTTTTTTCCTGCTTTCTTTGCTTTTTCTGCGACAGTCTGAATAGCATTTTTATCTTCTCCTACAGAAATAGCGCCATTATAAGTTTTCTTTCCTGTTGCCAATGCAGTACCTGCAGCTGCAGAGTCTGTTACTGAATTTTTAGCAGAGAAAGTGGTTGCTATGGTAGCAACCGGAAATTGAGTAAATAACAAAGGCTCGACTCCAATACGACCATTTTGAATTTCCGCCTGATACATCTCCGTACCATTTACTTGATTGACTCCCATTCCATCTCCGATGAAATAGAATACGTACTTTGCCTGCCCGTTGGCTACAACGGAGATAAGGACAAAGAACAGTGTGTAGACTAACTTTTTCATTTTCTAGTATATTTATTTTAGATTAGTTGTCTACAAAGGTAGAAAAAAAAGAGAGATGCACAGTGGATTATTGAACACTAAAAGTAGATATTTGCTTTATACACAAGCATTATTGGCTCGTATATTACGAAGTAATAACATATTGCTATCTGTGAATAACATTATAGGTTCATTACATTCTGCTCGAACATATCTTTATCTCCGGCAGCTTTATTACGCATCCGGCTACGATAATTATAGATAGTTGCCAAAGAATAACCGAGAAAATGAGCAATCTTGTTACTGTCTACTACTCCCAGACGGATAAGGGCAAAGATACGAAGTTCTGTTGTCAGAAGTTCATCGGATTTAGGATACACTCTTCCTTCTTCTACCAGCAAATTATTGAAAGCTGAAATAAAGTTCGGGAAAAGTTTCAGAAAAGACCTGTCGAACTCATTATAGAATTCATCCCGCTCATCCCGGATAAACTGTTCGGACTTGATAGCTTTAAACAAATCTTCGATACGCGATGCCATTGCCAATTTTGCCAATGAACGACGATAAGTTTCCAGTTTGTCGAGATAGTTGACACATCTGTCCAGATAGCGGGCGATATAGACTTCTTTTATTTTTCCGGTTTGCTCCAGTTCCGCGTTGACCGCAGACATTTGTTTGTTAGCCAGACTAAGATTCCGCCGCATAACAGACAACTTCTTCATCCAACGATATAGATAGAAAATAGCAATCAGAAGAAACAAAGACAACAAACTGACACTAATCAACATAGCGCGGGAAACGGCACGTTCTTTTTCTTCTTTTAATTTATACGCCTTGTCGATAATCGGAAAAAACTCCGTCACCTCAATAAACCGCAAACGGGCATTACACGCCACAGCATCTTCCATCGAGCAACTCAAGTATTTGTAGGCACGGTCAATATCTCCTGATTCATACATCAGATGCGCGAGTTTCTGCAATGAAGCATACTCCCTCACCGGAGTTTCCAGATCCGCAATGGCAGTCAGAATCAGATAGTAAACTTCTTTTTCGATATCTTTCTTCATACTATAAGCTTCGGAAAGAGTATAATAAATATATACTTTCTGACGTTCATCCTGAATTTCTTTCAAAGCATTGTTCAGCATATCCACAGCGACATCGGCTTTCCCGTTCATTATGCATTTTTCGGCTAAAACAATCGTTTTGTTTGCCTCTGGAGGCATCGCAGCAATAATGGAATCTCTATATAAATCGGTTTTCTTCAAATACTTTTCTTTTTCATTCTTATTGGTCGTATAATCTGCTAACCACCCGTAGCAGGCACGATACGTCTGATAATAAGATAACCGAGTCCACTCATTCAATTTTTTAGGATCAATCCTCTCCAACTGTTCAATGGCTTCTATATACATTCCCATTACTCCCATTACCGTAGCACGATTAATGATGATCTCATACTCCAATTCCGGGCGGTTCAACAATGGAAGGATTTCCATCTCACGGTTAATATAATATAAGGACGAGTCTGCCTGATAATGCAAATAAGCACCAAAAAGAGAGGCATATAATTCATATTTTCGAACAGGATCAGTAGAATGGGCAAGTTCTAATTTCAAGTTATTAATCTCTTTCTCTTTCCGAATCTGGAAAGTCTCTTTCTTGCTTATAACTTCATCCAGCTTTTTAAGAGCAGCCGCATTATCCGTATGCATTGCACACAACGAAAAAGGAAAGAGCAAAAGAAGAAATAGCATATAAAGGGTTAGATTTTTCATAAGATTCCTTTTTAAAGATGTTACAAATATAAGAAATATAGTAATGAAAACGAAAAATATGGGTATAACTATTTTCATTTTCACTTGTATTTTTCGGCATAAGGTATTAGAATATCCAACTAATTATCAGCAACATAGTCAGATAACAGGTTTATATTTCCATTCTAATCTCACAAAGGTGCACAGCATCCCCCTACATTTGCATCATCGGTTCTCCGAGCAAACAGTTAAAAATCTAGCTACCATGAAACGAAATTTGTTATTTGCTATTTTACTATTACTTCTATCGGGTTATCATCAAGCATTCGCCGCAACCAATATAAAGAAAGTGGCTCCTACCTTTTGGTGGGCAGGAATGAAGAATCCCGAACTACAAATACTTCTATACGGCGATGGCATATCATCCGCAGAGGTAAGTATTTCTTCTAATGACATCACCCTGCAGGACGTGGTGAAACAGGAAAATCCTAATTATCTGATCTTATATTTAGATCTTTCAAAAGCTATCCCTCAGCACTTCGACATTCTCCTGAAACAAGGTAAAAAACAGACTAAAATACCATACGAACTTAAACAGCGCAAAGAGAATGCTTCAGCAGTAGAAGGCTTCAACTCCAGTGATGTACTTTATCTCATTATGCCGGACCGCTTTGCCAACGGCAACCCCTCCAATGATATAATTCCCGGAATGTTGGAAGCAAACATAGACCGCAACGAACCTTTCGCCCGTCATGGCGGTGATTTAAAAGGAATAGAGAAACATTTGGATTATATTGCAGACCTCGGAGTTACGAGTATATGGCTTAACCCGATTCAGGAAAATGACATGAAGGAAGGCTCTTATCATGGATATGCCATCACCGATTACTATCAAGTAGACCGTCGCCTCGGAAGCAATGAAGAGTTTCGCAATCTCGTAAAAGAAGCCAATGCTAAAGGGCTAAAGGTAGTCATGGACATGATCTTCAACCATTGCGGTTCGAACAATTATCTATTCAAAGACATGCCTGCCAAAGATTGGTTCAACTTTGAGGGAAACTACATGCAGACCAGTTTCAAAACTGCCACCCAAATGGACCCTTATACTTCCGATTATGATAAAAAGCTGGCCATTGACGGTTGGTTCACACTGACTATGCCGGACTTCAACCAACGAAACCGTCACGTAGCCACTTACCTGATACAGAGTAGTATCTGGTGGATAGAATATGCGGGTATCAACGGAATCCGCCAGGATACACATCCTTACGCCGACTTTGAAATGATGGCGCATTGGTGCAAAGCGGTCAATGATGAATATCCTTCATTCAACATTGTCGGTGAGACATGGCTGGGCAGCAATGTACTGATCTCCTACTGGCAGAAAGACAGTAAACTTGCTTATCCGAAAAACAGTTATCTTCCTACTGTCATGGATTTCCCACTGATGGAAGAAATAAATAAAGCTTTCGACGAAGAAACCACCGAATGGAACGGAGGACTTTTCAGACTCTACGAATACCTCTCACAGGATATTGTCTACGCCGATCCAATGAGTCTGCTGACCTTCCTCGATAATCACGATACTTCCCGTTTCTACCGTTCGGAGGAAGATACCAAGAACCTGAACCGATATAAACAAGCCTTGACATTCTTACTGACTACCCGTGGAATTCCACAAATATATTATGGAACTGAAATCCTGATGGCAGCCGACAAAGCAAATGGAGACGGATTACTCCGATGTGACTTTCCGGGAGGTTGGCAGAATGACGCCAAAAACTGTTTTGAAGCAACCAACCGTACTCCGCAACAAAATGAAGCCTTCTCTTTTATGCAAAAACTGCTCCAATGGAGAAAAGGAAATGAAGTCATCGCCAAAGGCAAACTAAAACATTTCGCACCCAATAAAGGCATTTATGTTTATGAACGCAAATACGGTAACCAATCAGTCGTTGTCTTTCTGAATGGAAACGACCGGGAACAGACTATTGACTTACATCCTTATCAGGAAATACTCTCCACCTCGTCTGCTCATGATTTGCTCACAGACAAAAAGATTGAATTAAGAAATGAATTAACACTTCCAAGCCGTGGGATATACCTTTTAGCCTTCTAAGCAAGTTCACTACGACTTATATTTATCCAATGAAATCAGATAGATAAACAATTATAAAACAAGATACTAGCATTTATACAAACTTGTATTTTTATTCTAATCAAGCAAAAAAGTGAAGGTGGTTGCTACATTTGCAATATCCGAAACAAACAGGAATAGAAATATCGGTTAGCTTACAATTTAATACCATAAATAGAATGAAAAAGAAAAAGTTTTTTTCGATCATCGCATTCCTTTGCATCTCATTCATTGCGAATGCACAACAGAAACTGACCTCACCGGATGGCAATCTGGTTCTGACCTTTCAGGTTAACAAAGAAGGCGCACCAACCTACGACTTGACTTACAAAGGCAAGGTGGTAATTAAGCCGAGCACTCTCGGACTGGAATTGAAAAAAGAAGATAATACCAGAACCGACTTTGACTGGGTAGACCGCAGAGACCTCACCAAGCTCGATTCTAAATCCAATCTTTATAATGGCTTCAAGCTGAAAGATGCGCAAACGACTACCTTTGACGAAACCTGGCAACCAGTCTGGGGAGAAGAAAAGGAAATCCGCAATCAGTATAACGAACTGGCAGTCATTCTGTTTCAGCCAATGAACGACCGTTCCATCGTTGTTCGCTTCCGCCTGTTCAATGATGGTTTGGGATTCCGTTATGAATTTCCGCAACAGAAATCACTGAACTACTTCGTTATCAAGGAAGAACATTCCCAATTTGCCATGGCAGGCAACCATATCGCATACTGGATACCGGGCGATTACGACACTCAAGAGTACGACTACACCATCTCCCGTCTATCGGAAATCAGAGGTTTGATGCAACAGGCGATCACTCCAAATTCTTCTCAAACCCCATTTTCACCGACAGGTGTACAGACGGCACTGATGATGAAAACAGATGATGGTTTATACATCAATCTGCACGAAGCCGCTTTGATTGATTATTCTTGTATGCACCTCAATCTGGACGACAAAAACATGATATTCGAATCCTGGCTGACACCGGATGCAAAAGGGGATAAAGGTTACATGCAGACTCCGTGCAACTCTCCGTGGCGTACGATCATCGTCAGTGATGATGCACGTAACATTCTCGCCTCCCGCATCACCCTCAACCTGAACGAACCTTGTAAGATTGCAGACGCCGCCTCCTGGATTAAACCGGTGAAATATATAGGCGTATGGTGGGACATGATTACCGGAAAAGGTTCCTGGGCTTATACAGATGAACTGACCAGCGTGAAACTTGGCGTTACAGACTACTCCAAAACCAAACCGAACGGCAAACATTCTGCCAATACAGCTAACGTGAAACGTTACATCGACTTTGCCGCAGCCAACGGATTTGATGCAGTGCTGGTAGAAGGTTGGAATGAAGGATGGGAAGACTGGTTCGGCAACAGCAAAGACTATGTATTTGACTTCCTGACTGCATATCCTGATTTCGACGTACAGGAAATCCATCGTTATGCTGCAAGCAAAGGAATTAAAATGATGATGCACCATGAGACTTCTGCATCTGTTCGCAACTACGAACGTCACCTGGATAAAGCTTACCAATTCATGGTAGACAATGGATATAACTCGGTTAAAAGCGGTTATGTGGGTAATATCATTCCACGCGGAGAACATCATTACGGTCAATGGATGAATAATCATTACCTGTATGCCGTGAAAAAAGCCGCCGATTATAAAATCATGGTCAATGCACACGAAGCAACCCGTCCAACCGGTATCTGCCGTACATATCCCAATCTGATCGGTAATGAATCCGCACGTGGAACAGAATATGAATCATTTGGAGGAAATAAAGTATACCACACGACGATTCTGCCTTTCACACGCCTGGTCGGTGGTCCGATGGATTACACTCCCGGCATCTTCGAGACTCACTGTAACCAGATGAATCCGGCAAACAACTCCCAGGTACGTTCAACCATTGCACGCCAACTGGCATTGTATGTCACCATGTATAGCCCTTTGCAGATGGCTGCCGATATTCCGGAAAACTACGAACGCTTTATGGATGCTTTCCAGTTTATCAAAGACGTCGCTCTCGACTGGGACAAAACAATCTATCTGGAAGCAGAACCGGGAGAATACATCACAATTGCCCGCAAAGCAAAAGGAACGGACGACTGGTACATAGGCTGCACAGCCGGTGAAAACGGCCACGACTCCCAATTAACGTTCGATTTCCTGGAACCGGGAAAACAATACGTCGCTACCGTATACGCAGATGCCAAAGATGCCGACTGGAAAGATAACCCGCAGGCATACACCATCAAAAAAGGTATCTTGAATAATAAAAGCAAACTGAATCTGCACGCTGCCAATGGCGGTGGATACGCAATCAGTATCAAAGAGGTGAAAAACAAATCAGAGGTTAAGGGATTGAAAAGACTATAAATAAAGGATAGTCTTAAAAAAAGTGTTTTCAATAGGTATTTTTAAAGAAACTTTTAAGAGAGAGAAATAATATTACTATATTGTTAACTTTAATTTTTTAAATGCATGAAGCAAGTTAAATTTAGAATCGTTCAAACGATTCTCCCCTTGTTAATAGGGATGTTTTTATCATTGGGCGCTTATGCACAGCAAATCACAGTCAAAGGACATGTGAAAGATGCTATGGGCGAACCCGTGATTGGCGCCAATGTCATTGCCAAGGGTACCACAACGGGTACCATCACTGACTTTGACGGTAACTTCACATTGAATGTTCCTCAAAATTCTATTCTGTCCATTACATTCGTCGGTTACAAAGCAGCAGAAATTAAAGCAGCTCCTTCGGTAATGGTCACACTGGAAGATGACTCTCAAGTATTGGACGCCGTAGTCGTTGTAGGTTACGGAACAGTAAAGAAAAACGACTTGACGGGATCAGTTACTGCCATCAAGCCGGATAAAATCAGCAAAGGAGTAACCACCAGCGCACAGGATATGATAACAGGTAAAATAGCCGGTGTGAATGTAATTTCCAGCGGTACTCCGGGTGGAGGAGCTACGATTCGTATTCGCGGTGGTTCATCATTGAACGCCAAAAACGATCCGTTGATCGTTATCGACGGACTGGCAATGGATAATAGCGGTGTGCAAGGTTTGACTAATCCTTTGGCAATGGTAAACCCGAATGACATCGAAACTTTCACTGTTTTGAAAGATGCTTCGGCCACCGCCATCTATGGTTCACGTGCTTCTAATGGTGTGATTATCATCACTACAAAGAAAGGGAAAGCAGGCAGCAAACCACAGGTGAACTATGAAGGTAACGTTTCCGCCGGTATACTGCAAAAGACAATAGACGTAATGGATGCCAATGAATTCAAAGGATACGTATCCAAACTTTATGGTGAAGGAAATGCTCCAAGCCCCTTCGGTGAAGCAAACACTGACTGGCAGAAAGAAATTTTCCAGACAGCCGTTAGTACAGACCATAACGTGACTGTAAGCGGTGGTTTGAAAAATATGCCTTATCGTGTTTCTTTCGGTTACACCAATCAGAATGGGATCCTGATGACATCTAATTTCGAGCGTTATACCGCCTCCGTCAATCTGACACCCTCTTTCTTTAAAGATCACCTGAAGTTCAATATCAATGCTAAAATGATGTGGGCCAACCAACGTTATGCTGACGACGGGGCTATCGGCGCAGCTTTGACCATGGACCCGACCCAACCTGTATATGACTCTTCGGACATGTACAAAAACTTCGGTGGATTCTACCAACCGACCAGTGACGGTAGTTCATATAACGATCCGGAATGGCCGCTTACACTGGAAAGTAATTCAACCGCCAACCCTGTTTCCCTACTGAAACTAAAGAAACATACTTCCAGAAACACCAGTTTTATCAGCAATGTAGAAGTAGACTATAAATTCCACTTCCTCCCTGACCTACATATCCATGCTAACGTAGGCGGTGACTACTCGGAAGGTAAGGAAAAGAATGTAAATTCACCTTATGCCCCGGGCTCTTATTACTATGGTTGGAACGGGACTGACTACGGCTACAAATATAACCTGTCGGTGAATGCCTATGCACAATATTCCAAAGAAATCGGGGATCATTATGTCGACGTAATACTGGGTGGTGAAGAGCAACATTTCCACTATACCGGATATAAAGTCGGACAAGGAACAAATCCGTTAACAGGCGAAGCCTACAATCCGAATCTGCGCTCACAAACAGCCTGGGGACATCACAGTACATTAGTTTCTTATTTTGCCCGCGTAAATTATACATTACTTAGCCGTTATTTGCTGACAGCCACTTTCCGCCAGGACGGTTCTTCCCGTTTCTCTAAAGACAACCGTTGGAGTAGCTTCCCTTCTGTTGCTTTGGGATGGAAACTGAAAGAAGAAAATTTCCTGAAAAACGTAGAAGTATTGTCAGATCTGAAACTCCGCCTCGGATGGGGTATCACGGGTCAGCAGAACTTAGGCGACGATTATGATTTCCCTTATATGGCACTGTACCGCGTCAACGCAGCCGGAGGTTATTATCCTTTCGGGGATACCTATTATGGCACTATGCGTCCTAAAGCTTATAACGAAGACCTGAAATGGGAAGAGACAACGACTTATAACGCAGGTTTCGACTTTGCTTTCCTGAACGGACGTATCTCCGGCTCGATGGATTACTATTACCGGAAAACCGACGATTTAATCAATACCGTAAAGATTGCGGCGGGGACTAACTTTAATACCCAACTGATCAGCAACATCGGTTCATTAAAAAATACGGGGCTTGAATTCACCATCAATGCCAAACCTATTGTAACCAAAGATTTTGTCTGGGACTTGGGATATAACATCACTTGGAACAAAAATGAAATCACTAAACTGACCGGAGGAGATGATTCTAATTACTATGTAGAAACCGGAGGTGTATCTACTGGTATTAGCGGTGCAACCTGCCAGGTACAGAAAGTAGGTTATCCGATGAACTCATTCTTCGTTTACCAACAAGTGTATGATAAGGATGGAAAACCGATTGAAAACATGTTCGTAGACCGTAACGGAGATGGTGTCATCAACGCTTCGGACAAATATATCTATAAAAAACCTGCCGCTGACGTATTGATGGGACTGACTTCCAAATTCACTTATAAAAATTGGGATTTAAGCTTTGCCCTCCGTGCCAGCCTGAATAACTATGTGTACAATGACGTACTGGCCAGTAAATCCAGTGTCGGCAAGGGAGGAATCTTTAATCATGGATACTATTCCAACCGCCCGACAGCTGCCGTGAATCTGGGATTTGAAGGAAAGGGAGACTATTATCTGTCCGATCGTTTCGTTGAGAATGCTTCATTCTTGCGTTGTGATAACATAACAGTAGGTTATAGCTTCAAAAATTTACTGAAGTCCCAGGCTTATAAAGGTATCAACGGCCGTATTTACGGTACTGTACAGAATCCCTTCGTTATCACCAAGTATACAGGACTCGATCCTGAATCGGTTATCAGTTCAGGAAATGATGCCGGAGTAGCAGGTATTGACAGGAACATTTATCCTCATCCGATCACTATCCTGTTCGGGCTAAGTCTTCAGTTCTAAGATTGTAATTTATTAAAAAGTAGACTATTATGAAGTTCAAATATATAAAATCAATAGTTTCAGCAGCGTTGTTCCTTAGCCTGACCACCGGAATGACCTCCTGTATCAATGACCTGGATATATCTCCAATCGATCCTCAGATGACTGCCACCTTCGACCAAGATATGTACTTTACCAAACTATACGCTTCACTGGGACTTACCGGACAAAAATTGAGCGAAGATCCGGATATCGCAGTAAAGGACGAAGGTCAATCCTGTTTCTATCGCGCTCTTTTCACTAACAATGAATATGGCACTGATGAGATGATATGGACCTGGCAAGAAAATGCCGGTATCCCCGAACTAACTTATATGCGTTGGAACTCCTCTCATCAGCAGACAGAAATATTATATAATCGTTTAGCATATAATATCACACTCTGCAATTTCTTCCTGAATCAGATCGCCGGAAAAGAGGATGCTACCTCCGTTCAGCAACGTGCCGAAGCCCGTTTTCTCCGTTCCTTATTTTACTATTATCTGATGGACACCTTCGGAAAAGCTCCTTTCACCGAACACTTCTCCAAAGAGAATCCTCCTCAAAAGACGGCCTCCGAACTGTTCGCTTATATTGAAAGCGAACTGGAAAGCATCGAAAATGATATGAGCGAACCGCGTCAAGCTCCTTTCGGACGTGCCGACAAAGCTGCTTGCTGGTTGCTGCGTGCCCGTTTGTATCTCAATGCCGAAGTATACACCGGACAACCGCGTTGGAATGATGCTATCACCTATGCCGGCAAAGTGCTCGATCCCTCCAATGGATACGGATTGTGTGGAAATTACGAACAACTTTTTATGGCAGACAATGATGAAAATCCCGATGCTAAAAAAGAAATCATCCTTTCTATCCGTCAGGATGGTGTACAAGCAAAGAGTTACGGAGGAAGTTACTTCCTGATTGCTGCAACGCAAAAGAGCGACATGCCGAATCGCGGAACAAATGACCCTTGGGAATGTATCCGTACACGCAAAGCACTGGTTGACAAGTTCTTCGCAAACAGTGAGGATATTCCTTTCACCGAATATACCGATAATAAATGGCAGAATGTGAGAGATGTGCAGGCTGCTGCAAAAGATGAACGCGCCTTGTTCTATACAACCGGTCGCAAAGCCGAACTGGAAAGTGTAGGTAAATTCACCGACGGACTTTCATTTATGAAATGGAGTAATCTGCGCTCGGACGGACAACCCGCTCACGATGCTAAAATTCCTGATACGGACATTCCGTTCTTCCGTTTGGCGGAAGCTTATCTGATTCGCGCGGAAGCCTATTTGAGAGCAGGCGGCGCAAATGCACAACAAAATGCCTGGTTGGATATCAAAGCCCTCAGAGACCGTGCCAAAGCAACAGAAATACCCTCTGCCAATAACCTGACATTAGATTATATTCTGGATGAACGTGCCCGCGAATTGTATCTGGAAGGATTCAGACGCACAGATTTGATCCGTTATGGCTATTTCACCTCAAGCACCTACCTCTGGGATTGGAAAGGCGGTTCCTTTGAAGGAAACGGTGTGAGTTCGATCTATAATCTCTATCCGATACCGAAAACAGAAACGCTGACGAATACAAATATGACTCAGAATCCGGGATATTGATAGAACCTTTATTCACGTTTTAAAGACTGAAAACAATGAAAAACCTATATAAACTATTTACATTGACAATGGGGCTACTAGCTCTGTCCGCCTGTGAAGCAGACCGTGACAGCAACCCTGTGTTGAACGAACCGGATACGTTCGTACTGAATGTGCCAGCTTTTGCTTCCAACAACGTGTACGACCTTAAAAACTCCGAATCATTGGAATTAACCTGTACACAACCGGATTACGGGATTCCGATGGCAACCACTTATTCAGTACAAATTTCACTGGAAGAAAATTTCGTTGACGCTCATGCAGAGACAAATACGGAAGCTAATTATACAACTTTGGGTACTACCCATTCTTCTGCCAAAATGGAAGTGAAAGCTTTAGAATTTGCATTGGCACTGGGAGACTTGTGGAGTGCATCCTCCGATGAAGAATTTCCGACCACTCCCATACCCGTTTATGTACGCCTGAAAGCGGAACTGACCAATAGTGGTCGTGGCATCGCTTTTTCGAATGTAATTGAACTTCCCAAAGTATTGGGATATAAAGCTGTACCGCCTCTCGAATTACCTTCCAGTATATTTATCAATGGCTCGATGGCAGGTAGTAATTGGAGCAACTGGGTGCCTTTGGCAGCAGTAAACGGAATGTCCAAGTTCTTCGGTTTATTCTATTTCGGAGGCACTGATATGTTCAAGTTCGGTACTAAAGAAGGAGAATACATCGGATTCAACGATCCACGTCTGACAATAGCCTCGGATGCATTCACCGGATCGGATGATGGATTTGGCGGACAAAATATCAGCGTTAATGTCACAGGCTGGTATACAGTGATCATGTCTGTAAGCATCAAAGGGACTGATTATGCCTTTACGCTGGATATTGCTCCGGGCGAAGTTTGTCTGATAGGCAATGCTATAGGAGATTGGACATTCGGCGATAAAGGCAAATTCCAAGCACCAACAACGGCAGATGCAGACTTTGTTTCACCGGTATGCACCGGAGGCGGAGAATTGCGTATGTCCGTCAAAGTTCCGGGAGAAGACTGGTGGCGTACGGAGTTCGCTATACCTAATGGAAAAATCGTGTTCCGTGAAAACAAAAGTGTGATTGACAGTTGGTCGGAAATAGGTCCTGAATATGCGATAAACGTTAAGGCAGGGCAGAAAATAAATCTGAACTTTGTTCAGAAAACAGGTTCCGTTACTCAATAATCGTTAACTTTAATAACTGAATATCATGAAAAGATTATCATATATGGCGTGTCTGTTGCTTGCTTCGGCAGCTTTCACCGCTTGCGATGAAGATTTTAAGGACTGGGCTGATCCCCAGTCCAATCCCCAGGAAGAAGCTATAACTGCAATGGTAGATATAACTCCGGTTGCCAGTATGAAACTTGAAGAACAGCCGGGCGATTCTGTGGTAATCGCCTCTGTTTCTTCGATTGCAGAAAACTTCTCACTCACAGCTTGTAATATAGAATTAGTTGCCGAAGGGCAGATATTAAATCTACCGTCAAAAGTAAAAGATGGGAATATAAAAGTCAGGTTGACAGAACTTGACCAAAAAGTGGCAAGTTTGTATAAGTCACAAAAATCTTTAGAGCGCGAAGTCACTTTAAAGCTGACACCGGTAGTCATGACAACCAACGGTGAAGCAACTTCACTGACTGAATACCCGGAAATGCAATCTGCCATCACTCCGGTCGCAACTCCGGCTGTGGATACGGAATACTATATAGTAGGTGATCTAAACAGCTGGCAGATGGACAAATCGACAGCCACAAAGCTCGAAGTAGACAAAGACAATCAGTATCTCTTTTCAGTAGTCGTCGAGTCGGAAGAGAAGTTTGATTTCAAGATTGTCCCGGGAAGTGCGATAGAAGCTCCGGATGCCTGGCAAAGAGCCTTGGGTGCTTCCAAAGTAATAGAAGATCCGGATCCGGGATTATTGGCTTTCAGGGATAAAGAAGGAGCCGACCCGGATAATCTCACCTGCGCCGGCGGAAAGAAAATGAAAATTACGATTAATGTAGAAGATTATACATACACAATCAAGGAGGATCTACCCGAGCACATGTACATCAATGGATCTCCGTACAGTCTTGGGTGGGATTGGGCAGTAGCTCCTGAAATGGTTCCTGTCACACAGACTCCCGGAATGTTCTGGAGTATACAATATTATACGGCGGGAGACCAAATCAAGTTTGCTCCGGTTAGAAAATGGGAAGGAGACTTTGGTTATGACGAAGAAATCTTATCTCCGGAAGCAATTGATTTCGCCGAATTAACATCCTCAGGAGGCAATATTGGCATTGGTAAATCCGGATGGTATCTGGTAATTGTCGCAGTGACTACAGAAGGAAAAACAATTTCATTCCGTTTGCCGGAAGTTTACCTGTTGGGAGGTGTGATTAACAATTCGTGGAATTGCGATGAAACGACCTTGTTCAGGATTCCGACCGATAAAACAAGCGACTTCATATCACCGGCAGCAACCGTTACAGGCATGGCACGTATTTCTACTACGGCTGTAGATGCCGGAGGCTGGTGGAAGAGCGAATTTACACTTGATCTGGCTAATGAAGGCGATGGTACTATCGTTTACCGTGAGAATAAGAACGTATCGGATAATCTAAGCGAACTTGGCTACGAATGTAATGTAAAAGCCGGTCAGAAAGTCCATATTAACTTTACGACAGGCAAAGGTAAAGTCGAATAACTATCAGACACTCTTAAACAGCACAACGAGTAGAATCAATTACGATCATATCTCAAGTCTCCTTCTTCGGGAAAGAGGAGATTTGAGATATGATCGAAATCTGACACACTCAAAGCTAAATATAGTACCACTACATTGGAAGAAGAATTCTAAAATAAGGCTTATGAAAGACTTTAAATATATTTGGCTCCTTTTATTGCTGATACTCAACAGCTTTGGAGCTTGTTCAGATGATGATCCGTTGATGCCGGGCGAGCGTCCTTCGTCCGGAACTGATCCTGCCCCGGAAGAACAAGTTCTCCACGACGGATTTAATTTTGATCCGGCTATTCCTAAAGCGGATGAACCACTGACTATCACCTTCAAAGCACCCGAAGGAAGTAACTTCTATGGTTACGCTGACGACTTGTACTTACACTCCGGAACAGGAGCAAACTGGACAGGTGCACCTACATGGGGAGATAATCAGAATAAATACAGACTGAAAAAGACAAAGGACAATGTGTGGAGTATCACCCTTTCCTCATCTATCCGCCATTTCTATTCTGTTGCTCCATCTACTCCCTTACAGACCATTAACCTGATTGTACGTGATGCGGAAGGTAGCCAACAAACCTACGATTACGCAACTTTAGTAGAAGATAGTCAAAACGGATTTATCTGGGAAGAACCGCAAAAAGCCCCTCTCCCCATATCCGGAGAAGAAAAAGAGGGTATTCATATCCATTCGGCCACTTCGATAACGCTTGTATTATATGATAAGGACAGTCAGGGCGGTCATAAAGATTGTGTATTTGTAACAGGTAATTTCAACAACTGGAAACTGGATAGTCGCTACATGATGAAATATGACGAAACAAACCATTGCTGGTGGATCACTCTGGAGGAATTGACTGCCGGTGAAACACAGTTCCAGTACTTTGTGTACAGTGCTTCGGATGGCGGTACTTACTTGTGCGATCCTTATTGTGAGCAAGCATTGGAAAAGGGAGTGGATACCAACTTTCCCACTGGCGCACAAGCACCTTACGTATCAGTCGTAAGCACAAACCCACAACCCTATCAATGGAGTGCCGGAGAATTTGAGATGAAGAATAAAGAAAATCCGGTTATCTATGAGCTCTTGTTGCGGGATTTTACTTCCAGTGGAAATCTGGCAGGAGCAATGGAAAAGCTGCCTTACTTAAAAGAACTGGGAATAGATGCTATCGAACTGATGCCTGTACAAGAATTTGCAGGTAATGACAGTTGGGGATACAACACCGGACTATACTTTGCACTGGATGCCTCGTATGGAACTCAAAATGAATATAAAGCTTTTATTGACGCCTGCCATCAGAATGGAATCGCCGTTATTTTCGATGTAGTCTACAACCATACGAACAATGATAATCCGTTTGCCCGTATGTACTGGGATACGTTTAATAACCGCCCTTCCACTAAGAATCCATGGCTGAACGCTGTAACACCGCATCAGAAGTATGTTTTTTCACCGGATGATTTCAATCACACTTCAGAACAAACAAAAGCTTTTGTCAAACGCAACCTGAAATATCTGTTAGATACTTACCACATCGACGGTTTCCGTTTCGATTTCACCAAAGGTTTCACACAGAAACAGACAACAGGTGATGATGATTTGGCGGCAACCGACCCTGCTCGTGTATCAGTACTGAAAGAATACTACGAAGCCGTAAAAGCTGTCAAAGAAGATGCAATGGTTACCATGGAACATTTCTGTGCAAATGAAGAAACAACTTTAGCCACAGAAGGAATTCATTTTTGGAGGAATATGAACCATTCTTATTGTCAGTCGGCTATGGGCTGGAAAGATAATAGTGATTTCTCCGGATTATATGACACCACCCGTCCGAATCAATTTGTGGGCTATATGGAAAGTCATGACGAAGAGCGGTGTGCCTATAAACAGATTGAATACGGAAATGGAGCCTTAAAAACCAACCTGTCCGAACGGCTCAAACAGTTATCATCCAACGCCGCATTCTTCTTTACGGTTCCAGGTCCGAAAATGCTTTGGCAATTCGGCGAAATGGGGTATGATATTTCAATAGACGAAAATGGACGTACCGGAAAGAAACCAGTCCTTTGGGAATATCAGACAGAGCGTAAAAGCTTGGTAGATATTTATACAAAACTAATCACTCTACGGACAACACACTCCGATTTATTCAACGCTTCTTCTCAATTTACCTGGAAAGTCAGTTATAATGATTGGGATAATGGACGTACACTGACATTGAAAGCTGTGAATGGGAAACAACTTCATGTGTATGCGAATTTCACCAATGCATCTATCGATTATACTATTCCTGAAGGTACATGGTATCTATATCTGGAAAATGGGAATCCCGTGGAGGGAGAAAAAAAGATCAGTGTTCCTGCACACGAGTTCCGCTTATACACCAACTTTGCCGAATAACGAGCGGGTGTTTTGAGCAGAAAGGAAGATTTAACTAATAAGCATTGAAGATTCTCTAACGACAAAGGCACAAAGATGGCAGGTTATTTTTCTGCTACTTCTTTGTGCCCTTGTTTTATATTTTGTTCCGTATTATGCCTGACCTTTTATTTTGTTGAAACATAATTAGACCTGTGTCTCTCCCTCGATATACTCTTCCAAAAAGAGATTCTCTCCGTCAAACACGGCATAAGAGAAGAAGTTAATCCAGTCTCCCAAAATCAACACACGGGAGGTGGCGCTCAACATCAAATCCAGTTCAATGTGACGATGTCCGTAAATAAAGAAGTTGATATTGGGATGGCTTTTCAAGTAGTCTTTGGTATATAGTACCAAGTGTTCCTTGTTTTCTCCCATATAATCCGGTTCCTTTCCGTCCGCCCGTTTTTGTCGGCTGTGCTTAGCCCATGTTAAACCCAATTCAACACTCCAGCGGGGATGAATAGCAGAAAACATCGTTTGCAAAGTTTTGCTGTGGAACATCGAACGAAGTAGCTTGAACTTCTTATCCGGATCACCCAAGCCGTCACCATGAGCAAGATAAAACTCCTTTCCGTAGATTTCAGTAGTCAATGGTTCGCGATGCATGATGACACCACACTCTTTGGTGAGATAGTCTCCACACCAGATGTCATGATTACCTATAAAAAAATGCACCTCTACACCCATATCTGTTAGTTCGGAGAGCTTCCCCAAGAAACGGGTGTACCCCTTAGGAACTACCAGCCGGAATTCATACCAGAAGTCGAACATATCTCCCAGTAGATAAATGGCGGAAGCCTTATGCTTTATACTATCGAGGAAGTTCACCAAACGCCGTTCTTGAGTACGCCCGTGCTCAATAGCACGAGAACCAAGATGTGCATCGGAAAGAAAATAAATGTTCTTCATTTAATTACCAGTTACGAGATCTAATAACGAATTACAACTTATAAAATCAGAGCACTGCCTGACATAGAACGATTAAAGAAAACCTAATTCCAATTTGGCTTCTTCACTCATCATGTCTTTATCCCATTCAGGTTCGAAGACCAGATTGATGGTGGCGGAATTCACTCCTTCTACTGACTCCACTTTTTGGCGAATATCCTCCATAATAAAATCAGCAGCCGGACAATTGGGAGCTGTCAGCGTCATATCGAGTGCCGCTTCTCCACTATCGGAGACGTCAATCTTATAAATCAGTCCAAGATCGTATACATTGACCGGAATCTCCGGATCGTACACTGTCTTTAGCATAGCTACAATCTTCTCTTCTATTTCAATTTTTTCCATACGTCCTTATTTATTATGTATCGCAAAGATAGAGATAAAAAATGAAACATAAAAAATTAGGCACGGAATGCGTATCCCGTGCCTAAAGAATATATCATTTACTCTCTATCTCCGGTTACTAAAAAACACACCGGAACAGTAAATTGTTGTAATGAGTAGTCTTAATCTACTTTCTCACCGAAATCTGTCTGTTGTTGCTCCACTTCTTTCAGTTTTAATTCATTCAGTTCACGACGGCGGCGTTCCAACTCCAGTTCAGCATCACTCTTCTTGTCCATGGAGAACGATTCGGATGGCTTAGGCAGCGCTTCTTCTTTCTTATCAAATATCAATGGATACATTGGAACGGAAGATGTTAGTTCCAGTTCACCGCTTACAGGCATCTGTGATCCCTCAAACAAAACACTGGCTCTTACCTTAATCTTTCCGGGAGTCGTGGTCGACTGGATCAATACGGGAGCACTGCCCCATTTCACCGGAGCAGGATTTGCCAAGACATTAGCTCCGCCCAAAATACGTCCCTCTCCTTCTACAAAGAACTTGATATAATAATTATTCAAACGCTTTACATTTCCATTCTTATCCGTGATTTCTGCCACAACAGTAACAAAATCAGATCCATCAGCACGCAGTCCGATTCCTTCGTTGTCTACTCTCAAACGAATCTGTTCTGCACGGCGGGCGGGCATTACTTTATGTGTAGCCACCACCTTGCCATCCATCAGTCCTTCTGCCAGGAAATAGACGTCCGCATCATGCTTTTCACGAGTCATCTTCTTATCAACCATAAAGTCAAATATCCCGGGGAAAGTTATTACCGGAGAAGGCATTCCTTTTCGTGTCTTGTCTTTTTTATAGGTATAAGTTTGCCCATCTTTATTCACAGTCAAACGAACTTCATCGCAGTTGGAATACACCGTTACATCTCTGCTTGAGAACGGTGTCATCTCGTGAGCGATATAAACCATCGGTCCGCTTTCTGCCAAACTCTCGGAAACGACAGCCGGACGTTGCGCCTTAAACATATAATAAGAATACTTAGGCTGACGGAATACATCCATCAATCCACCATAGAACGGGTCCGGGTGGTATCCCCGCTGATGATCGAACGAATGCCACAAGCATCCGCCCACATGCCAGGGAGACTCTTTATACAAACCATCATAGCAAATGTAATTATAATAAGGAGAAGCGTAATGAGCAGCCTGTATAAGCATGGGCTGTTCTCCCCAGTTACGGGCTGTGCGACTTGGAGAATTGTGCGAACTCCAATCATCGACATTATCTCCCCACTCGCGTGTAAAGTAAGTTATTTTAGGATCACGTTTTGAAAGATCCATCGGATGGGTAAACTGCACCGGAAAATATTGCGAGCCCTTGGCTTGCACATCACAACCGGAATAGCAGGATGGATAAGGATATTCCTCATCAACAATCCCTTTCACACGCCCGGCAAAATCTTCCGGATACCATGTCTCATTCAAGATTGGTTCCCACAGCCATACACAAGGATGGTTACGGTCACGGCGAACCATATTACGTATATCATTATAAACCCGTTTGGCAAAAATGGGTTCGTCATTCCAGAATTGCCATCCCGGAGTATTCACGATAACAAACAGGCCAAGTTCATCACAGGCATCCATAAAAGCCGGGTCTTGCGGACAATGTGCATTACGGATTACTTCCAGCCCCAAATCTTTCAGTTTCTTGGCATCACGCCAGTGAATACTATTGGCAACCGCATTTCCTACAACTGCAAAATCCTGATGCCGATTAGCTCCCATCAAAGGTTTACCATAAGGTTTTCCATTCAGCCAGAAGCCATCTTTTCCCTTAAATTCGATACTACGGATACCGACGCGACGACGATAACCGTCTACTACATTTCCATTCTTATCATAAATACGTACACACAGATTATACAGATAAGGTGATTCAGGAGTCCATAAATGCGGCTGCTCTACTTTCATCTTTCCATTATGACTTGTCGCAGTCCCTTTACGGATATTCAGTTTCACATCTGACGATGCCACTTCTTTTCCTTCACGGTCTACTAAAGAATAGGAAATTTTTCCTGCAAAGCCCTGTTTGTCTTCATTACGTATATGCGCTTTCAAGAGAATATCTGCCGATTGCTCCGATACACGATCTGTGGCAATAAACAGTCCGCCTCCTGCTATTTCGTTCTCGTAATTCGGATCCGTGATAAACACATAATTATGTGCAATCAGCCAGCAATCCCGATAAATGCCTCCCAAATAGGCATAATCTAACACATCTTGTGGTTTTCCAGGCGCATAGGTCGGATCGTCGCTATTATCAGCCCACACCGCAATCACATTGTCCTCTCCCCACTTTAATGCATCAGTCACATCTACCGATACGGGAAGATAGCCTCCAAAGTGCTCTGCCAATAATTTACCGTTTACATAAATCTTACTTTTACCCATAATGGCTTCAAAGTGCAGAAACAGTTTCTTTCCTTTCAATGCTTCGGATGGAGTAAAGTGTTTACGATACCATACTTCCCCCTGATAATTGATGCAACCACTAGCCTCAGTAGGAAGATACTCGATACCATTAGGTAAAGACACCACCTGCCAGGTTTTGTCGTCAAATTCTTTTGCTTCGGCACCCACCACACTTCCTTTATAAAAGCGCCAGGCAGGATTCATCGAGTACACATCACGCCCGGTATCCGGTAACCGGAAGAAACCGGCTGTTGAAAATTCCGGCTCATGGGCATAACCCATAAAAAACAGAGATAAAAGCAGTAAGCTAACAAAGATTCGTCTCATATAAAGTTTTATTTTATAATGAATGTCATGTTGTCTGTCGCAATCAACCCAAAGATGTCTTCGACATACAAAGATAGTATATTCCAGATACGAATCCCCCTATTTGTCCTCTTCATATACAAAACAAGGATAAATAAGGGGATTCAAACTAATACCTGTCAGTTATTATTCATCCGGTTGAATGAGTAAAGGTACTCTGGCACTATCGGTTCCTGTATTTTCAACATACTTGTAACCAGAGCCAGCTACCGCTTGATTCATGGATGCTATTTTGTCAATAAGGGCAGCAGCATCGCTTACCTTAGTTGAAGTTGGTAAGTTTCCACCCGGATTCGAAACTCCGTCGGACATAAAATAACATTCGTTTGCTGTCACTGATCCCGTTGATATTCCACAAATGGTAACAGAAGCAGTGCCAGAAAGCACAGAAGTTGAATAACATCCTGTCAAAGTTCCACCATTTTTCACCAAACCACCAATATTTCCGGACGCTTTGGCCACTATTTCACCAGCAGCAAACGAAGCGGTTACAGGTCCTTCGTTTCCTCCCACCAGACCACCGGCATTCACAGCTGTAAATGCAGTAATAGTCATCAAAGAATAACAGCCAGTTATGGTTCCCTGAACATTCCAACCCACAAGTCCTCCGATGGCACCTTCACCATTACCTCTATATACAAAGGATACCTCCTTGTCAATCGAAGAACCTTGTATTTGTGCCTTAGACCACCATCCGTTCACACCTGCCAATCCACCGGCATTTACTTTACCACCGGCAACAGTCAGTACCACATTACCTTTTACCTTACAATCCTTTATCATTGACGCACCAGTCTGATTATGTCCGGTAATAGCCCCTAACTTAGCATCTGCTCCATTGACAGTCAACGCTCCTCCATCAATGACGCAATTCTGAATCGTTCCGGTATTTATTGCTGCAAATGCTCCAGCTGCGCCTGACACTTGTTTCACTGTTACATCTTTAAGAGTTAAATTTTTAATGATACCATTATTAGTTATAAACAAACCGGCATCGTTTCCTGTTGCTTCAATTGTAAGACCGGAAATAGTCTTGCCATTGCCGTCCAATATACCTTTAAACTCCGTAACCGGTACCCATGCCTCTTTAGTCGACATATCAAGATCAGCATCTAATGTAATTACCGTAGCAGCATTCGTCATAACAGTCGGTTCAATTGCCAAATTTATCAACCCGTCTTCTTTCTTGACTAAATACTTACCCGCTTCAGTCTCCTCATATCCCAAGTCTGCCACCAGCATAAATGATATACCATATCGCTTTCCAGCCACATATTTATATTCATCTCCTGCTACCACCGATTCGGCATTATAAAGTTCACTGATCTTTCCTTTTTTCTCTATTGTTTCCGTAGAGGAAGAATCTCCCACTTTTTCTATCGTAGCAGTAAAGGTTAATTCTGTATCCTTTGTCATGTCTGCCATCGGGAAGAAACTCAAATAACCGTATGCAACTTCATTCTTTGCCATGTCCAAACTTGTCATAGACAAAGTCAGACTATTACTTTTATCACCATACGTTTTCTCTTCTCCCGAAACTGTCAACGTTTTTGGGAAAATAGCAGCATCAGCCGAAACAACCACCTTTGTCACTTTATAGGCATCCGGTCTTCGATTGGTGAATTTAAACTGATAAAGAGCTGTCAAATGTTCAAACTTAAGATTGGTGACGGTAGTCCCATTCACCGTGCCTTTAGCAAGCATGTGCATCGTATTCTGCAGCTCTGCTTTTTGGGCACTTTGCGTAGCATCTCCCAACGTAAAAGTGAAAACATTCCCTGAAGTCGGAACATCTTTTTTCGGATAGATTCCCCAAACAGTAGCTCCCTCTTCAAAGTTACCATTCCCTGCAAATTCCACATTTCCAGACGGTTCACTCTCATCATAATTTATGGTTGTGAAATCATAGCCATTTGTTCCATTCCAAAGTGTAACCTTATCATCGGCATTCCACATAAAGGAACTACCGTCATCTTGTACGTTGGCACGTGTAGACGATTCTTTGTCCGTATTTTCATACCCCCGGATAGAAGCAACAGCCACATAAGTCTGTGATTCTCCCCGTTGCAGTTCATCCCCACCTTCAATGAAAACATCTTCTTTACAAGAGCTTAGGGTGGCTGCACTTAGCAGCCCGATCCCTAATAAAGAATAGATTTTATTCATGATTTATTTTTTTCTGTTATCAGTTATTTAAATATCACCACCATCTCCAAAATCTGATCCACCGAAGCCAGGTTCTTTCACAGCCCCCTGTAGAATCAACGGACAGTATATATTAGTTCCGGCATCCTCATTCACTTTAAAGCTAAAACCAAATTCTGGATCCTTGGCTTCTATTGCCAAATTCATCTGACGTTTCTTATCCTTGAGTTGAGTAGCTGTTACCTTACTAATTCCATTTACAGATCCGCTTCCTACAGGATTAGTCACCGTCTCGCCTACGAAATAACACTGGTTGATTCCTGTTGAATTCGAAGCGACGAAAGCTCCCAATTTATTACTTCCAGCATTATTAGTCACATTTATCTGCGTGGTCGAGTAGCAAGCCGTCACAGTAGCATCAGCATTATTAATGGTATTCTGTGCAATGAAACCGCCAGTATTATTATAGATAGTTCCACTAATTGAACCGGCTACATAACAGGCCAGAACCGTACCGTTACTATTAGCCCCTATAAGTCCTCCTACTTGTCCGGAACAAGAAACCTCAAGTTTGGCTAATGAGTAACAACCTTTGACTTTACCGGAGTTGTTCCAGCCAACAAGTCCGCCGACACAGGATGCACCACTAGAGTTACTAGGATGCTTGATTGTTACATCTGCACCGACATACGAATTTATAATAAGAGCCGTTCCATTAAAATGCTCACCAACCAAGCCACCATAATTAGAATTACCAGCACCACTCAAATTAAGGTTAATAGTTCCACTGATAACTTGACAACCTTCTATTCTTCCTTCGGAGTTTCGACCGATCAAACCACCAAAAACTACCGGTTTTATAACGGTTGCAGTCACTCCCTTGACTGTACAATTCTGAATGACACTCGTTGAACTTTCGGCAGCCAATGATCCTGCTCCCTCTGTGATATCAGCAGAGAAACTTACATTTTCCAAAGTCAAATTCCGGATAGTTCCCGTATTGGTAGCTATAAAACCTTTATTAGCTATTTGCAAATTGCGGATGGTAACACCATTACCTTCAAATACACCTCCAAACGCACTAATAGGTTCCCAAAGTTCATTACCCATATCAATCACTTTTATTCCATCCCCTGCCGGTTCATCGATATATTCTTTTTCTAAAGTAACAGTTGCCTTACGGTATTCATCCGCAATTTTATTCCATCCGAATAATCCAGTCTTATTATAGATATGAATATTTCCATCATCATCGATCATATAGCCCTCATCAGGAATTCTGAAACGATAATCTACCTCAAAATCCATTTTATAATGCTTGCCGGCTGCAAACTGATTGGCAGTAGCATCCATATCAAGTCCGATGTTATCCTCCAAATCTTTGACTTTTACTTTTTTCAGCAGGATAATATCCTGTTCCACTTCATTATTCAAAACGCTTACTGTAATATTCAGTTCGGTCGTACTTTTCATCAACCGGGTATCACCATAGGTTGTAGGTAATATATTCAAATACCCGTTTAATGTTTCATTCTGCGCCAATGCTTGTCCACTCATGTCAAGTGTCAGTTTGTTACGCATACCTGAAAGACTCTGTACCACTCCGTCTTCGTCGATCTTCAACTCTGCGGGAAATACATCATCATCACTCTCCAGCGTAATATAGCGAATCTTCAGTTCCCGGTCCGACGTGTTTTTCAAACCAAACTGTATCAATGCAGTCAATGGTGAAAACGTTAATGCAGGAATCTTATTATCAGTCACATCCCCGGTGGCAACCATATAGGTAGTGGCTGCCAGTTCTGCTGTTTTTCCAGTCTGAGTAAATGTCTCCGGCATAGAAAAGGTAGCCAGGTCATTAAATGTTTTTGCTTCTTTCCGTGGAAATACCGCAATCAGCTTATGGCCATTTTCTACAGCAGCTTTTCCTGTGAATTCAGCAGATTTGTCAGGTTGGTTGTCATTATACCCCGGGGTGATAGAGAAATCATAGCCGGCTCCGAAGTTGCGATTCCATAATGTAACAGCATCTCCTTTATTCCATGTATACACTCCATTCTGCAAATTGCTGCGACCCAAAGGGGCGGACTGTTTAATAGAAGCTATAAATGAATAATCAGTCAGATTCTTGTCGGTTTCGTTCCCTTCACCGTTATTTTCATTCACTATCTTGTCCTCTTCGCAAGAGGTTAGTGCCATTGCGCCCAGCAGTGCAACGCTCAATAAGTGATAAACCTTTTTCATAACTATATAAAAGTTTGTTCGATTAAATATCTTTATTTCAACAACCATTAATACATTGGTTTGTTACGCGTTGGAGTACCACTTCCAAAATAGTCGTAGGTTGGCTTCTTATAGAAACGTATCCAGTCGATTTCCATACGTGGCGTATCATTGCTAGACTTACTTTCCTGATAAGAAATATGCTTAAAATCGTTTGCCCAACTACCATCTTTAGCAGCCTGTTCTGCCGCAGCGTCACCAAGCGCCCATTCATTACATCCGGCAAATGTCAATAGTAAATGTAACCCTTCCGTATTGTATTTGTCCGTAAACGGCCAATGTGTAGACGAGTTCCATGAAGCCGTTCCATTAGCTATTCCGGTATAGCTGCCGTCAGTCCTCATGCGTACATTCTCTTTACCATTAATACCTAAAGCAATCTCGTTATTATCTCTCCATTCCATCCAATAGATATCGAATTCATCCATATCCGATATTATCAACTGTCCTGAAGACGGTTTATACTTATCACCGGATGAAGTGGATATATCATTCCAGTGGAAAGTCTGCCAAGCGCCATTCGGATTCGCATTGGTAGCCGGATTTTCCAGAAGATCAACCTCACCATAGGTAGACCATTGCACACCTCTGATATTTCCTTGGAACCAGACTGCCGAGTTGAAAGAGTGTTTCTTTCCACGCACACGGATTCTAACTTCCACACGAGTGCCCGGCAAAATGCGTACATTGCTGGATTCCCAAGAATCAGCACCCGTAGGCACACCATCAAACTTACTTGCATAGAGGGAGGAAACTCCAAAATCTCTTGTTCCCGTAATTTCCCCTGTCACACTGATTCCCGGATCATACGCACACCACATTTTCAAATATCCATCTTGAGTCATCGTTGCATATTTCTCATTTACAACCGCTTGTACTTTCTGTGTGTTAGCCACATTCTGTGCCGCCATAAAACGTGGAGGACGATTACCATACTGATTGGGGAGTCCGGTACCTTCTGTTAAAGCATCAATCGGATGGAACTCATAAGAATTCAGGAATGTCCATCCTTCAGCAGCTAACGCTTCATTCGGATGCGGATCACCCTCCTTTATCAATAGTGCTGACGCAGCTCTGACCTCATCCCATTTTTCTACTGCCTTTTTATTGCTGGCTGATACAAATATCTGATCCGGATCTGTATAAACCCATTGCTCATTGGTTAACTCGGTGCCCGGAGTCAAACCTGCATCCGTATCAGTAACCTTAATTTCCAACTCGTCCCCATATACCGGATGAATTTCAGAATCGGTAGCAAAAGACATAGACACAGAAGTGAAAGTATTCGGTCCTTTCTCTCCTTTCACCCATATAAGTTCAGATTCAGCTGTTTTATACCCGGCTTTCACCACCAATTCGCTCGGCAGATTCTCATATTTATCCGCATCTTCACCCGCATCAATATGAACGACTACATCTTCCTTAGCTGACGCTCCTACCGTAGCGACCAGAATAAATGAGCCATACTCTTTCACCGTATTGTCCGAATTGTTCTTCAATGACAAGATGGTGTAGTGTTTATCAGATACCACAATCGGACGTTCAGCCGCATTGATCTTGTATCCTCTGACATAAGCGGTGATAGTACCCGATATAGGATATTTAGCCAGATCGTTCTTTACCTTAAATTCGGTAAATCCCTGTTTCTCACCTTTCTTCATAAAAAGATGACCGGCAAAGCCTTCAAAGACATCAGATACAGGGACATCCTTTCCTTCTACATTCTTACCTGCAAAAGTCAGAACAACGTCTATATCTTCTTCGAGTGCCAACTGATTGTCTTGCTGATCTACCTTCACAGTAAAGGTCACATTATCTCCGATAGCAGCACTTTGAGTACTGATTTCGGCCACCAGATTCCGGGCTTCTCCGATAGAGATAACCGTCTCGGTGTCATTACAGCCTGTCATTACAAGGATAAACAGGCAAATTGGTAATAATCTATAGAAATATTTCTTCATAATCTATCCTATTATATCATTATTAATGATTACCATTTCGGGTTTTGTTTCAACTTTTTGTTCAATTCCAATTCTGAAGGAGGGATCGGTAACAGATAATCCCTATCTGCATGGAATTGATATCCGCTTGGCAGAGTCCCGGCCATCGGATCCGCCCATTTGTTATCATCAAGGGTCAGACGCTCTCTGATTCTTTTCTGATTATCCGGACTGTAAGATTTGAATAAAATAGATTCATCACCTACATAAGCACCTTTACCACGCTTTCCAACAATCAGTTTATCGGCTTTCCAACGCATGAGATCATCCAGCCGGAAACCTTGCAAAGCAAGTTCAGAACGGCGTTCACGACGGATTTCCTGTAAAACAGGAGTCAATGTATAACCGAAATCGGTGAAATTAGCATCCTTTGCCGGTGCCAGATATTTCACTCCTGCACGTTCACGAAGCGCTTTCAATGTCTTATTCGCTATATCATCGCTCCACATTTCCAGTTCAGCAGCAGCTTCTGCATAAGCCAAAAGACCTTCGGCATAACGAATAATAGGTAAAGCAGTCTCACCATTACCACTTACAAAGGTGGTATCTATTCCCAAACGGATGTGATAACCCGTCAAAGAACGTGTGTTTCCATCTCCTGCCAATTTAGGAGGACTAATAGTATTCTTCTTCTCATCCGTATATTCTTCCAGATGCATTGGGGTCGCAGTAGTGGCAGAAGCAAATTTGGCACCTTCATTCATCACCGTTTGAATCAATCTAGGGTCACGGCCTTCAAATGTTTCCTTAAAATCCTTAAATTTCTCATTTGTCGGATCAATAAATGTTCCATCGGCATTCAGATAATTATCCACCAGGCTTTGAGTAATTCCGGCAGCTCCTTCCGAGTCGACAACACCTGCCTTCAGATTACCGTTGACATCATGAAAGACTCCTTCATCACTCGAATATTTCCTCCACAATAGCACTTCGCCCATTCCTGACAAATCTTTGCTATTGAACAATGCCGCAAAAGCATCTCCCGGATTTTGCCCGGTTTTATACAGATCAATGCCACAACCGAACAGTTCATTTCCCCAGTTAATAACTTCACCCAAGAAATAATTTGATTCGTTAGTGGAAGATGCAAAATCATCGCTGCTGTGATACTTTTCCCAAGTTCCTTCATACAACGCCACATTCATTGCCAAAACCATGGCAGCTTCTTTATTGATACGAATTCCGGAATATTTACCGCGCGAATGCAACAGATTCTTCGCCTCAACCAAATCACTCAAAATAAATCGGGCTACCTCATTACGTGTCTTTGCGGGAATCTGTAATCCTGCGATTGTCGCATTCTCATCCCAAAAAGCATCCATTACCGGAATAGAACCGAATTTCTTCAATAAATCGAAATGCCAATAGGCACGTAAAAAGTAAGCCTCCCCTTTCAACGACAGTACATCTTCGTTTTCCTGTGCTTCGGGTACTTTATAATTATGGAAAAAATAGTTCACTTTACGCAGGTTCTGATAACCAGTCTGCCAATCGGAAGCTCCGCTAAACTGGTTATTCTGTCCATGCAAACGGGCATCATACTTTTCTGCAATAATATTGTCACTATTCTTTTCTTCACTGCGAACTCCCAAACCGAACTTACTAAAAGACGGCAACGTCATATATAGTCCGTTAATATAGTTTTCGACCTGTATGGCACCTGTCAGAAAATTACCGGCTTCCGGCTTGGTTATCGGTTCCCTATCCAGAAAATCAGAACAGGATGAAAATGGTAATATTGAAGCGGCTACAAAAGCCATTATATATATTCTTTTCATATCTTATGGTTTAAAAGGTAAATTCAATACCAAATACGTAGTTTTTATTCAACGGATATACCTTTCCGTTACCATTTTGCTTCATTGGGGAAGTCAATCCCGGAGCAGTTTCGTTACTACCCCCAGCCCATGTATTTACCTGATTCAAGGTTTCAGGATCGAATACGTCCGGCAAATTGTCAATCGTGAAGAGATTATCACAAGTGAAATACACTTTCAAGTTCTCCAATCCCATCTTCTTAACCAGTTTAGGCTGGAAGTTATAAGAAATCATCAAGTTTTTGAGTCGCATATAAGCTGCGTTCAATAAATAACGTGAAGTGTTGTAACCTACGTTCGCATTATATTCAGGACTGTCGGGTTTTGTCAGACGCGGCAGGTAAGCCCCCGGGTTGTACACATTATAATAATCCAAATGTTCTTTAAAGAAGTTGGAATCACCGCTAAACAGATAAGTACTTGCAGCCATCGGGAAATCACGTTTCATGACTCCCTGGAACAATGCGGAAACTTCAAAACCTTTATAACCGGCATGTAAGTTCAGACCGAAGGAGTAACGAGGAGTCGTATTACCGATAATTTTCAAATCACCGTGATCTTTCAATGTACCCGAACCCGGATCAATTTTACCATCACCGTTCGAATCGATATATTTCAAATCACCACGTTGCCAATCCTTATTCGGTTTGAAGAAAGACATGTCTACTCCTCTCAGATATTCATCCACTTCCTGGTTGGTGAGAAACAGATCATTTGCTTCATATCCCCAGATTTCACCTAAATCCATTCCCTGGTAATAACCTTTGTTACGAACCAGACCGGTGTGGTTGTTATAAATCAATCCTTCCGGATTATTGTATTTGGTTACCACTGCTTTGTAGTCAAAGATATTGAAACCGATTCCATAACTGAAACCATTCTTCAGCTGGTCAGACCAGTTAACCGACAATTCCCATCCACGGTTACGTAGCGTTGCATTATTTACTTTAGCACGTTGGTCAACAGCAATACCGCCAATATCAGGAATTGCTTCAGCCGGGCCAATCATGTCTTTGGTCGTACGTTGGTAAATATCCGCCGTAATCGTCAAACGATTGTTAAGCAAAGTCAGGTCGAAACCTAAGTTGGCATTATCCACTTTTTCCCATGTAATGTACGGGCTTACCATAGAAGGTGTTAAAGCGACTGTACCACGTACCGGAGTAGCCGAAGTGACACCGGAAAGCAACCATGCATTTGAATAGTCCGGTCTCAATGTCATGAAGTTCAGATAATCATATAGTCCGGCTCCATTCTGATTGCCTAAACGTCCGTAAGACAAACGCACTTTCAACTGTGAAACAGGCAAGCTCCATTGCTTGAAGTAGTCGGTACGGGCAATGTCATAACCGGCAGAGAAAGAAGGGAAAAATCCCCAACGATTGCCGGAAGCGAAACGTGACGAACCATCATAACGTCCGCTAAATTCCAGAAAATAGACATTCTGGTAGTTCCAGTTCAAACGGGTATAGAATCCCATGGTTGCCCAATGGTCACGCGCTTCACTATTATAGGCTTTTCCGTTTGCATTGTCAAAAGAGAATGTATCATCGCTCATCACTCCGTCTTTATACGCATACATGCTTGAGTTTTGCTGCACTTCCATCTGGAAACCGGCCATTGCCTTAAAGAAATGGTCACCCCATTGATTCGTATATGAAGACGACACACTGGGAGACAAATAATAGTTGAATTGATTTCCACGAGTCATTGATCCCCACAAAGAATTCGAATATTCGATACCGGGATAAGAATATCCCTGCCGGGGAGCGGTAACATTCTCTATGGTTCCGTCGGGCCGTGTGGTACGGGGCTGCTTCTGCAAGAATTCATCATTCTGCACATCAAAACGAACTTTCATCTCTCCGATAATGTCCCAGCCTTTCAGAGGCGTAACAGTAGCTGCAAAAGTCATGGCATCAGAAATGCGGTTCTGCGAATAGCCCACATTGTCCAGATACAAAGCTTCATTCCATGAAGGAAGATTATAAAGCCCGGAAATAGGAACTTCAGTCACCATATTAGGCTGCGAACGAGCTATCTGATGATAAAGAATAGACATATCGGGGAGCGGGCGGGAAATCAGATTCAACGTGATATTGTTATTGAAGTTAAACTTCAACCAGTCATTCGGCTTGATCTGAAATTTGGTATTCACGTTGTATTTATCCAGAGAGTCTTCTACACGATCCAGCAAACCACCCTGGTAAGTATAACCCAGACCGACATAATAAGTCACTTTGTCCGATCCACCGGAGATACTTAGATTGTGTGAATGACGCAAAGATTTGTTTTTATAGAAATAATCAAACCAGTCGGTATTGGCATACTGCGATTCACCGCCACGCCAACTGGTATTCTCCTGATTGGCGGTAATACCGGGCAGACCTTCACCATAGGGGTTCTGCAAAAACTGATTCATCAAATCAATAGTCTCCTGTGAGAAGTATGGAGACTCACCAATTGCCGAACGGTACGCATTTTTATAATTGGCAAACTCTACAGAGTTCATCATCTCGGGCATGTTGATAGGTGCACTCATACCCACAGAACCGCGATAAGTCACCCGGGCTTTATCCTGTTTACCGCTCTTGGTCGTTACTAACACCACACCATACGCAGCACGAGCACCATACACGGCTGCTGCAGAAGCATCTTTCAATACACTGATACTTTCTATATCGGCAGGATTTACATTCTGCAAGCTCTGTTCCACACCATCCACCAATACATAAGGCTCTCCACCATTAATAGAACCGATACCGCGAATATTAAATTTGATTTCTCCGCCAACTTCACCACCGGTACCGCTTTCAGAAGCATCCGAAGCAAAGTTCAAACCAGCCACATTACCTTGTAAGGCGCTGGTTACATCCGTCACAGGACGGGTAGCGATTGCATCCGCATTAACTGTTGCTACAGCCGCTGTAATAGTATTACGTTTCTGTGTTCCCATACCGACTACCACCACTTCATCTAAAGTTTTGGAGTCTTCCTTCATCACGAACCGATTTCCTGTTAGCTTAGTGATTTTCACTTCCAAAGGAGCATAGCCCACATAGCTGACAGTTATCGTTGTACCTACTTTACCGTTAATTTTAAAGTTTCCATCCAAATCGGTAATGGTACCATCAGTAGAACCTTTCACCATAACGGTTGCTCCGATTACGGACTCGCCACGTTCGTCTACCACCTTACCAGTGATAGTGCCCTGTTGAGCAAAGAGCTCCACAGGGAAGAACAGTAAAAGCATTGAAAAGAGACACACCAGTTGCATCCTAATCTGCATTTTCTTCATAACATTATATTAAAGTTAATACTAAAAGTTTTTTTGAGTTCCATTTGCCAATAGCCCACACTATCCGGCATTGAAATACACCACAAAAATAGATTGATTGGCAGAATGGCGAGTTCATAAAATCGCCAAAATGTTTCCAAAAACATCCATATTCCGTTTTTGAACGTCTTTGTGGCGGTTTTTGGAAATATTTCTTTTGTTTTAGCGGAATTAATCATACTTTTGTTTCACTAATCTCCCCTTAATAATCTTGACTGATGAAAAAAAGTATTTGGATAAAACACTTTTTCTGCTTACTGGCTTTTCTTATCGTAGGCACATTTCCAGCAATAAGTATAGGTAACCATTACGACTTTAAACTGATTGGTTCCCAAAACGGAATGCCGTCTATCATCAGCTGTATCTATACCGAACAAAAGGGATTCATCTGGATCGGTACTCCGACAGGACTAATCAGATTTGATGGAACGGAACTCAAAAAGTACACCGCACAACCTGATAATGAAAATTCCCTGCCTAACGACAGTATCCTGCAAATTATTGAAGATAATCAGCAGACAACCTGGATACTGACCACCACAGGAATCGCCCGTTATTCTCTTATTCACGACAACTTCTTTATCCCCAAACTAAATAATCAGCCCATCATTGCCAAATCGATCTGCAAAATAGCAGACGGGCTTCTGTTCGGAGGGATCAACAAGATATATAAATATTCTTATGCCACCAACACGATTTCTCTCATACGGGAATTCAAGACCGACGAGCCGTTCATTATACGATCCATACAAATGTGGAAACCCGATACCATATTGTGTCTAAGCTGGCAACAGGGAATACTGCAAATGAACCTCAAGAATTTCGAGATAACCCCATTTCCTTTCCAATACGGGAACGACAACGTAGGAATCATCATAGACTCCCAACAAAGAATATGGCTGTCAACCTACAACAATGGCGTCAAGTGTTTCTCCGCCCAGGGAAAATTGATAGCCAGCTATACCACTCAAAACTCCCGTTTGAGCAGTGACATCGTATTGTGCATGACCGAATTCAAACAAAAAATATGGATGGGAACAGACGGGGGAGGTATCAATATCCTCGATCCCACAACCGGCAATATTACCGTACTCGAACATATCTCCGGAGATAATCATTCCCTTCCCACAAATACAATACTCTGCCTGCATAGCGACTCTGCCGGAAATATATGGGCGGGAAGTAAACGTGAAGGGGTTATCAACATTCGTGAAGTATCCATGAGAACTTACACTAATGTTGTGTTAGGGCACAACAAAGGATTAAGTCAAAGTACGGTATTACAACTATATCAGGAACCGGCTTCCGAAGAACTCTGGATCGCTATGGACGGAGGAGGTATCAATAAATTCATTCCTTCTACAGAAACATTTGTGCACTATCCCGACACTTGGGGAGACAAGATGGTCTCCATCACCGGCTTCACACCCAACGAATTGTTAGTATCTGCCTTTTCCAAAGGTATCTTCATATTCGATAAAAAGACAGGAAAGAAGCGTCCTTTCGCTATTATGAGCCCTTCATTAGAGCATCACATCCGCTATAGCGGACAGCCAATCAACTTATACCGGGATACTCCCAATTCGATCTTAATATTAAGTTCGCCTCCTTACCGCTACCATACTTCCACCCGGCAACTCACTCCTGTCCCTTGTGCCAAAGAAGTGAAAATAAAAGGCTTGTTGAGTTCCATTGGATATGATTCCACTGCCATTTACCTGAACGATCCTTATAATATATATAGACTGGATCGTAAAAAAGACACAGTGGAGATATTTGCAAGTGCTCCACAGGGATTCTTCAATGCTGTATCCAGGGATGACAAGGGCGTATTCTGGATTGCAGGCACCCGTGGCCTGTACACCTATCACCCTGATACCCGCAAATTCGAAAGAATTCCTACCACCTTATTTAATGAAGTAAATACCGTGTTATGCGACAATAAAGGAAAAGTGTGGATAGGAGCTGAACAGAAACTCTTTATATGGCTCACCGATACCAAACGTTTTGTATGGTTCGGAGAAGCGGATGGAATTTCCCCCAATGAATACTTGGCCGAGCCCCGTCTCATTTCCCCCAAAGGCAACATCTATATGGGAGGTGTAAAAGGCTTACTATGTATCAATGCAGACACTCAAATAGAAAAGAGTAGTGACTCTCCGGAAATACGCCTTGCCGAACTGACCATAAACGGAGAGAACAGGATGTATCAGCTCAATCAAGACAAGATATCCATCCCCTGGAACAGTAAAAACATTAAGATCCGTGTCATGACTTATGGTGCGGACATTCTCCGGCTCAAAGTCTATCATTTCCAAATGGGAGACCTTAAAACCGAAGGCTACAACCCAGAATTGATGATCCCATCTCTTGCTCCGGGAAGTTATCCCATCATGGTGAGCTGTAACACACAGGAAGGAAATGAAACAACTCCCCAGTTTCTTTTCACATTAAACGTACTGCCACCCTGGTACAGAAGCTGGTGGTTCGTTTCTCTCTGCATCATTGCTTGCATAGGCATTGTGGTACAAATTGTTTTCGTTCTGCTTCGACGCAAAGAAAACAAGATGAAATGGATGATGAAAGAACACGAGCAGAATGTGTATGAAGAAAAAGTTCGTTTTCTGATTAATATCAGCCATGAACTGCGAACTCCGCTCACACTCATATATGCCCCGCTAAGCCGCATATTAAAGACACTTCCTTCTACAGATGCCATTTATCCACCGTTGAAGAATATACATAAACAGGCTCAACGGATGAAAGATCTTATCAACATGGTGCTGGACGTACGTAAGATGGAAGTAGGAGAAACCAAGTTGAAACTCCAAGCCTATCCATTTAACTCATGGATAAAGGAGATTGGTGCCGATTTTACGGACGAGGGAGCTGCCCAGGAAGTGCAAATAGATTATCAGCTCGACGACAGCATAAAAGAGGTGGTATTTGACAAGGGTATGTGTACAATCGTAGTCACAAACTTATTGACGAACGCACTGAAACACAGTCCTAAAAACACAACCGTCACTATCCGTACCAGCAAAAATGACTCATACGTCCGTGTTTCCGTTTTGGATCAGGGAGAAGGTATGCAAGAGGAAGACATGGAGAAAGTATTCATCCGTTTCTATCAAGGCAAGCAGGAAATTGGCGGTAGCGGAGTCGGACTTTCATACGCCAAGATGCTGGTAGAATTGCATAAAGGTAAAATCGGAGCCATGAACAACGAAGCGGGAGGAGCCACTTTCTTCTTCGACTTGCCTTTGGGATTGGAGTCAGGCGAAGTCATCTGCCAGCCGAAACCTTACATCAATGAATTGATTACACCGGACGTAGATCATGAGATCAACGCTCCCGAGACACTCGACTTCTCTACGCAGAATTACACAGTGCTATTGGTAGACGACAATCATAACCTGACAGATTTCCTCTCCAAAGAATTGAAATCCTTATTCAAAGCAATTTATATAGCACATGATGGCCGGGAAGCTTTCGAAATAGCGCAAAAGCAAGTTCCGGATATTATAGTGAGCGATGTGATGATGCCGGTTATGAATGGATACGAACTGTGCAAAGCGGTAAAAGAGAATATCGGCATCAGTCATATTCCTGTGATTCTGCTCACGGCACGCAATGATGAACAGAGCCGACTGTATGGGTATAAAATCGGGGCGGACGCTTATCTGGGAAAACCTTTTGAGATAGACACTCTTGTTAAGATTATACAGAACCGGCTATACAACCGGGAGCAAACGAAAGAGCACTATCAACATATAGGCAACTTCCCTCAACCGCTGGAGAGTACTTTCAGCCAGGCGGATGAAACGTTCTTGTTAAAGTTTAACAAGCTCATTTCCGAGAATATCAGCAATCCGTCTTTAGATATTCCTTTTATCTGCAGAGAGATCGGAATGAGTAAAACATCTCTTTACAACAAGTTGAAGGCTATCACCGATATGGGGGCAAATGACTATATCAACAAATTCAGGTTGGAGCAAGCCATTACTCTGATAAAAACCACCGATCTGACATTTACTGAAATATCAGATCAGATAGGTTTCACTACTTTACGTTATTTCAGTACTGCATTCAAACAGTACACAGGCTTGACGCCCACGCAGTATAAAAATGAATGCAGGAGTGAGAATAAATAAGATATTCTCACTTAAATAAGGTAGTATTACTAATTAGAGTAGGCCCTCATCTGCAAAGCTGAAAAATCCGTCTTCACAAACGATGACGTGATCTATCAGACGGATATTCATCGTTTCCGCCGCTTTATGGATATGCTCTGTCAAACTCCTGTCCGGTTGGCTGGGATGAATATTTCCCGAAGGATGGTTATGCACCACCGCGATTTGTGTAGCTCTTTGCAGCAATGCTTCCCGGAGAATGGTGCGCACATCGGTATAAGTTCCGTCTATGCCACCAGTACTTATACGTACCTTATCAATTAGTTTGGTTGCCTGGTTCAATAGGAGCACCCAGAATTCTTCCTGTTCCAAGTCACACATGATCGGTTGGAAAATATCATAGATATCTTTTGAGCAAGTGATTCGAAGTCTCTCTTTGGTTTCTTGCAGCTTTCTTCGTTTGCCTAATTCCAAGGCTGCCATCACTGTAATGCTCTTTGCGGGGCCCATACCTTTGAAAGAGGAATAGTCACACACTTCCCATTTTGCCAATGAATTCAGATTGTTATCACAAGACAGGAGCAGGCGTCTCATCAATTCGACAGCACTTTCTTCCGTATTTCCGGAGCCAATCAATATAGCGAGTAGTTCGGCATCACTCAATGCGGCTGCTCCCTTCTCCATCATTTTTTCCCGTGGGCGGTCTTCCAGTGCCCACTGGTTGATGGATAGTTTGTGTTTACTTTCCATTATTAATCAAATTAAGTCACAAAGATACTCCTATATAACTGAAAAAATGAATTTTGGAAGCTATAAGTCTATTTTTAGAATCCCTTTACTTCCAAATATCGTAGTTTTGCGCTATCAAGATTAATATATAAACATCTAATAAATATGAAAAAGAGAATAAGCATCTTATCCATCTTACTACTATTAGGAATGACAGTATACGCTCAAACGGATATCCCGCAGGTGATTCCCTCCTTACAACATTGGAATGGGGCAAAAGGCAAACTGACACTACCGGAAACAGGAAAGATTATAATCGCTCCGGAAGCAGAAAGCCTGTTGAAAGAAACTGCGGAAATAATGGCAAAAGACTTAAAAGATATGTTCGGCTGGAATTATCAGGTAACCTCCGGAAAACCGAAAAATCATTCTATCTATCTGTCAGTGAAAAAAACGCCTTCATCATTGGGAGAAGAAAGCTATGAACTGGATATACGCAACCATGTAACCATCGAAGCCTCCACCGTAAAAGGAGTATTCTGGGGAACTCGCACACTGTTGCAAATGATCCATAACCAGCCTTTTGGACTCATGAAAGGAAAAGCATTGGATTATCCGCAGTATGCTCACCGCGGACTGATGATTGACGTAGCCAGGAAATTTTTCACAATGGACTATTTGCAGGATTACGTAAAAATTCTCTCGTTCTATAAAATGAATGAACTGCAAATACATCTGAATGATAATGGTTTCGTTGAGTTTTTCGATAATGACTGGAACAAAACATACGCCGCCTTCAGATTGGAAAGCGACCGTTTTCCGGGACTCACATCCAAAGATGGTTCCTACACCAAAGAAGAATTCCGCAACTTCCAGCAAATGGCCGCACGATATGGAATCAATATCATCCCAGAAATTGATGTTCCGGCACACTCACTCGCTTTCACTCATTACAATCCGATACTGGCAGCCGACAAAAAAGAATATGGTATGGATCATCTCGACCTCTATAAAAAAGAGGTATATGATTTCCTTGATACTTTGTTTGACGAATATCTCTCGGGAGATCACCCGGTATTTGTCGGACCGGACGTACATATCGGCACTGATGAGTACAACCTCAAAGAAGCGGAACAATTCCGCTATTTCACTGAATACTATCTGAAGTATATCACCAAATATGGAAAAAATCCGCGATTATGGGGAAGTCTGAAACACATGAAAGGAAATACCCCCGTAAATCTGAAAGGAAAAACGGTCAATGCATGGAATTATAGCTGGCTAGACTTAGAAACCGCACTGCAGGAAGGAGCCAAAGCGATTAATACATGCGATGCATTTCTATATATCGTACCAGCCGTGAATTACTACCATAACTTTCTGGATCATCAATGGATATATGAGAGTTGGTCACCACGAATGATGCAAGAGGGAGAAATGATAGAGCAGTCTACTAATTTATTAGGAGCCATGTTTGCTGTATGGAACGACCGTGTCGGAAATGGAATCAGCCAACAGGATGTACATATACGCACCTTTCCTGCCATGCAGGTTATGAGCGAGAAACTTTGGAAAGGAGAAAACACAAGAAACATACCGTTTGAAACCTTCGAAACGTGGTGCAGGACAACACCGGAAGCACCGGGCGTAAATCTACAGGCCAGCATAGATGACAGAAAAGACCTAACGCTTTCCGGCCAGGAAATTATCCTGCAAGGTAACGACTCGGTTCTTACCTCTATACCCGAAATCGGTTATCCATATAGTGTGGAATTTGAAATCTACGCAGATCCAAAGCCCAATATCAATGCGGTCTTATTCAAAGGTCCCCATTCTGTTTTCACCGCGAACTGGCAAAATACGGGTAAATTCGCATTCTCGCGCGACGGCTATGAATTCATCTTCCATTCCTATCGTTTGCCTGTGGAAAAATGGACAAAGGTTCGTGTAGAGGGAGATGCCAAAGGGACCTCACTTTACATAAACGGAGAGCTACAAGAACGTTTGGAAGGACGAATCGGTGTAGTTTACAATCAGAAAAGCCTGCGTAAAGACAGCATTTGGTATCAGGAAACACTTATCTTCCCATTGAAACAGATAGGCGACAAATTGCTGGGGTTTAAGGGAAGAATAAGAAATGTGATTTGCACTCCACTAAATGAAAAAAGATATAGCCTATAAAAATTTCTTCGATTGCATCCATTACTTTTTTTCCATGAAAGTATAACTTGTCTGACACCCGGGTGTCAGACAACATTCCTTTTAAACAAAAATAGGAATGGTAATAGGCAAATAAAAAATGGATTACTTATAAAAATTCTTTTGGAAAGCCTCAAACTCATCCTTCCCTCTGATACAACGCTGCCACCATGCGCGCCAAAAGCCTGTACCATAGCCGATAAGCTGTATAAATGCGGCGGCAATGGAATAAACGCCAATAGACAGACTTTTATTCTGAATAGTAGAATCAATGCATACGAGTAATGCATAGAGAATGATAGGCGTGAAACTGAAGAGGCAGAAGAGGCTTCCTAATAATAGAAGCGCCACTCCCAATGTAAATACGGCTGGAAGCAAATGCACCAGTTTCAGAGAATCCGGATATTTCTTATAAAGATTAATACGGGCAATGCCGGAGTTATGCACCTGCTTGAAGAATTTTTTCAAGTCAGTCCGACGTTTATGATATACCCAGGCATCAGGAAAAAGACGACAAGTGTACCCATTCTTAAAGATACGGATACTGAAATCAATATCCTCCCCAAAACGCATCTTTGAAAAACCTCCCAAAGCCTCGTACACTGCCCGGCGAACTCCCATATTAAAACTACGGGGATAGAATTTGTCCATCTTCTTTTTTCCGCCACGGATACCTCCGGTCGTGAAGAAAGAGGTCATGGAATAGTTAATTGCCTTCTGAATATCAGTGAAAGAATCGTGTGCACGGTCGGGGCCACCAAAAGCATCGGCAGGAGAAGTGGTGAGCTCCTTCTCTACCGCATCGAAGTAGCCTTCGGGAAGGATGACATCAGAATCCAATATAATAAGGTATTCGCCTTCGCTACGTTCTGCTCCGTAATTACGGGTTTGTCCCGGACCGGAATTGGGTTTAGAGAAATATTTTATATTCAACCGATCTGCATACCGGTCTACTACTCCTTTACAGGGAATGGAAGAACCATCTTCAACAACAACAACCTCAAAACCCTTAAAGTGTTGTACAGTAAGACTTTGCAATAATTCATCCACTTCATCGGGACGATTATAAACGGGAATTATGACGGAGTAACGCATATCAAAAACGGGATATAACTATTTGATATGCAAAGTAAGACAAAAAAAAGATGGACTCGAAATCGAGTCCATCTTTTTTTTGTATATCAGCAATAAAATTATTACTTATTCAGGATATCCATTGTATCCGATGCGATCAACAGTTCTTCATCTGTTGGGATCACTACTACTTTCACTTTAGAAGCAGGAGTAGAAATGATTGCTTCTTCACCGCGAACCTTAGCATTTACTTCGTTATCAAGTTCGATACCCATGAATTCCATATCCTTACAAACTTCACGACGACATTCCATCTGGTTCTCACCTACACCACCAGTAAACAGGATAATATCCACACCGCCCAATGCAGCAGCATAAGCACCGATATATTTCTTAATACGGTAATAGTACATCTTCTCTGCAAGGATAGCTTTCTCATTGCCAGCCGCACAAGCAGCCAAGAGTTCACGCATATCGCTTGATACACCCGAAATGCCCAGTACACCGCTCTTCTTGTTCAACAGATTGGAAACACCGGTTGTGTTCAAGCCTTCTTTTTCCATGATAAATGTTACTGCACCGGCATCAATATCACCGCTACGAGTACCCATCATCAAGCCTTCCAATGGAGTCAAGCCCATAGTAGTATCCATACATTTACCATCTTTGATAGCAGCGATAGAACCACCGTTACCAATGTGGCAAGTGATAATTTTCTGTCCTACCGGATTTACACCCAAGAATTCACATACACGTTTTGACACATAACGATGAGAAGTTCCGTGGAAGCCATAACGACGTACACCATACTTTTCATACAGTTCGTGAGGAATAGCATACATGTAAGCATAATCCGGCATTGTCTGATGGAAAGCCGTATCGAATACACCTACCTGCGGAATGTTAGGAAGAATAGCAGAAACTGCATTTACCCCTTTCAAGTTAGCCGGATTGTGCAACGGAGCCAGATCATTGCAAGCTGTAAAGGCTTCCAATACCTCCTTGTTCAGCAATACAGATTCGCTGAAACGCTCGCCTCCGTGTACCATACGGTGACCTACGGCATTGATTTCATCCAAAGATTTGATAGCGCCATATTCGGGGTGAATCAACGTATTCAGGATAAACTCAACTCCTACTGTATGTTCAGGAATATCTTTTTCCAGAATTTTCTTTTCACCATTCGGCAAAGTCAGTTTCAAGAAAGATCCTTTCAGACCGATTTTTTCGATACCACCTTGCGCAATCACTTCTTTGCTGGTCATATCGAACAATTTATATTTAATAGATGAACTTCCGCAGTTCAATACCAGAATTTTCATGTCGTTGTCAATTTAATACTTACTACCTTATATCTAATACTTATTTATTTGCCTTTGCAGCAATAGCCTGGTTAGCCGTGATAGCAATCATGCGATATACATCTTCGATAGAACAACCACGAGACAAGTCGTTTACCGGACAAGCGATACCCTGAAGGATCGGGCCGACAGCGTCAGCATGTCCCAGACGTTGAACTAACTTATAAGAGATATTACCAACTTCCAGACTCGGAACAATCAATACGTTTGCTTCGCCAGCCACAGGAGAACCCGGAGCCTTGCTTGCACCGACTTCCGGAACAAGAGCAGCATCAGCCTGCATTTCACCATCCAGATCAAGCGTAGGAGCCATCTCCTTTGCAATCTTAGTAGCTTCTACCACTTTATCAACTACTTCGTGTTTTGCAGAACCCTTGGTAGAGAAGCTCAACAGAGCCACTTTCGGATTTTCAATACCGGCAACGGCTTTCGCAGTTTGAGCAGTACAAATAGCAATCTGTGCCAGCTGATTAGCGTCCGGAACCGGAGTTACGGCAACGTCACCCATGACCAAAATGCCATTCTTTCCGTATTCAGGAGCATGAGTCAGAAGCAACATAGCACCGGATACGCAAGTGATTCCCGGAGCAGTCTTGATAATCTGCAAAGCAGGACGCAATACATTACCAGTAGTGTTGCGGGCACCAGCCAACTGACCGTCAGCATCACCGCTCTTAATCATTAAACAACCATAGAACAAAGGATCGCTCGTCAATTTGCGGGCTTCTTCGATAGTCATCCCCTTCTTTTTACGAAGTTCACACAACAACTGCGCATATTCTTCGTGTTTCGGAGAAGTTTCAGGATCAATGATAGTAGCTTTACCGATGTTTCCCAATCCCCATTTTGTAGCAAGTTCATTAATTTCTGCCGGTTTACCCAGTAAAATTAGATCGGCTACTTCGTCTGTCAAAATCATATTGGCAGCTTTCAATGTGCGTTCTTCAGTTCCTTCCGGAAGAACAATACGTTGGCGATTTGCTTTCGCACGCGCCACGATTTGGTTGATTAAATTGAGCATAGATATATTGAATATTATTATAAAACGTCCTTACAATTTGTAATTTGCGGTGCAAAAGTACTCAATTTTGCAATATCCACATTACAATTTCGGCTATTTTTCTCTCCCAAGTCTAAAATATTATAATATTTAACACTGTACTCCTATTTTTCATACCTTTGCAGTGTTTTCAAACAAAATCAATAGGTTATTAGTATATGATACGTCAGTGCGCCATTTTATTTGGCTGTTTGGCTTTGGGTGAATTAATAGTTTATCTTACGGGTATCAAGCTCCCCTCCAGCATCATCGGTATGCTGCTGCTCACCCTCTTTTTAAAATTAGGTTGGATTAAACTACACTGGGTACAGGGATTGTCCGACTTTCTGGTTGCCAACTTAGGATTCTTTTTCGTTCCGCCCGGTGTGGCTCTTATGCTATACTTTGATGTTATTGCGGCAGAGTTCTGGCCGATAGTAACAGCGACCATTGTCAGCACCGCGCTTGTACTTGTCGTTACGGGATGGGTACATCAAATCGTCCGCAAGTTCAGGCTGGCACGTCAGATTAAGCTGGCGCGCAAACTTCATCTGACGGATTTCCATCTGTCGGAGAAACTGCACCTTAAAGATAAAATCAACTTAACGAATAAAGACAAATGAGTTTCTTAGAGAATAATTTCTTCCTGCTGGCTATCACCTTCGGGATTTTCTTCTTTGCCAAATTGCTTCAGAAGAAAACAGGACTGGTATTATTAAATCCTATATTGCTGACCATCGCCCTATTAATCATCTTCCTTAAAATGACAAATATCTCATACGAGACCTATAATAAAGGAGGACATCTGATCGAGTTCTGGCTCCGCCCGGCTGTTGTTGCTTTAGGCGTACCTTTATATCTTCAATTGGAGATGATAAAAAAGCAGTTATTGCCAATCCTTCTGTCTCAACTGGCAGGCTGCATTGTCGGAGTTATTTCAGTAGTGCTGATTGCGAAGTTTATGGGAGCTTCCCAAGAAGTAATCCTGTCTCTGGCTCCCAAATCGGTTACGACTCCGATTGCGATGGAAGTAACCAAAGCCATTGGCGGTATTCCGTCACTGACGGCGGCAGTTGTTGTGGCAGTAGGTTTATTAGGAGCAATCTGTGGTTTTAAGACCATGAAAATCATGCGTGTAGGCAGTCCGATCGCCCAAGGGCTTTCGATGGGGACAGCCGCTCATGCTGTCGGAACTTCCACCGCAATGGATATCAGCAGTAAATATGGAGCATACGCCAGTCTGGGACTGACACTGAATGGAATCTTCACTGCACTACTCACACCTACGCTCCTTCGATTATTAGGTGTCTTGTAAAAACAAAATCTCTTGATTTTCCGTTATATAAAGAGTTAAACGCAAAAAGCAATTTTATGATTCCATTTAAAGATATCACATTAGCAGACAAAGACACAATCACCTCATTCACGATGAAAAGTGATCGCCGCAATTGCGATCTTTCATTCTCCAATCTTTGCAGCTGGAGGTTCTTATATGACACTCAATTCGCAGTGGTCGACAACTTTCTGGTATTCAAGTTCTGGGCGGGAGAACAACTTGCTTATATGATGCCCGTAGGCACAGGAGATTTGAAAGCAGTATTGTGGGAACTGATAGAAGATGCCCGCAAAGAGAACCAGCATTTCTGTATGCTGGGAGTGTGCAGCAATATGCGCGCTGATCTCGAAGCTATCCTTCCGGAACAGTTCACTTTCACAGAAGACCGCGACTATGCGGATTATATTTATTTGAGAAGTGATCTATCTACGCTGAAAGGGAAGAAATTCCAGGCGAAAAGAAATCATATCAACCGGTTCCGCAACACTTATCCGGATTACGAATACACACCGATTACCCCGGACCGTATTCAGGAATGTCTGGATCTGGAAGCAGAGTGGTGTAAAGTGAATAACTGTGACCAACAGGAGGGGACAGGCAACGAACGTCGCGCCCTGATTTATGCTCTCCACAACTTCGAGGCACTCGGACTGACGGGAGGTATCTTGCATGTGAACGGTAAAATTGTCGCATTCACATTCGGTATGCCTATCAATCATGAAACATTCGGCGTACATGTAGAAAAAGCGGATACCAGTATTGAAGGTGCGTATGCCATGATTAATTATGAATTTGCCAACCGGATTCCCGAACAATATATCTATATCAACCGGGAAGAGGATTTAGGTATTGAGGGCTTACGCAAAGCCAAACTGTCTTACCAGCCGGCAACGATTCTGGAAAAATATATGGCTTGCCTCAAAGAGCATCCCATGAATATGGTAAAATGGTAAATCCATTATAAATATGATGATAAAGGAGCAAGTAAAAGCATTGTGGAAAATCTGTTTTGACGATAGTGAAGAATTCGTTGAAATGTACTTCAGACTGCGCTATAAAACAGAGGTGAATGTCGCCATCCAAAGTGGCGATGAGGTAATCTCTGCGCTTCAGATGCTTCCTTATCCGATGACTTTCGGCGGAGAAACAGTGCAGACTTCCTATATTTCAGGAGCCTGCACGCATCCCGATTTCCGAAGCAAAGGGGTCATGCGAGAGCTTTTATCACAGTCTTTCGCCCGGATGCTGCGGAATGGAGTACATTTCAGTACATTGATACCGGCAGAGCCCTGGTTGTTCGACTATTATGCCCGCATGGGATATGCTTCCGTATTCAAGTATTCAACTAAAGAGATCGTTTTGCCGGAGTTTATTCCTGCTAAAGAGATAGCGGTCAGTGTGGTTCCGGAATTTCAGGAAGAGATTTATTCTTATTTGAATAAGAAGCTTTCCGAACGGGCTTGCTGTATTCAGCACACGCTGGAAGACTTTCAGGTTATTATGACTGATCTTGCCATCAGCGGAGGATACTTATTTGTAGCCAGACAAGAAAACGATATCAAGGGGATGACTATTATATATAAAGGAGACAAACATATCATTATCAATGAGCTTTGCGCTGAAGATAAAGATGTGGAATATAGCCTATTGTATGCTATCAGGCAACACACCGGATATAAGTGCATGGTTCAACTCTTACCTCCCGAAGATCAACAGCCTCAACATCCGTTGGGCATGGCACGTATCATCAATGCCAAAGAAGTGCTGCAAATCTATGCCGCGGCTTTCCCCGAAGATGAAATGCAGTTGGAATTATCGGATAAACAACTGTCGGTAAATAACGGTTATTATTATCTGTGTAAAGGGAAGTGCATGTATAGTACCGAGCGACTGCCCGGTACACATATACAGATGAATATTAGCGAACTAACAGATAAAATACTCCAGCCGTTAAAGCCATATATGAGCTTGATGATGAATTAAGACACGAATTACACCACCTAGGAAGAGTACGAAAAAAGAGTTGCAGATAATTCCTTCATATCTTTACTTATTTATATTCATATCTGTTTCTAATACATATACCATTTGAGGGTCAATTTCCGCTGTACGTTCACCATCTCCCTGACGGGTGTGTTGCACAAAGAGGTGAAGTTTCCGCTGTTCCTTCCAGAGCTCCGTATCATGGGACGGTTCCCAGGCATCCACGGAAAAGTCGGTCAAATCCGTTATCGTCCATTTACTAATGCCGACGTCGGACGCATGTGCCATCGATACACGGCTTCCCCGTTCTTCGTCGCGGAAAATATAAAAGACTTCCCCACCCTCTACCACAATACGCGGACGGGCAATAGGTATCATTTTCGTACCGCCACCCTTCAAGGTAAAAGGTGTTTTGCGATCTGTGATCTGCCGTTGATACCATACTTTCCCATCGTTCCAGACGATACGATATTGGGGCACGTTACTGTCGGGATCCCGCCAATAAGTGGCTATATACGGATTTCCTTCTGCATCGGCACTCATACTTGTTTGATTAATCAACTCACAGTTTTGAGGCAAACGACAGGCATACTCTGCATTAGACAATTTGATAGGAAGTTCATATTGCTCTCCACTTGATTTATACCAAGTCACTCCATTATCAAACGAACGGGCATAACATATATCATGGTTTGTTTCCACATGCCAGCTTTCGCGCCACACCCACGAAAGATGGATGGTTCCTTTCTCATCGACATACATTTGCCAATAAGCATTCCGTTTATTTTCTCCGTCAATCAGTATATCCTGAATACGAGTCCATTTATGTTCTTTCAGCGAATAACGGTTCATCACCAAGTTACCACGACCGGAAGAACCGGAACGATAAACAAACAGTAAATCTCCTCCGGATAAAGAATAAAACTCCGGATAGGTTACATTTCCTTCATCAATTCCGGTCATCGGTATTTTATCTCCCAGTTCCAGAGAACCAGGAGCAATGCTCCGGCAATAATTCAGTTTATGTCCATGATGATCGAAAGACACGTGTATGTAACCTTCTCCATCCACCATCATACTGATTACATTATGAGCATCCTTTACATTTCCCTGATATTGGGTGCGGTGTAAAGTCCATTGTTTCGAATCCAGTTTCCGTTTTCCAAGTATCAGATAGCCGTCGTTATCGTAATAACTGATATATTGTTCCTCACCGTGCGTCACCAGCGAGTTATTCCGAAAGACCGTCGTATTGACCGAAGTACAGCTATATCCCTTTCCTACTTCCACCAAACGCTGGGAACAGACAAGAGTAGGAACAAGTATTATTCCGCAAAGTAGTAGTAATATCCGTTTCATGCTTATCTTCTTTTTTATTTGTCAAAGATGGAAAGAGTCCATTTTTCATGCCAGGGAATTGTTATCTTTCCGTCTTTTACAAGTACAGGCAGCCATACATAGCGGGAGTCTTCCAAGTCTTTCTTTTTCCAGCGGTCGAACATAGCGATGTATGCGTCCTTCTTTCCGATAACAGGCTGAACGTAAGTACTCTGCGCGTAAAACGTTTTATCCGCATCCGGTCCCGTACAAGGATTACCGATCGTTTTCCACGTTCCCATAATAGAATCGGCCACTGCTATTTCGGCCACATTCGGATCCCAGCCTGTGCAACCGGAGCTTAACATATAGTATTTACCATTATATTTAAACACAGCCGGAGCTTCACGAGACTCTTTGACGAAATTACGAGTAAACCGTCCGCTGGGTTTCAGATAATCATCAGTCAAAAGACTAATATACATGGTTTCATTATTTTCCGAAGAATAGAACTGATAAGCACGTCCGTCATCATCCACAAAAACTGTCTGATCACGGCTCATCGCATTGTTCGGACGGAAACTTCCCTGATAGACGAACGGTCCGACAGGAGAATCGGCAACCGCCACGCCGGCACAAGCCTTACTGTAATCGGCACTTTCCACATGTGCCCACATTACAAACTTACCGGTCTTCTTATTAAAGATGACTTTCGGACGTTCCAACACTTTGGACGGATGCAGGTCATGATTCGGATCGTCTTTGACTGCCGGAAGCACAATTCCTTCAAATTTCCAATTCAGCAAGTCTTTAGAAGAGTAACAACCGACTCCGGTCACGTCTGTACGATAACACTCCCACGTAGCCCAGTCCGGCAAAATCGTTTTTCCTTTCTTGTATTCACCATACCAATAGTAAGTACCATTGTGATAAAGAAGTCCGCCACCATGGGCATTGATCGGATTTCCATCCGTATCATTCCACACTTGTCCGGGGATAAATGCTGTGTTCTTTTGTGCCTGCATTGATACAGGTAGTAACAACGCACAAACGACTCCTGATAATATACACTTGATTATTCTGCAATGTCTATTCATATTCATGATATTAAATAAGATTTCTTGTTTACAAAGATAGATGATACATTAAATATAAAGGTACACTTATGTGTCAAAAAAGGACTAAAAAACAATCATTCTCCGCTAAATGCACGATATTACAGAGCATTTGCACTTCGATTTTAGCCTGCGTTTACCATATAATACGATAGGGATAGGGATTTCACCTATCAGTTCACTCAATAAAAAGAACCTACCCGATTTCAACACAAAGTGATTTTCTGGTCGAGCAGGTCATTTATATATACACATAAAATGCTTTTCTGATAATCCGGTTTCCTAATCCTATATGGCACTTCTCTATCTATGCTTCTGAAAACATACCTTACCTGCTTCCTTATCCATTACTAACTACCCTCTCTTTCATTAATAACAAACTTTCTTTTGATTATAGGTAAACTTCCTATTACCAGTATGTAAACTTACTTTTCAATAAATGCAATCTATAAATGAAAGTTGCGTTTATAAAAACAAAACTTGCAATTATATAAATGGAAGTTTCATTTATATAATCAAAGCTTGCATTTATAGTTTTCTTATAATGCAAAGAAAGTTTGGGTCCTATACAAAGGAAGTTTATCCCTTATAGAAAAGAAGTTTTCCTATAATAGTTTGGAAGCTATCTATTAACACTTCTTCTGCCAACTATAGATGAAAGAGTTAGCAGAAGACTGGACAAGCTGTGAAAGCCAGAATAGAAAGGTGAAAGGAAGGTGAAAGCCAGCCCTTCACCCGCTAATGCCGATGAACAGGGCATTGTGAAAGGTGAAGGGTGTTTTCTTGAATATGATTATTTTAGTATACCAGCGTAAGGCAATGTCTGCAACCACAACTGAATGAATTATATCCACGAAACATTTCTCAAATATGGTTTCATTCAAAGAATAAAGAAAGCAGTCTATATTGTTTATATTCAAACAATTATTCATAGCACAATTTGTGTAGCATAAAAAGTGCTACATAAATTATGCTATAAATATTGATTCTATCAAACTTTTACCGAACAATCATTGCCACATGATCCCACAACAAACGATAGAGATATCATCTATTTGTTTACCAATACAGCACCTCCCTGTGGAAGAATCTCCAGCTGCACTTTACCGTTCTCTTTCACTTTCAACGGCACTAGCTGTGGTGCTCCTTTTTTATCATCCTTATACAAAGAAACTGTTTTTCCGGCAAACATCTCTAAATCCAGTTTCAACTTCAACGTTTCTTTTCCTGCATTCACAGCAGCCAGATACCAAGTATCATTGTGACGACGTGCCAACACGACATATTTTCCAGGATATCCATCAATGAAGCGTGTCTCGTCCCAAGTGGTAGGAACCGCTTTCATATAGTCCATACAAACAGGAGAAACATCTTCCAGGTTGTTGGGAGCAAGCGCAAAGTTTTGTACCGGATTCTGGAATAATACGGTAGTGGCCAGTTGGAATATATCAGTAGTGCGGCGGGTAGTTCCTCCGTCATTGTTGCGGTTCAGTCGTTTGTTCAGGAAACAGCCGCCGAATTCCATGCTGCCCACTGCATTGCGGATAAACGGATGCAGACAAGCATTAAAAGCCTCTTTATCGCAGAAGTGCTGGTTGAATACCATATTCTCGGATGCCAGTACGGCTTCACTACCTACATAATTCGGATACATACGTTCCCATCCGCGAGGGATTGTACAACCGTGGAAGATCACCATCAGGCCGTGATCGTCGGCATCACTCAAGATATCTTCATATAGGCGCATCGTTTCTTGCTTGTCGCCACCAAAGAAATCGACTTTAATGCCTTTTACTCCAAGACTCTGTAACCATTTCATCTCCCGTTTGCGAATAATGGCGTTGTCCATGTGATTAACCGGTCCTTGCTCAATATCATTCCAATACCCGGAAGAGCTATACCATAAGAAGAGTTCCACGCCTTTACTACGTGCGTATTCTACCAAAGACTTCATGCGGTCGCGACCGATGTTCGTATCCCACCAGTTATCAATCAACGCATACTCATATCCCATTGCCGCAGCAAAATCAATATATCGCACCTGATCGTCATAGTTGATACTACCATCCTGCCAAAGAATCCAGCTCCATGTGCCGCGTCCGAAACGGTAGTCATATTTTGTTTCATAAAGAGGACGCACGACATCCCACGCAACAGTTGTTTCCACAATCGGTTTCAAAGTTTCGCCAACAGTTATGGTACGCCAGGGAGTAGCTCCCGGCAAGGCAAATGCCGGAGCAACCGTTCCGTTGCCGTTATTTTCTTCTGCCATCGGGAAAGCAACCGTATACAGATTACCTTCGCTCACATCGCTTAAACGTGAGCCGCAATATCGACTGTCCACTCCTGTCTCGCTGACCAGCACCCAACCATCGTCACCGATACGGAACAGGCAAGGGAATGTGTAACCATGCCCGTACTGGGAACGGTCACTCATCGGAGCATCTGCCTTGTATTCTTCCTCATAACTGGGTTTTGTGCGTTTCCATCCTATCATGGCATCGCTTTGCGGACACAAGAAAGTAGTAGTCTGTTGCGGAAAACGGAAACCGGTTTCTTCGGCAGTCACCGTTACACTTCCTTTTCCATCCTGACGCGGCAGGGTATAACGGAAAGCTACATCATTGTTGCTGACACGAAAGACAACATCTATTTTCTGTCCTTTCGGATTCTCAAAATGACAGTTCAGCTCGTTTGCCTGATAATGCACTTGTGAGGTTTTAATACGATCCTGATGGTAGACAGTATCAATCGGGGTGACCGTATGCCCTGTCAGTTTCATTCCTTTAGCAAAGTCACCGATATTCGTGTTCATACCTAAAGGTGATTTCTCCAGCATGGTTTTCCCATTATAGGTAATGGAATAACTTGGCTTTTCGGCAGGGGAAGTAAAGACAACCAATTGCAGTTTTTCATCCGGTCCTTTCACGACCACGTCTTGTGCCATCAGCGAAGTCAGACAGCAACCAGCCAGCAGAGCGCTTATTATCTTCTTCATATTATTCATGTTATTATGTTCTTCATTTATTTCCTGTTATTTCTCATTTGCCTTTTTTTATCCGGATCACCGTAAAAGAGTAGGCAGACAATTGGCAATCAAACTTTTCTGCCACTTCCACCGTATCTTCAACAGGTAGCGGAGTATCTGCCGGTTTACCGGTCAGTACGGTTCTCTTTGCAGAAGGCTGTATCACACCGATTCCGGAAAGGTCGACATGAGTATTCACCTCTACAGGAAGTAAGTTGACCAACTTCACTATTACATCTCCACTTGCCGAATCACGGACAATGGAAGAAGCAAAACGTTTCTGCACTTTATCGTCTTTATTATCCAAAGTGATCTTCGCCGGCAGATATTCGTTTCCGGCATTCTGTCCGTAGAGTTTCTGCACATAATATCCGGTGGTCGGTTTCACTTCCCGGTTATTGAAGTAAATCAAATCCGGATTCCATTGGGTATGTCCTTCTTTGGCGAGAAGAGGAACATAGGAAGTCATGTGTACAACGTCTCCATTACGTTCCAAGGCAGCAAGATAAAGAGCTTCCGTCAGTGCAGTTTCGATATTCGCTTTTCGTCCCGGGATATGAGTCGCATATTCGCCCAGGTATACTTTTGTCTTTTTCGAACGGTCGTATTTATCGTAGAAATCCTGATTGTTCAGGAACCATCCCGGAGTCTGATAATAATGTTCGTCCACCATCGGCACACCCAGTTTGTCGGCCAGTTTCCATCCTTCTACGTAGTCTGTACCTTCATTGAACGGTCCTACCGTACCTACAACGACCATTTCAGGATATTTTTCTTTGATGGCATTAAATATCATTGTAAAACGTTCTTCGAAGATATCGGTGATGAGATCTTCATTTCCGATGCCAATGTATTTCAGGTTGAAAGGTTTCGGATGGCCTGCTTCGGCACGTACCTTTCCCCACTTTGTCTTCTTAGCGTCGCCGTTTGCCCATTCTATCAAATCAAGAATATCCTGAATATAAGCCCCCATTTCGCTCATTGGGATACCGCCTTGCTGTCCGCCTCTCAAGTCACCGTGACAGGCAGAGTTCTGGCAAGGAACACCAGCAGCCAATACCGGAAGCGGTTCTGCGCCAATATCTTCGCAGAATTGGAAATATTCAAAATATCCCAGTCCCATGCTTTGATGATATCCCCAAAGGTTACGTTGCGCCTTTCTTGCTTCTAACGGACCGACTGTGTTTTTCCATTGATAGATATTCTTCAGACCATCACCATGAGCCACACAGCCACCGGGAAAACGGATGAAACGGGGATGAATGTCAGCTAACACTTGAGCCAGATCCTTGCGGAGTCCGTTCTTGCGTCCTTTAAATGTATGCTGCGGAAACAGGGAAATCATATCCAGATTCAATTCTCCAGCAGATTGGGGAATGATTTCGAGGCGAGTATCTGCGGTTGCTTTGGCAGTAATCACTGTTTTATACGTTTTCCATTGGCGGGAAGATACAGTCAGAGAAGTCTCTCCACATATATTTCCTTCTCCATCTACCAAACGAACCTGTAATTTATTTGATTGCCCCTGCGGAACTCTCGCGAATATGGAAAAGTCATATTTCTCTCCGACATTCAGCGCGATACCATCAAAGCCCGTATTTTCTAACGCGGCTCCCGGTCGTTCTACATTCAATACGGCATAGTGCGGATTATTGGCATGAATAGGATCGGTAGTAGCAATAGTGAAAGTGGTTTTATCTCCTTTCAATGTCCACGAATGAGTACTATTCCAGTTCTTATCTCCTTCCCTGTCCGAAGGGTCATACTCGAAGTCGCGGTTTTGGATAAGTTCTGCATAGAGTCCTCCGTCTGCCGAATAATTAATATCTTCAAAGAAAGCACCCAACAAGACATCGCTGATGGTCTTGGCACGTTCGGGTTGTACGGTGACCGTTGCTTTTACAGGCTTCAAACCGGCAAAACGTTCTCCATCCTGTACCGGACGTTCTCCATGCAATGAGTTCCGATATTGATTCCAGCCATAATTCTTATTTAATCCATCTACCAAAGTCCACGCTACCCGGTTGATAGTTCCTTTCTGCTCCTCTCCGGCAACTACGGCTTTCACTCTTGTTCCGTTAAAATCGGAAGTAGTACGGGGATATTTCTGGCTGGTCCAGTTTATCAAGTCTTTAGAAGTGGCCTGACCGTATCCATCACGATCATTCAATTTCCAGGTACATATCCATTCGCCAGCGGGCGACTGTTTCAAATAAGGGTCGAGCATTTTCTTCTGTGATCCCCAACGGCTGTAATCACACCGGAGATATCCGTAGTTCCGGCCGACTTCAAACCAGTTTTCCTTATCCATGCTCCAGGCAAAACGAAGCCCGCTACGTCCGTCGTCTCCGGAAGTAGCGAAGGAAAAGAGATAAACCGAATCGGGGGTACTCGTCATTTCTTTGATTGCAGCTAAAGTGACTTGCTGAAACGACAAAAACAAGACAACTAAAAACAGGAATAATTTTCTCATGGTATCTATTGCATTAAGATTATCAATCGCAAAGTTAAGATTTTCATTATTCTAACTGATATATTTCAAGCTATAATTGGTTGTTTTACACTTAAAAATATATAAGAAACAAGTAAACAAGGGTAAAATATACACTTTTTCCAATATCGTATACTATTTTCCTGGATTACACTAGTGAATCCACCTTATCTTAATAACTCAAAAAAGACGAAAGGATGAATGTATTTATCTGGAAATAAAGACTACCCGCTTAAAATTCATTGAATTTGTAGATGAGAGGTGCCCAAATTTCCTTTCAACGAAATCATCTTCGCGACAAGAAGCTGTGGCGAGGATGATTTCTAATTTAGATGGGTTTTGATCTTCCTCCTTTAGATCAGAAACCTTCCGGTTTACCATACGCCTTGAAAAGGCGTTGCAATTCTTTTTGAGTAATCGGAATAACAGTGCCGTGGCGTGGATGGAAATCCATACTGATAGCATGGTCAATCACTTTGAAGTGTTCCAGATCAGCACTTTCCGTAAACTGGTATTTGCCTTTCATATACACATCATACATCAAGATATACTTATCCGAGCCAATCAATGGAAAGATGCCCGCACCCTCTACTGCATCCTTCGTCTGCTGCTTATAGTCATCTGATTCCGTCCACTGCCCGGAGGTCAGAGAGGAAGTAGTAGCCTTCTTAATGCCATTTCCATTCCCTTCCGTTTTATAGAATAGGTGATAAAGCCCGTCTTTATAAATGATGTCTCCGTCAATACATGACTTTTCGTTTTTCGGAAGAAACAGCGGTTTCGGTTCTCCTTCTATATCGGTGAAATCCTTGTTAGCATAAGCATAATAAATGATGTCCGGACCATTGCCATGTTGCATGGACCAATAGATCATGTATTTTCCGGCTTCCTTGTCATAAATCGTTTGTGGCGCCCACACACGTTTCAGGTTTTCCTGATCGGGATATTTCTTCTGGATATTCACGATATTGGAAGTCCAGTGTACAAGGTCTTTCGATTTCAGCAATACCATGGCGCGATTAGAACTCCATCCATTAGCAGATACCATATCTGTAACTACCATATAAAACGTCTTCCCGTCTTCACAACGTAAAATATGAGGATCGCGCACTCCGCCTGTTGAACTAATCACACGGGAATCAAGTACCGGTTGATTTCCATTCAAGGCTTTATAATTATATCCATCGAGACTAACAGCCATCCTGACGGCTTCTTCACTCATGCGATTGCCGGTGAAATAAACAAACAGGTAGGCAGATTGTTGGCAATATCCAGTCAACACTCCTACGAAGAGGAGTGCGAAAAGGATTATATTTTTCTTTATATCTATTATCATTTCAATACTTGTACATCAATAGTTTAGTAATTAAAGTCGGCAGATTTCACATACACCCGATATTCTTTAATCATGCCCGGATATTCTTTCTCGGCACGGGGCAGATAGCGGAAGCCAGTCACTGTTTCCACTTTACTCAAGTCAATCACCAATTGATGAGGATAAGGGACATTATCCACAGTCATCCAGAAAGTAGATTCCTGCAAATCGAATATTTTATCGGCTGTACGGTTGCCGCTGCGTGTTTCTTCACTATCGGCATAACGAATCTTCCAATGCTCACGAGATACCGGTTTGCCATCAGCTCCCAGGACATCGAACTCTGCCACTGCTGCGATGTTATCATTTGCTTGCGGAGAAAGCGCTTCCAAACAGAAATAACGTCCTTTCGCCGGAGCAGCAAATCGTACTTCCTGCCAGCCGTTGCCCGGAGTGAAAGCACCTTCGTGTGTTACTTTCTCACCTGCCAGTTTCAGTTTTTCTCCATCCTTGCGGTGTGTTTCGGGAGCTTTTTCACGAAGCATATCAAGAATAGGTTTCTTCAAGCCTTTGATAGAGGCTTTGGCAGGACCTTTCAGATCCAACACAAGAATTTCATTCTCTCCTTCTTTCAGCCAGCAACCCGGCATAAAGAGGGTCTGTTGTGGACCGATTTCCCAAAAACGTCCCATTGCATGACCGTTCACCCAAACCATACCTTTACCCCATGTGCTCATATCCAGAAATGTATCTCCTACTTTATCCAGTTTAAAAGTGCTCTTGTAGTAAGCAGGCATAGCCGGTAGTATTTTTGTATCGTTATATTTCTTGTCTTTAATAAAAGAATAATCTACTGGAAAGTTGTACACAGTCCAGTTTTTCAATTCCTTAACCTGATTACCCGAAACTAGTTCCACCTTTTCTGTAATACCTTTGCGGTCGTGAATGGATTTGTCAAAGTTGACACGTCCCATTGCTTCCACCAGAATATCCAGTTGCGTACCTTTCTTCAAAGCAGGCAAAGTCGTAGTAAATTCTCCTTTACGACGGTCCAAACGCGCCAGAAGTTTGCCGTCGGCATAGATTTGCGCCCAGTCGTGCACTTCCGTAATCTTCAAAACGGTTCCTGCGGGGGTTGCTTCAGGCAATGTGGTCCGATACAGAATAGTTCCCCATCCCTGATTGAATTGTTCCATCGGTTGAATATCCACTGTTTGTTTGGCTTCCGGCAAATTCGAGAATAGCGGAGCCACTTTATTAAAATGAATTTCGGGAATCTCAAGAACAGGCAAAGCGGCGGGGATTTCAGGCAATGATTCACTGGCCGGAAGATAGTTTTTCAATAAATTGCGAAGCAAGAAAAACTTTTCGGTCGTCCATCCGGCTTCACTGATCGGAGCGTCATAATCATACGAACTGCACATAGCGGAATAAGCAGGGTTGTTTGCACCTCCCCAATGACCGAAAGTCGTTCCTCCGTGAGTCATATAGAGACTGAAAGAAATATTCCGGTCGAGCATATCCTTGATGCCCTGTACCATATCTTTTGCAGGACGTGTTTCGTGTTTCCGTCCCCAATGGTCGAACCATCCGCTCCAGAACTCACTACACATCAATGGAGTTTCGGGACGAAGTTCTTTCAGTTTCTTAAACTGCTGGTCGATATTAGCTCCAGTTCCGAAATTCACAGTCCAAATCAAATCGTCGAGTGCATTATTGGTAAAGTTACTGCTCCAGTCACATTGAAACAGAGGCACATCGGTAAAACCGGATTCACGTACCAAATCACGCACGGCAGAAACGTATGGTTTATCGGTTCCGTAAGAGCCATACTCGTTCTCCACCTGAACCATGATAATATTTCCTCCTTTATTCACTTGCAACGGAGCCAATTGCTTACCGACTTCTTTCATAAAAATGCCTACCCGTTCCATGTAATAAGGATCAAGCGTGCGCAAAGCTACGTCTTTTTTCTTTAACAGCCACCAGGGAAGTCCTCCCATCTCCCATTCCGCACACACATACGGACCGGGACGGACAATGACGTACATTCCATGTTGCTGCGCAAGTTTACAGAAAGCGGCAATATCATTCTGCCCGGAGAAGTCGAACTTTCCTTCTTCCTGTTCGTGGATATTCCAGAAAATATAAATGCAAATCGTATTCATTCCCAATGCTTTGCACATCTCTATGCGATGACTCCAGTAAGCCTGTGGGATACGGGTGTAATGCAATTCAGCCGCCTTCACTACAAATGGTTTTCCATCAAGCAGGAATGTGTTCTTGCCCGCCTCAAATTTGTGGGCAGTGGTTTGCGCCTGTGCACTACTAAAGAGAATAACTGTAAAAAGTACCAGTAAAGCAATAATTTTGTTTTTCATGGTTTATTCAAAAATAGAATTTTAATAGTATACGGCAAAGGTAGGCGATTCACCTAAAAAGGAGGGCATAATTATCATTCAAAAAGGGTTAGAAATAAAGCAAAATAGCGCCAATTGGCGCTATTTTGCTTTATTTCATTTATTCCCGATCGCAGAAATACCTGGCAGAAACATAACCATTAAGTCACAAAAGGATTATTCATATCTATTGTTATTGCCCTAAAGATAATAAATAAAACACCAATGGTCAAATAATGATAGTTATAAAACGACCATCATTATTTGACCATTGGCCTATCACTATAAAATCAGTTTTCTTTTGTCAGCAGACTTTCCAATTCTTCCGCGTTCAAACGAAGGTAGAATTGCCCGCGATAGGCTACGGAGATACCGCCTGTTTCTTCCGAAACAATAATAGCATGAGCATCCGACTGTTGAGAGATTCCCATTGCTGCGCGATGTCGCAAGCCAAGTTCTTTCGGTATATTCAAATCATGAGATACAGGAAGAATACATCCTGCCGCCTTGATACGTTTTTTACTGATTACCATTGCGCCATCGTGCAACGGACTATTCTTGAAGAATATATTTTCGATTAAACGTTGGTTGATCGCCGCATCAATCAGCTCGCCCGTACGGACGACTTCGTCTAAAGGAACGTTATGCTCTATGACAATCAATGCGCCGACTTTTTGCTTCCCCATATTCAAACAAGCCATTACCACCGGCATGATATCGTCATGCTTCAACGACTCTTTTTTCGAACCGTTAAAGAGACGGGCCAGTGCGCTGACATGTCGGTGAGATCCCAAAGTCAAGAGGAAACGGCGTATCTCATCCTGAAAAAGAACAATCAACGCGATCACACCCACATTCATCAATGTGTCGAAAATAGAGCCCAACAATTTCATTTCCAGCACTTGCGTCACCACCAGCCAGATCAGGATAAAAACCAGAATTCCGGTGAACACCTTGATAGAACCGGAAGCTTTCATCAATTTGTAGGTATAGTACAAAACAAAAGCTACCAGCAGAATATCAATAAAATCTTTTATGCCAAACTCAAAAAACATGCCCCCTCCTCTTATTTGTCATATCCACTCTCTATTTTTAATTTCTCTGTGATCCGGACAGCTTCCACCGCTTCACGCACATCATGCACCCGCAGGATATGCGCTCCTTTCATTAACGCAACAGTGTCCAATACGGTTGTCCCGTTCAATGAATCTTGCGGGGTTCCTCCCAACAATTTATAAATCATTGATTTTCGTGAAACTCCCACTAAAACAGGAAGTTCGAAGATATGAAACTCTTCCAGATGTGCCAATAGTTCATAATTATGTTCCAGTGTCTTTCCGAATCCGAATCCCGGATCGAGAATGATATCTTTCACTCCCAAGTCGCGAAGTTGCTGCACTTTACGGGCGAAATACAGGAAAACATCTTTTATCAGATTATCATAAGACGGTTCTTTCTGCATATTTTGGGGAGTTCCCTGCATGTGCATCATTATATAAGGTACTCCCAAGTCGGCTACTGTCTGAAACATCCGGTGATCCATTTCACCGGCAGCTATGTCATTAATAATAGCCACTCCATATTCTTTCACACATTCTTCCGCCACATCAGCCCGGAAAGTATCAACGGAAATAATGGCTTCGGGATGATTACGATTCATAATTTCCAAACCGGTACGCAGTCTTCTCATCTCTTCTTCAGCAGAAATATGTTCGGCATTCGGCCGTGAAGAATAGGCTCCTATATCAATTATTGAAGCACCTTCATCAAGTATCTGCCGGGCCCGGGCAGCAATGTCTTCTTCAGTCTGCATCCGGCTGCCGGAATAAAAAGAATCGGGAGTAACATTTAAAATTCCCATCACCTGCGGAGTAGCAAGATCGAGCAACCGCCCTTTTACATTTATATAAATAGGAGATATAGGTTTCATCATTGACAACATTCCTTTTAGATCGCCTACAAATGTAGATAAAAAAAGCAAGTATTCGTACTAAAAAGAAGAAATAAACGTATATTTGCAAACTATAGAAGAACCCGAAAAATTCATACCATGAGCCGATTAACCCTATTTCGCGTAGGATTTCTTTTCCTCATTTTGTTCTTTACCACTACTGCTAAAGCTCAAAAAGAGGCTGAAACTTTCAATGTTGACTCTACTCTCTATGAATATTATCAACGTTGTCAAGAATACTTGTTAGAGCCTGTTGTACTTAATATGTCCGACACTTTATTCCGAATGGCCGGCGAACGGCAGGACGAACGAATGCAGGCAGTAGCCATAGCTACTCAACTGGATTATTATTATTTCCAGGGAACCAATGAAGACAGCGTAATCCACTATACCAACAAAGTAAAAGAATTCGCCAAGGCCACTCATCAGCCTAAATACTATTACTTCGCATGGGCTAATAGATTAATTACCTATTACCTAAAAACAAGCAGAACAAACATAGCACTTTATGAAGTGCAAAACATGTTAAAAGAAGCTCAAGAAGAGGATGATAAGACCGGCCTCTCCCGTTGCTATAACATCATGTCGCAAATCTACACCATCAAAAGATTCGATTCGATGGCGTTCGAGTGGCGATTGAAAGAAATCGAGCTGACTGAAAAATACAAGATCGAAAACTACAACATCTCCCAGACTTATGCCCAGATAGCCAACTATTACATCAACCAGAAAAAGCAAAAAGAAGCATTAGCTGCTGTGGAAAAAGCCATTGCGACCGCCAATTCCTCTACGCAACAAATATCTGCCAAGTTGGAATTCGTAAACTACTACAGCAAGTTCGGCGACTTTCAAGCTGCCGAAAAATTACTGAAGGAGTGTCAGGCAGCATTTGAACAGGACAAAAGACTGGAGTCTATCAAAAAGAGACTGTATAATATAGAATGTCTATACTACCAGCAGACCAAACAATATCCGAAAGCGCTGGAAGCCGCAAAAATGCAGGAAAAAGAAGAACGCCGTTTAAGCGAAAGCATACTTAGCAGCAGCCATTATCGCACACAGGGAGAAATCTACCAAAAGATGGGAAATATGAACCTGGTGGTCAAATATCTGCAAATGTACATCAACACGGATGACTCTTTGAAAATAGCCAATGAGCAAGTGGCCAGCAGCGAATTCGCCACCTTATTAAATGTAGAAAAACTCAATGCCGAAAAGAAAGAACTCATGCTTCAGGCACAAGAGAAGGAGTTGCATAATAAAACAACCTTGATTATTTCATTGATTATTTTATTAGGTATCTTATTCATATTCCTTTATAGAGAAAACTTCCTGAAACGCAAACTGAAAGTTTCGGAAGCCGAACTTAAAATAAGGAATGAAGAACTTATGGTATCGAGGGAAGAATTGCGTAAAGCCAAAGATATAGCGGAGGCAAGCAGCCGGATGAAAACAACGTTTATCCAAAGCATGACGCACGAAATCCGCACACCGCTCAACTCTATCGTAGGCTTCTCGCAAGTATTAAGCGACCATTACAACAATAGTCCGGAAACACAGGAGTATGTCAATATCATCAAAAGCAACAGCAACGACTTGCTTCGACTGGTGACTGATGTGCTCACGCTGTCCGAACTGGATCAATATGAACAACTGCCCACTGACGCCGAAACAGACCTTCATGCAATCTGTCAACTTGCATCTGAAGTTGCCAAAGATAACACGCAGAAAGATGTGGAGGTTTTATTCGAACCTGAAAGAGAAAGCCTGCTCATACGCAGTAATTCGGAACGTATATCACAAGTATTGAACAACCTGGCACATAATGCCGCTAAATTTACGACTCGTGGCAGTATTCGCATCGCTTATTCCGTATTGGAAGCAGAAAAGAAAATTGAAATCAGCGTCACCGATACAGGAACAGGCATCCCGAAAGACCAACAGGAAGCAGTATTTGAACGTTTCTACAAAATGAACTCTTTCACGCAGGGCACCGGGCTCGGACTTCCGATATGCCGGAGTATTGCCGAAAAGTTAGGAGGCAGCCTCCGGATCGACACTTCTTACACAGAAGGATGCCGGATGATCCTGACTCTTCCTTTGATATATGCCTAAGCAAAAAACTGTCCGAACTCCCATTAAATCCGAAAGAATAGCCTATCTTTGCAACGTTTTAAATAAAAGATCAGGTTATGAAACTTTCTGCTCTTTACCAGATTTTTCTGGATTGCCAATCAGTAACTACTGATAGCCGGAACTGCCCGGACGGTTCTTTGTTTATCGCCTTGAAAGGTGAGTCGTTCAACGGTAATGCATTTGCCAAATTAGCGCTGGACTCCGGATGCGCGTTTGCCATTATCGATGAAATACAGTATGCCGTAGAAGGCGATCAACGATATATACTTGTAGACGACTGCCTGCAAACCATGCAGCAGCTTGCCAACTATCATCGCCGCCAACTCGGAACGCGAGTGATCGGCATTACGGGCACTAATGGAAAGACAACCACCAAAGAGTTAATTTCCAGCGTTCTCTGCCAAGCCCACAATGTACTTTATACTTTAGGTAATCTCAACAACCACATCGGCGTACCGACTACCCTGCTACGGTTAAAACCGGAACATGACCTTGCCGTCATTGAGATGGGCGCCAACCATCCGGGGGAAATCAAGTTTCTTTGCGGAATAGCCGAACCGGATTATGGGATTATCACTAACGTAGGCAAAGCTCATCTGGAGGGATTCGGTTCTTTCGAAGGAGTTATCAAAACCAAAGGAGAGCTTTATGATTTCCTCCGCAAGAAAGATGCCATCACCTTTATCCATCACGATAACCCCTATTTGATGAATATCTCACAGGGATTGAACCTGATTTCTTATGGAACAGAAGATGATCTCTATGTCAATGGCCGGATTACCGGCAATTCGCCTTATCTTGCTTTCGAATGGAAAGCCGGTAAAGACGGTGAACTCCATCAAGTCTGTACACAGTTGATCGGAGAATATAATTTCCCGAATGCCCTGGCTGCAATCACTATCGGACGTTTCTTCGGAGTGGAAGCAAAGAAGATCGATGAAGCTCTGGCAGAGTATACGCCACAGAACAACCGTTCCCAACTTAAAAAGACGGAAGATAACACGCTTATCATTGACGCATACAACGCAAACCCAACCAGCATGATGGCTGCCTTGCAAAACTTCCGGAACATGACAGTCCCTCACAAGATGCTCATATTAGGAGATATGCGCGAACTAGGTGCTGATAGCCCGGCCGAGCATCAGAAAATCGTTGACTACATCAAAGAAAGTGATTTTGAGAAAGTATGGCTCGTGGGAGAACAGTTTGCCACAAGTGAACATTCTTTTAAAACTTATGCAAATGTGCAGGAAGTTATAAAGGATTTGCAAGAAGATAAACCCAAAGGATATACCATTCTTATTAAAGGTTCCAATGGAATCAAGCTTAGTTCAACGGTAGAATTTCTATAAAGCCGGAATGGTAAACTTCAAATGATAAACGGTGAATAATGGTTGACTATATCATATCCATTATTCACCGTTTATTATTTGCTATCGTTCACGGCTTATCGTTCACCTTTGTTGTTCATAGGTTGCCTTTTACTATTTATTTATTTTCATCCTCGGCCGTACGACATAATAGGCCACTAAACTAGCCAGAATCGCCCCTGTTGTATTGGCCGCAAAATCCAACCAGTCACCACCCCGGTAAGTAGTACAGTATTCCTGCAGCAACTCTACACAACCGCTGAAAAGCACCGGACAAAGGAACGCACCTACCCACGCATGCCACATCGGAGCACGATCCCTGCGATGTGCACGCAAAAACTCCAGCCACAACATTCCCGACATACCGAAATACATACAAACATGAACCAGTTTATCTAAATTGGGAATTTCATTCAAATCCGTCTTAGGCGGTTTAAAGAACGACAGATAAATCACTGTCAAAATGATAAAAAGCGAGATAGGATATTTCTTAATATAAGATAGCATATCTAAATAATATTACAATTTTCGTGCAAATATAAGTATCATTTTCTATATTTGCACTTTAACTCGCATATTTTATAACGATTTGTAAGATAAAACAAGATTTATGGCAAAAATTGATAGAGCGAACTTCGGCAGCAAATTAGGGGTCATACTCGCTTCTGCCGGCTCTGCAGTTGGGTTGGGTAATATATGGAGGTTTCCATACGAAACAGGAAATCATGGAGGTGCCGCTTTTATACTGATCTATTTAGGTTGTATCTTTCTCTTGGGACTGCCTATTATGATTGCCGAGTTCCTGATAGGGCGCCGATCAAGAGCCAACACTGCAAGAGCGTATCAAACATTAGCTCCGGGAACGCATTGGCGTTGGGTAGGACGCATGGGAGTATTAGCAGGATTCCTGATACTTAGTTATTATGCAGTAGTAGCAGGATGGACACTTGAATATATTTTTGAGGCTGCCACCAATGGCTTTGCCGGAAAAAACTCCGGAGAGTTTATCTCTTCTTTCCAACAATTTTCCAGTAGCCCGTGGCGACCGGTCGTATGGCTGGTAGCATTTTTATTGATTACTCATTTCATCATCGTGAAAGGAGTAGAAAAGGGGATTGAAAAGTCTTCGAAGATTATGATGCCTACCTTGTTTATCATTATCCTTATACTGGTAGTTTGTTCGGTCACTCTGCCGGGAGCTGGTGCGGGTATTGAATTCCTGCTCAAACCCGATTTTAGCAAAGTGGACGGAAATGTGTTTTTAAGTGCTATGGGACAGGCTTTCTTCTCTTTGAGTCTGGGTATGGGATGCCTTTGCACCTACGCCTCTTATTTCAGTAAAGAAACCAACCTGACTAAAACAGCTTTCAGTGTAGGAATCATTGATACTTTTGTGGCAATACTAGCCGGATTTATCATCTTCCCGGCAGCCTTTTCGGTTGGCATACAACCGGATTCAGGTCCCAGTCTGATCTTTATCACGCTGCCTAATGTATTCCAACAGGCATTTGGCGGAGTTCCCGTACTAGCATACATATTCTCTGTAATGTTCTACGCATTGTTGGCGATGGCTGCTTTAACTTCTACCATCTCTTTGCACGAAGTAGTAACCGCTTATCTTCACGAGGAGTTTAATCTTTCCCGTGGAAAAGCAGCAAGGTTAGTCACCGGCGGTTGTGTCTTTCTCGGAATATTCTGTTCATTATCATTGGGAGTCATGAAAGGATTCACCGTTTTCGGACTGGGGATGTTCGATCTCTTCGACTTTGTAACAGCTAAAATCATGTTACCACTTGGCGGACTGTGTATCTCCCTCTTTACCGGATGGTATCTGGATAAAAAGATTGTATGGTCAGAGATTACCAATGACGGCTCGTTAAAGATACCGGTATACAAGCTTATCATCTTTATATTAAAATATATCGCACCAATCGCCATCTCACTGATATTTATCAATGAACTTGGGCTAATCAAGCTATAATGTGGAAAGACTTCCTTTATTATACTAAAACCGAACGACAAGGCATTATCGTCCTTGTCGTTCTTATTTTAGGAGTATATGCAGCTCCTGAACTCTTTGCCTTTTTCACTCGTACCGAAGATACCGGCTGCACAAAGAATGAGAAATCCGATCAAGAATATAATGACTTTATTGCCTCTCTCCGGGAAACAAAACCTCACAACAGGTTCGGTCATTCTTTTCCATCAACCCCTCAAAGGGAAATCAAGCTTACGATGTTCGATCCGAACACCGCGGACTCTACTACTTTCCTTTCACTCGGATTACCATCCTGGATGATAAAGAATATCCTGCACTATCGCCATAAACAAGGCAAATTCCGCCATCCGGAGGATTTTCAGAAGATATACGGACTCACAGAAGAACAATACCAGATTCTTCATCCTTATATCCAAATTACAGAAGATTTCAGTTCGAAAGATAAAGATACAATACGGTTATTAACCGTACAAAGCATACAACGGGACACACTTGTGAAATACCAACCGGGAACTGTCGTCCGCCTCAACTCTGCTGATACCACCGAACTTAAAAAGATTCCGGGAGTCGGAAGCACTATTGCCCGGATGATCGTAAATTACCGCGAACGGCTGGGGGGCTTTTGCCGGATAGAGCAGTTACAGGAGATTCATCTAAAAGCAGAAAGGCTCCGCCCGTGGTTTTCTATTGACACCCATCAGATACACCGTATCAATTTAAACAAAGCCGGTATGGAACGAATGATGCGTCATCCATATATAAACTACTATCAAGCGAAGGTCATCATAGAATATCGGAAAAAGAAAGGAATCTTAAAAAGTCTAAAGCAATTATCCCTTTATGAGGAGTTCACTCCTATTGATCTTGAACGGATCGAGCCCTACATTTGTTATAATAAATAAAAAAAGATGCATTCCTATCACACCAGACAAGAATGCATCACACACAAACAAAACAAACACTCTACTATCATCTTCACAGACTTCCGTAGAGAAGCGACTATAAATATATAGCTAAAAGATAGAACACTTGCAAGGCTCTACCTTTTTGGTATACATTTTTAGAAGTTAGGTTCTCTAATTAATATTTTTTAATCATACCATCCACCATATGGACTGTCCGGTCCGTGATTTTGGCAAGTCCCTCGTCATGCGTCACAATGACAAAAGTCTGCCCCAGACGGTCCCTCAAATCGAAGAACAGTTGATGTAAATCTTCTTTACTATGTGTATCCAGACTACCGGATGGTTCGTCTGCCAGAATAACTGCCGGGTCGTTAATCAAAGCCCGCGCTACCGCTACCCGTTGTTTCTCACCTCCCGACAGTTCATTCGGTTTATGAGAAGCCCGGTCAACCAGCCCCATGAAATCCAGAATCTTCATGGCACGGTCATTTGCCTCTTTGGAAGAAACGCCTGCAATGAGAGCGGGAATCATCACATTTTCCAATGCCGTAAACTCCGGCAACAGTTGATGAAACTGGAAAACAAAACCGATATTCTTATTACGGAATGCAGATAGTTCTTTCTCTTTCATCCGGCTTACTACTGTTCCGTCAATCTGCACCGTACCCGCGTCCGGTTCATCGAGAGTGCCCATGATTTGCAACAAAGTCGTTTTACCGGCACCGCTCGGACCTACGATACTGACAATTTCTCCTTTATTGATTTCCAGATCAATGCCTTTCAACACTTGTAATGAGCCGAAACTCTTCGTTATACCTTCTAGTTTTATCATAATAGCCTTTATAATCGTTTAATGACATATTCAGCCAGATAGCACCCAAACACGGCCGGCATATAACTGACTGTTCCACACGTCGATTTCTTATTCTGTTCATCATCCGTCAGCAACACGGCTTTCGGGTCGGCTTGTTCCGTACTGAACACTACCGGAAGTTTCCGTTTCATTCCCATCTTCTGCAAGCGTTTCCGTACCGCCTTGCTCAAACCGCAATGATACGTGTCCCAAAGATCGGCAAAACGAACTTGGGTGATGTCACTCTTCGCTCCTGCCCCCATACTGGAAACAATCTTTATACGACGTTTCATCGCCTCATAAATCAGAAAGCATTTCGGACTGATTGTATCAATAGCATCTACTATAAAATCATATTGATTGGCATCCAGCAGTTCCGGTATATTCTCATCTTTCAGGTAGACGGGCAGAACGGTCAATTCGATATCCGGATTTATATCTTTATAACGGGCAGCCAATACTTCCGCTTTCGACATTCCCAGTGTGGAATGCATGGCCGGCAACTGACGATTCATATTGGTAGGCTGCACTGTATCGGCATCCACAATCGTCATCCGTCCGACTCCTGCGCGGCAGATCATCTCGGCGGCGTAAGCTCCCACTCCACCCAATCCCACGACCAATACGTGCGCGTTCCGGATGCGTTCCATCTTTTCCTCTCCTAACAGGAGTGCTGTTCTCTGTTGCCAGTCGTATCTTTCCATCAGTTTTTCTTTAACCATTTATAGAACCATTTACCCACTTTCTCATAATGTTGAGACTCATTATGTCCACGCGGGTCAGAGAATGACACAATTTCCTGCGGTTCTCCAAACTGATCGGGATAGATGATAATCAAACTATTATTAGAGAAATATTTTCCCAGTTGCGCCGGCAGACGTTCAAAAGAGGTATCGTAAGAGATAGACCCGCGACGGGCAGAAACAACCACCAGCAAGTGGTCATAATTCACCTGTCCTGTCAATAACAGGAGATCTTCCCACTCTTCCAGGATGGAAAATTCTGTCGGGGTACCTGCATGTCTTTTCTTCACCAGTTGCTGAAGGCGCATCAATGTACGTTCATTGGCAAAGAAATGCACCCGACAGCCGAGGATGCTTCCCATACGGCAGAAATGTTCCACCCATTTTGAGAAACCCGATTCATATTCAGCCTTTGGCGGAACGGCAATATTAATTCGGCGCAGGGTGTTAACCGGCATCAAGAATTTGGCAATCATCACTTCACGATGCGTACCTTTCAATAGGCTTTCAGCCAGATGTCCGAAGAAAGAGTCGACAATATTGGCCTTCCGGTGCAGACCGATCACAATATCCGTAGCTTCATATTCTTTAATCGTATGGATAATCCCCGAAGCAATATTCAAATCATAACGGCTCACCATCGTGACAGGCACATCGGCGGCAGCAGCAATCATGGCAGCCTTCTCCAAATTCCGTTTACCCTGCTGCTCTTTCTTCTCCGAACTGTTATTATCATTAATCACATTCAATGCAACCAATGCATTCTTCTGCTTGGCATCCTTTATCACCAAAGCCAGATTAACCAAATCTTCAATCGTCTCCGGATTAGCGACCGGAATCAGGATCTGCTCCTTATTTATCTGTTTAGCTTCTTCTTCCGCTTGCACATTTTCATCCAGAGCGAAACGGCGGGCCGAACGTTCGGTCACCAAAGAACTGATGACGCAAGTGAAAAGTATCATCACTACCGTACCGTTCAATACATCATCATTCAACAAGCGTTCTCCATTCTCCATAATAATTTCGTGGCCGATCAGTACTGCTGCCAGTGTAGCCGCAGCCTGCGCATTACTCAAGCCAAATATCATGCTCCGCTCATTCGACTGCATCCGGTATATCTTCTGCGTGATCCAGGCAGCCAACCATTTACTAAAAGTCGCCACTACTGTCATTACAATAGCCACCTTCAATGCTTCACCTCCGGTAAACAGGCTCCTTACATCAATAATCATCCCGACGCCAATCAGGAAATAAGGAATAAACAAGGCATTTCCCACAAACTCCAGGCGGTTCATCAAAGGAGATACATGAGGAATCAAACGATTCAACACCAAGCCTGCCAGGAAAGCGCCTAAAATTCCTTCCATTCCCACGAATTCCATCAACCCTCCTCCAAGGAAAACCATTGCCAGTACAAACACAAACTGCATCACGCTGTCATCATACTTCCGGAAGAACCAACGCCCGATACGGGGAAAGAAGAAAACAATCAGGAATCCGAGAAAAGCCACTTTTGCCACAAGAAATACCCAGAACCAACCATCAACAGTGCCTTTAAACATACCACCTATGACGGCAAGAATAATCAAAGCAAGGGTGACGGTGACAGCCGTTCCCCCAATGGTTATATTGACGCTGCGCAAACGCGACAATCCATAACGGCTAATAATAGGATAGGCTATTAAAGTATGAGAAGCGTACATACTTGCCAATAACACCGCCGTGAGAAAGCCATAACCCAGCATACTCATACTACTCCATATTCCCAACGCCATCGGAATCAGAAAGGTGAGCCAGCCGAACACAACACTTTTCGTCCGGTTTTTCTTAAAGTCCTCCATATCCATTTCGAGCCCGGCAAGGAACATGATATAATATAATCCCACTTTGCCGAAGAGTTCGAAACTGCTGTCACGGTCGAGCACATGAAAACCGTGTTCGCCAATCAATACACCCGCCAGAATCATGCCTATAATATGAGGTATATGAAGACGTCCGAGGATCATCGGAGCAAAGAGAATGATAATTAGTACCAAAAAGAATACCCAAGTCGGGTCGGTAATCGGTAAGGTTAAATTAAAATCAAACAGGTTCATAGGCTGTGGCTTTAGGAATTCAATGCAAAGGAACAAAAAAGTTTGCAGAATCACAATGAATGTCCAGACGTATTATTCAGTAGTCAATTACTCACCTTACTACTTCTTTTCCCCCGCTTACCTATCAAGATCTATTTCATTAGGCACTTTTATTTCGTTCCACTATAGTGTCTCTTGCGGATAACTATAGTGGAACGCAAGGGAGACTATAGTTATCTTTGCGTTACACTATAGTGGAACGAAGTAATATTAGGCAATAAAGATAATCTTATCAGGCTACGAAACCAATCCGATTCGCATCGCGACGGAGAACGCATTCCTTTTGGTGCATTTATCCCGTCCAACAACTACACTTGATTATACGTAAGGTTAAAGAAATCCACCGAAAGACTGAAATATTTCTCTCAAAAGCGATGTTTATATGCTAAATTGTTATAATTTTGCAGCCAAATCTTTTCTATTCGACAGGATAAGGAGAGAAATTCAATATTCACAATTTAACAAAAGAAAAAGATGAAAGTAGCTATTGTTGGCGTAAGCGGAGCCGTAGGACAAGAATTCCTGCGCGTGCTCGATGAGAGAAACTTCCCGATGGACGAGTTAGTTTTGTTCGGTTCTAAACGTAGTGCCGGAACAACTTATACTTTCCGCGGTAAACAGATCGAGGTGAAACTCTTACAACACAACGATGACTTTAAAGGGGTAGACATTGCTTTCACTTCTGCCGGTGCAGGAACATCTAAGGAGTTCGAAAAAACAATCACCAAGTATGGTGCTGTGATGATCGACAACTCCAGCGCATTCCGTATGGATGCCGATGTACCTTTGGTTGTGCCTGAAGTAAATGCCGAAGATGCATTGGAACGTCCGCGTGGCGTTATTGCCAACCCGAATTGTACGACTATCCAGATGGTAGTTGCACTGAAAGCCATCGAAAAGCTTTCTCATATAAAAACCGTGCACGTGTCTACCTATCAGGCAGCAAGCGGTGCAGGTGCCGCCGCTATGGACGAATTGTACGAACAATATCGTCAAGTATTGGCAAACGAGCCTGTGACTGTAGAGAAGTTTGCCTATCAGTTGGCTTTCAACCTGATTCCGCAGATTGACGTATTTACAGAAAACGGTTATACGAAAGAGGAAATGAAAATGTACAATGAAACACGTAAGATCATGCATTCTGACGTAAAGGTTAGTGCAACTTGTGTACGTGTTCCTGCATTACGCGCTCACTCTGAAAGTATCTGGGTAGAAACAGAACGTCCGATTTCCGTAGAAGAAGCTCGTGAAGCATTTGCTAACGGTGAAGGGCTGGTTCTTCAGGACAATCCGGCAGAAAAAGAATACCCGATGCCGCTGTTCCTGGCAGGTAAAGATCCGGTATACGTAGGTCGTATCCGCAAAGACCTGACAAACGAAAACGGATTGACTTTCTGGATTGTAGGTGACCAGATCAAGAAAGGCGCTGCCTTGAATGCTGTTCAGATTGCCGAATATCTGATTAAAGTAAAAAATATCTAATACAATAGACTGGATATAATATCCGGTCAATGACAGATAAGCCAAATAAATCAACCGGCTTGCAATGCGATCACTATCACATTGCAAGGCGGTTTTTTATTTTCTAAATTACCTATTAAAGAAAAGGTACCTATTATTAGGTAAAATATCCCCAGTTGCAGGTATTAAGATTTGTGAAAATAACTATTTATAGTGATTGATATAAACTTGGTTTTTATCGAATTTTGCACAAAACTTATCTATGAAATATTGTCTTTTTAACATAGCATTCTGGGGGCTGCTATTTTTCAATTTATTTGAGGCCGCAGCTAATTCAAACATCTATACAATCTCGGGACATGTGACCGAGCCCAAAACGAATTCCCCCTTGCCCGGTGCTTCCATTCTCATTAAAGGCACCTATTTATGGGCTGTATCCAATCAGAAAGGCGAATTCACGATACAAGGAGTACAGGAGGGAAAATATAATCTGGAAGTTTCTTTTCTGGGTTATGTACCGGCAACAATTCCGGTAAATGTGCACAGTAATATCAAAAACCTACATATAGAACTCAAAGAAAACACGCTTGCACTGGATGATGTAGTCGTTACTGCACAAGCACCCAAGAATGAGTTAAACACTACGCTCACTATCGGTAATAATGCGCTGGAACATTTGCAGGTATCCAACGTGAGCGATATCTCCGCTCTTCTTCCGGGAGGAAAAACAAAAGTGCCAGATCTTACCACTAATAATATCTTCTCATTGCGCGACGGAGGGTCGACAGCCGGTAATGCAGCCTTTGGGACAGCCGTTGAAGTGGATGGGGTACGTATCGGCAATAATGGCTCATTTGGAAATATGAACGGAGCAGATACCCGTAATATCACCGTGGCGGATATTGAATCGGTTGAAGTCATCACCGGAGTACCTTCGGCTGAATATGGAGACTTGAATAGCGGAATGGTCAAGATTCACACCCGGAAAGGGAAAACACCCTGGAACATATTATTGTCCATCAATCCCCGCACCGAACAGGTTTCCTTCTCCAAAGGATTGGATTTAGGAAACGACAAAGGCGTTATCAATATAAACGGAGAATGGACAAAGGCTACCCAAAAGTTGGTATCTCCCTATTCGTCTTATACGAGAAGGGGATTCTCTGCCGGATATAGCAACACTTTCAGCAAAGTGTTCAGATTCGATATCGGTGTGACAGGTAATATCGGAGGAATGAATACCAAAGATGACCCGGATGCCTATTCGGGAGAATACAACAAAGTGAGGGATAACGTATTCCGGGCAAACACTTCACTGGCCTGGCTGCTCAATAAATCGTGGATCACCAACCTCAAGTTCGACGCATCGGTATATTACAATGACAATAACTCCCATGCACATACTTTCTATTCGTATGCATCGGAACAGCCGGCTGTTCATGCCACGCAAGAAGGATATTTTATGGCAAACAAACTGCCATATACCTACTTCGCAGATCAGATCATCGACTCCAAAGAACTGGATTATGCCGCATCGTTAAAATATGAATGGAACAGACGGTTCAAGACTGTAAACAGCAACCTGAAAGCGGGTGTTCAGTGGAAAGCAACAGGGAATGTGGGTGAAGGAGAATATTACAAAGACCCTTCACTGGCTCCGAACGGTTATCGCCCCCGCCCTTACACCGCTTATCCATATATGCATAACGTTTCGCTTTATGCAGAAGAAAGTCTGTCGTTACCAGTGGGAAACACGATGCTTAGACTGATGGCGGGAGTGCGTTGGGAACATTTGTTTATCAAGGGAACGAACTATAAAAACCTGAATACTCTTTCACCACGTTTCAATGCCAGATGGCAGTTGAACGAACATATCGCTATCCGTGGCGGTTGGGGAATCACTGAAAAGCTTCCCTCTTTCTATACCTTGTACCCCAAACAGGAATACCGGGACATACAGACATTCGGTTTTTCCTATAATAACAATGAATCATCTTATATCTATTACAGCCAGCCCTACACATTACTGCACAATGAGAATCTACGCTGGCAACGGAATCAGAATTCGGAATTGGGCATTGACGTCCATATAGCCCGGACCAGGATTTCGCTAGTCGGTTATTTCAACCGCACCAAGTTACCGTATAAATACACGAGTTCCTATAACCCGTTCTCTTACGATGTTCTCCAATTGCCGGAGGGATTCACTATGCCGGCCAATCCGCAAATCAATGTGGATAATCAGACGGGAATGGTGTACATACGTGACAATGCATCGAGCTACTGGACTCCTATGGACGTAAAGGTGACCGACCAGACTTTTGTCAAGTCAACCTCTCCCGATAATGGAATGGACGTCATTCGCCGCGGAGCGGAAATGATTGTTGATTTTCCGGAAATAACTCCTATCCGTACGCAATTCCGGTTAGATGCCTCCTATGCTTATACTAAATATATCGACAATTCTTTGTCTTATTATTATCAGAACGGATGGTCGCACACCAGTCTTGCCAACCGCTCCTACCAATATGTAGGTATCTATGCCAATGGCGACAACTTATCGACGACTGCCAACGGTAAACGTACCCACTCATTGGATGCCAATATCACAGCCATCACCCGTATTCCGAAAGCCAGGCTGATTATTTCATGCAGACTGGAGGCTTCGCTTGTGAAGCGTTCGCAGAATATCTCCGAATATAAGGGAAAAGAATACGCGTTCAACGTAAGTGAAAGCAGCAATGCCCAAACGGGTGGAAGCATTTATAACGGTGACTCTTATACGGCTATCTGGCCGGTGGCATATCTCGACCTGAACAATGAGATGCATCCTTTCACGTCAGCCGAAGCCGAGAATCCGGAATTCTCTTATCTGATACGCAAATCGGGCAATGCCTACACATTTGCAGCGGATGGATATGATCCTTATTTCTCCGCCAATATCAACATAACCAAAGAGATTGGCGACCATGTGTCTCTTTCTCTCAACGCTATCAATTTCACCAATTCACGGCCGTATGTAAAATCTCATGCAACCGGTGTGAGCGTGCTCTTTACCCCGGATTTCTATTATGGACTTACTTGCCGTATTAAATTTTAAAGATATGAAGCAGTCTATCTACATATTATTACTAACAGTGACCGGCCTCCTTGCAGGATGCACGGATCTTGATAAAGAGAATCCGTACGACGATCAGTTGCACAGCCTGCAAGTGACTGCCGTATACCCGGATGGATACTCGGAATATCTCCGGGAAGGAGTGACCGTAAAGATTGAAGACGTCGACCGTGGAAATTCTTACAAGGCTAAAACCGACAAGAACGGAGTGGCGCAATTCTCTCTGACTAAAGGTATATATCGCGTGCAGGTCAGCGACAAGGACGGACAGGATATTTTCAACGGACTGGCCGATAATGTGAAACTGACCAGCGGAAACATGGCGTTCAACCTCCCGCTCATCCATTCCAGAGCCGGGGCTATTATTATTAAGGAGATTTATTGCGGAGGATGTACAAAGTTGCCGCTGGAGGGAAACTACCAGTCCGACAAATATATAATCCTGCATAATAACGATTCGGAAGTGCAATATCTCGATAGTTTATGTTTCGGAGCACTCGATCCTTACAACTCACAAGCTACCAATGTATGGGTAACGCAGGATGAAATAACCGGAGCAACCATCTTCCGGGATTTTGCTCCCATCGTTCAGTGCATCTGGCAGTTTGGCGGTACCGGCAAGACTTTCCCGCTTCAACCGGGAGAAGATGCAGTGATTGCCATCAATGGAGCAGTTGACCATGCAGCGCAATACCCGCAATCTGTCAATCTGAACAAACCGGGATATTTTGTCTGCTACAATAACGTTTATTTCCCGAATACGCAGTACCATCCGGCTCCGGGCGATCAGATCACACCGGATCATTATCTGAACGTGGTATTGAAAACCGGACAGGCGAATGCTTACTCGTTCTCTATTTTTTCTCCTGCTACGGTTATCTTTAAAGCTAAGGATACCACGATACAGGACTTTGTTCTAAAAGAGGGAAGTGTGATACAAAAACCGGGAAGTACCACCGACCGGGTGATAGCAGTTCCGCTCGACTGGGTGATTGATGGAGCGGAAGTGTACTATGGTGGTTCCTCCAACAACAAGAAACGTATATCTCCTTCCATCGACGCAGGATATGTCACTCAAAGTGCGACATACAACGGACGCAGCTTATATCGCCATGTGGACGAAGAAGCTACGCAGGAAGCAGGTTATGAAGTATTGATGGACACCAACAACTCTTCTACCGATTTTTATGAAAGAGAAAAACAATCTTTGCATGAGTGAGATGAAAAAAATATATATAACAGGTCTTTGGTTACTATGTATAGTGTACGGTGTTTCGGCACAGACTTACGACATTATAGAACGGCGTAATTCCTGGAATGCCGGAGAAAATGTCACAGGTATCAGGATGGATAGCATCTCTTCTTCCTATGCCGAACTGTATGGTAAGAATAACCATGGTGATTTCCACCACTCTTACGAAGCGGAGAAATCATGGAATGCCGGAGCAATAGCCAAGTCTATCACTCATCTGAAAGGGTATTCGCTGACTGGTTCTTTCTCATTCGATCATACTTCCGGTAAGGACATGAGTGGTTCCATGTTTATCCAGCCGGGATTTTATCCGGTAGACATTCTGGAGTTCACTCCCGGAGGCAAAGACCTGCAACGATACGCTTTTATGGGCGGTATTGCATCAGATATTGCACCTAACTGGCGATTGGGAGGAAAGATTGACTTTGCCGCCTCCAACTATTCCAAACGGAAAGACTTGCGACATACCAATTATCGACTGGATTTGAAAGTAGCCCCCAGCGTGATGTATCACTCGGGCGATCTAGCCATTGGTTTTTCTTATATATTCAGCAAAAACAGCGAATCGATCAAGGCGGAAGTAATCGGGACTACCGAAAACTCTTACAACGCCTTCTTGGATAAAGGACTGATGTATGGAGCTTATGAAGCATGGGACGGCAGCGGGATTCATCTAAGCGAATCGGGAATCAACGGCTTTCCGATCAAAGAACTGTCTAACGGGGGAGCACTGCAACTTCAATGGAAGGGATTTTATGGAGATATCGAATATACCTATTCTTCGGGGTCTGCCGGTGAAAGAGATGCTATCTGGTTCAAATTCCCCACTCACCGGATTGCCTCTCATTTGAGTTATCATTTCAAACAGGGAAAGAAAGAGCATTTTCTACGATTGAACCTGCAATGGTCACATTTGGTCAACAACGAGAATGTGATTAATAAGGAGACTGTTAACGGAATAACGACGACTTATATCAACGGCTCCAACCGCATTTTCGAAAGAGATGCTTTCTCGGTCCATCCCGAATATGAATTTATAAGTCCTCGTACAGAAGTTCGTTTGGGAACACATATTTCAACTTTCAAACGACTGACTACCCAGATGTATCCGTATGTAGCGTCGGAAAAGATGCTTTGTACGCAGACTTATGTATCCAGCGTGTTTCATATAGGGAAATTTGACTTAAAGGCAGCCGCTTCCTTTGCCATAGGAAACTCTACCGAGAAAAACAGAGTCGTTGCAACAGATACGGAGCCGGGTGATCCACCTTATCGTCTGACAGATTATTATAATCTGCAGAATGAATATGCTACCGCTCCACAAGCAACGCTTCGTCTCGGTTTACGCTATCATTTCAACCATGGGATCTATGCTGAAGTACAGGGAAGTTATACACGCGGTTTCAACCTTCACTATATAGATGGTTCGAGCCGTTGGAATGAGACTATCAAGTTAGGATATACTTTTTGAGGACCGGGATATGCTTTTTGAAAACAATGAATATATATAAACTAAATTATTAAGCAATGAAAAAGAGTTTAACATTTATCTTTGCAGCAGCACTTTTGGTATCTTGCCAGCAGGAAGAGAACGAAACGCTGACACCTGCCAACAGTCGTATTACTATCTCGCCTGTTATCACACGCGCTACCGAAGTTAACTTTGAGACCGGAGATAAAATTGGCGTTACAATCATCCAAAACGATGACTTCGTATATGCGGAAAATAAACAGATGACATTCAATGACGGAGTATTTGCAGGTGACTTGCTTTGGTATCCGGAAGGAAATGACAAATCGCAGATAGTAGCATACTATCCTTATAGAGAAGGTAATACTCCTACTTCTTTTTCTGTAGAAGCCGATCAGACCACCGGATATGGGGCATCAGACCTTATGGCAGCAAGCAATAAAGATGTACTTCCTACTGTAAATACTATAACAATGAACTTTAAGCATCTGCTTACCAAACTGGTCATTAATGTAACAAAGGAAGTAGAAGCCAACATAACATCCATTGCATTGAAAGGCTCTATCCCGACTGCAACTCTTGATCTGGCTGCCCTTACAGTTACTGCTGACGCGAATGTCGCAGCTACAAACATTACGGCACAGGTTGTTGAAGCGAACAAAACTTACCGCGCCCTCATCGTTCCCCAAACGGTAGCTTTGACGCTCGAAGTAGCAACTTCTGATGGCAAGACCTTGTCGCAGAAACTCACATCTACTACTTTAGCGCAAGGAGGACAATACAGCGTAAACATCCGTGTATTGCCTGACGATATAGAGGTTAAACTTATCGGTGACATCGAAAACTGGACAGATGAAGGTGAAATCGGAGCAGACAATGAGATTCCTTTCGAAGAACATCTCGATGAGAACTATTTCTTATACGATAATGTAAAATATAACACGGTAACTTTGGCAAACGGTACTACGTGGATGGCTGAACCGCTTATCTATCTTCCGAAAGGATATACTCCTTCTACCGATCCTACTGCTGATAGCCATGTTTGGTACCCGTATGAAATCAAAGCTGACGGTGCAACCGTAGCCACAACAGAGGAAAGTGCTATCAAAGAATTAGGTTATCTATATGATTTCCAAGTTGCACTGGGCGGTAAGGAAATTACTGAAAGTAATCTGAACTCTTTTGAAGGAGCGCAAGGTATTTGTCCGAAAGGTTGGCACATACCAACACGTCTGGAATACTTTAATCTGGTAGGAAAAACAACGAATGATGTCGACGGCAAGGTACCGGCTGATGGTGATAAAGCTCTTTTCTATGATGCAGTTTATGACGGCGCCAAAATATCATCACTGAATAATGCAGGATTCAATTACCAATTCTCCGGCGTTCGTATGGCAACAAGCCTTACAGGTGCCGGCAGCTATCAAAAAACGGCAATAGCAGAAGATGCCAATATTCAAACTGCATGGCACGGAAAACCGGCAATGAATTATCTTATGACTTCGACTGCCTTCAAGCCCGTATACAATAGCACCAGCGGACTACTTACCAATATACAGTTCTTTGGATTAATGAGTACAATCAATGCAAAGTATTCGGAAGGCAGATTATCATTATCTTATGTCAGCATTAAAGCCGGTATGCAACTCCGTTGCGTAAGGGATCAAGCTGCCAACTAAAGGAGTAGTATTTGTTTCAAGCATGGTTGAAACTCCCCGCCCGTAAGGCGAACTATTAAAAGCTATAAACAAACGAAAAACAGATTACAAACTATATAAAAACGAAGCAATAACAATGAAAACAAAAAAGCTAACAATCGCAATTGCCCTTATGGCAATGACTTTTATCGGAACTTCATGTGGTAACAAACAACAGAAAAGCGCATCAGAAGCGACTACAGAACAGTCTGCATCTTCCGCTTTGGAAATTGATTCTCTCCTTGCCAATGCCGAAAACCTTGCAGGACAAGAAGTAACCATTGAAGGCGTTTGCACACATACCTGCAAACATGGTGCAAAGAAAATCTTCCTGATGGGCAGTGACGATACCCAAGTGATCCGTGTAGAAGCCGGGACATTGGGAGCCTTCGATCCTAAATGTGTGAACTCTATCGTCCGTGTTACCGGAACATTGAAAGAACAACGCATCGACGAAGCCTACCTCCAAAACTGGGAAGCACAACTCAAAGCACAAGCTGCCGAAAAACACGGAACCGGTGAAGCCGGATGCGATTCTGAAAAGAAAGCACGCGGCGAAACAGCCAACAGTCCCGAAGCCCGCATCGCAGACTTCCGCGCAAAAATAGCCGACCGCAAAGCAGAAACAGGAAAAGAGTATTTATCTTTCTATTTTATGGAAGCCAACTCGTATGAAGTGGAGTAGTACTGTTCGTAAATGGAGCCGGCTCATACACCGTGACCTGTCATTTTTCTTTTCCGGAATGGTATTGATATATGCCATTTCCGGAATTGTAATGAATCACCGTGACACGATTAATCCGAACTTCTCCATCACACGGAAAGAATATAAAATAGCGGAAAAGCTACCGGACAAAGCAGGAATGAGTAAAGAGAAAGTACTTACTCTACTGGAACCTTTGGGAGAAACCGGCAACTATACCAAATTTTACTTCCCGAAAACGGACGTAATGAAAGTCTTCCTGAAAGGCGGTTCCAACCTCCTGGTAAACGTGAAGACAGGAGACGCGGTATATGAATCCGTCACCCGTCGCCCGCTTATCGGAGCGATGTCCCGTTTACATTACAATCCGGGACAATGGTGGACTTACTTCGCGGATATTTTCGCTATCGCCCTTATTATCATTACTCTCTCCGGCATTATCATGCTGAAAGGGAACAAGGGCATTATCGGCAGAGGAGGAATAGAACTAATAGTCGGAATCTTGATTCCCATTCTTTTCCTTTTCTTCTTTTGAATCGAAATAACAGATAAAATCAAATGGAACAAATTATCGAATGTAACAACCTGACGCACTACTACGGTAAACGGTTGATTTACGAAAACCTTAGTTTCACAGTGCCCAAAGGACGTATCCTGGGACTATTGGGAAAGAACGGTACGGGCAAAACCACCACTATCAATATCTTGAGCGGTTACCTGAAACCCCGTTCGGGAGAATGTCGCATCTTCGGACAGGAGATACAGACCATGGCACCGGCTCTGCGCCGCAATATCGGACTGCTCATCGAAGGTCATGTGCAATACCAATTCATGACCATCACCGAAATAGAAAAATTCTACGCAGCCTTCTACCCCGGCCAGTGGAAAAAAGAAGCGTACTACGAACTGATGAATAAATTGAAAGTAGCTACCGGACAGCGCATCTCACGTATGTCCTGCGGACAGCGCTCTCAAGTAGCTCTCGGACTGATTCTCGCACAAAACCCGGAACTTCTGGTACTGGACGACTTCTCGCTCGGACTCGATCCCGGCTACCGCCGCCTGTTTGTGGACTATCTCCGCGACTATGCCCGTTCGGAAGGTAAAACCGTCTTTCTGACCTCGCATATCATTCAGGATATGGAACGTCTCGTTGACGACTGCATTATTATGGACTACGGAAAGATACTGATTCAGAAACCAATCACCGAATTACTGGAAAAAGGACGCCGCTACACCTTCACCATTCCCGAAGGTTACGAGCTTCCTGCATCGGATGATTTCTACCATCCTTCCATCATGCGGAACCAGCTGGAGACTTTCTCCTTCCTGCAACCGGCAGAAACAGAAGCCAAACTGAAATCAATGTCAGTGCCCTACACAGACTTGCACTGTGAGCAAGTCAATTTGGAAGATGCCTTTATCGGCCTCACCGGGAAATACTGATTAAATTAAGAATAAGAGTTGGCAACTCGTAACCCATAAATCATCATTCATAAATCATAAATCCTCAAGAATGTACGCTATATTTTATAAAGAATGGATAAAGACACGGTGGTATTTTCTGCTTGCCGTGCTCGCCACACTTGGTTTTACAGGCTACTGTATGCTCCGCATTAACCGGGTGGTAGAAATGAAAGGGGCTGCCCATGTATGGGAAGTCATGCTGCAACGGGATGTCATCTTCATTGATATGTTGCAATATATACCTCTGATTGCCGGAATCCTGATGGCAATCGTGCAGTTTGTCCCCGAGATGCAACGCAAATGTCTGAAACTGACTCTCCATCTACCTTATCCGGAACTGAAAATGACGGGCAATATGTTACTCTCCGGACTCATACTGCTTCTTGTCTGCTTCGCTTCCAATTTCCTGTTGATGGAGATCTATCTGAACGGAATCCTTGCCCATGAGCTCAAAAACCACATACTGCTTACCGCTTTAACGTGGTATCTCGCCGGCATCTCCGGCTATCTGCTCGTCGCATGGATTTGCCTCGAACCGGCATGGAAACGCCGTATCCTGAATCTCATTATCGCAGTATTGTTACTCCGAATCTTCTTCCTGTCGCCTACGCCGGAAGCATACAACAAGTTTCTCCCTTATTTAGTGGTCTATACTTTGTTGACAGCCTCTTTCTCGTGGCTCTCTATCGTACGGTTCAAGGCCGGAAAACAGGATTAACCAATAAAAAAATTAAAGATTTAAAATTAAAAGATTGAGAAATGAGACGTTTCAGTACCATACTATTATATGTAACCATCGCTTTTCTGCTTCTTTGGCAGCTGCCCTGGTGTTACAATTTCTTTGTCGTAAAGCCGGAAAAGACTCCCTTTACCCTGTATAGTTTCGTAATTGGCGATTTCGCCCAGATGGGACAAGAAGAAGGGAAAGGAACCGTGCGCCACGACCTTGCAGGAAACATTTATTCGGAAGCTGCTTTCGACAGCATCCTGCCTATGTTTTATTTCCGTCAGTTGATGTCTGATGAGCGTTTTCCGGATACCATTCAAGGAATCGCAATGACTCCTAAAATGGTGCAGACAGAAAACTTCAACTTCCGCAGTGTGCCTTCGGATATAAACGCACCTTCTATCGGGCTTTACCCACTGATGGAATCTATGTCAGGACGTGTGGACCTGAAAATGCCGGATGACGTATTCCGTATCACCTCCAAAGGGATCGAATTTATCGACATGGCTACCAACAGCGTGAAGGAAGACAAAAGCCTTCAGTTTACCGAAGCTATGACTAAGAAGGATTTTCGTTTTCCGGCAACGGAAATCGTAGGAAATCCGACGGTGAAAAAGGAGTATGACGAAGGTTATCTTCTGTTGGATGCCGACCGTCGTCTGTTTCATCTGAAACAGGTGAAAGGACGCCCGTATGTCCGTGCCATCACCTTGCCTGAAGGCCTGACATTAGAACATCTGTATCTGACCGAGTTCAGAAATAAAAAGACGCTTGCTTTTATGACCGATGCCAACAACGCTTTCTATGTGTTGCAGAACCGGACGTATGAAATCGTAAAAACAGGAATCCCAGCATTTGATCCGGAAACGGATGCGCTCACCATCATCGGTAATATGTTCGACTGGACAGTCCGTGTGACAACTCCGGCTTCAGATAACTATTACGCATTGGACGCCAACGATTATTCGTTGATAAAGAAGTTGGAGAACGAATCGAACGTTCATTCCATGCCAGGTATTACGTTCACATCTTACACAGATAAATATGTAATGCCACGCTTCGAATAATGTTTCAATAATTGAATGTAACATGGGTGAGGGGTTATCAAAAGTCAATAAATTAAATGTGACTTTTGATAACCCCTCACTGTTTCCTTTCCACGCATTTAGAGAAAACAAAAGGATTTACAATTATTTCTTCAATAAGTATGTTTTTTCCCAGCAAAAGGTTTACCTTTGCCGACTCATCAACTATTTAAACCGCAATTGCTTCTGCATTATACTCAAACAAATACGGTAAAACGAAATAACTCAAACTAAAAACCGTATGAAAGTTTACCAAGCATTTGCTTTCCTAAGTATCTTCATCATATTGTTCTATAATTGTTCGCTCCCTGCTGATGACGAAGAAAAGGGAGATTTAAAAGGAGGAGACACTATCACACCCGAACTTCCTTGGGAAGGAGAGATGGACAAATTCACCATCAATTCTAAAGAAGGAATCCATCTAAATGATCCACAGGAAGACGCCGGAACAGCATATATCACCATTCCTTCTACCTCTGTAAAAAACACCCGTTGGGAATTTGGAGTTCACCTCACCTTCAACCCCTCCGCCAACAATTATGCACGATTTTATCTGACTTCTTCCTCAAACATTCTTTCCGGTAATTTAAACGGCTATTACATTCAGATTGGAGGAGCAAAAGATAATGTAGCTCTTTATCGCCAAAACGGAAACCAATCTAAACTACTGGCTTCGGGAAGAGAACTAATGAAAGGAAACTCTTCACCGAAACTATACATAAAAGTAGAATGTGACAATAACGGTTACTGGACTTTTTGGACACGGCTTGAATCCGAGAATGAATACGTAAAAGAAAAACAGATAAAAGATACCGATATACAGACTTCCCGCTACTGCGGTATATACTGCATTTACACCAAAACCCGTTGTAAAGGATTCACGTTCCATCACATACAGTTGTCTAATGACGTAGAAACGAACACATCACCCGACGAAACACCCGATAACCCCGATACGGACCTTCCAGATAATCCGGACACTCCCGAACTACCGAGAGATGTGAGAGGTATGCTTCTTTTCAATGAAATAATGTATAACAATGCCACTGATGGTGCAGAATATGTAGAAATCTATAATCCAACTGAACAGGCAGTCATTTTACCCGCACTTTATCTATATAAAATGCATGAAGACGGGACAATATACAATACTACTATCCTTCAAAATGAGAGTCCTTCTACTCCCCTAGCCATTCCTTCCAAAACTTATCTTTGTTTCACGAAATACTTCAACAGAGTTGTTCAGAAACATAAAGTTGGTGGAGAAAATATAATAATTATACCGAACTTCCCGGCACTGAACAATAATGGTGGGTATCTGGCACTTTCGAGTAGTAAAGAGACTGCACCAGGACATACTTTTGACACTTGTTGTTTTAGAGATGAAATGCACACCATTGACAAAATAACCGGCATTTCGCTTGAAAAGAAATCTCCGGAGTTGTCCTCGCTCAATAAAAACTGGCGTTCGTCCAAACACGCGACCGGAGGCACACCGGGAATAAAAAATAGGTAAGAGTATACATATCTATGATAAATTCCCTACTTTTGTAGACAAAGATAAACTAATTCGGATCATTCATCCTCAAACGAATTTAAATAGCAGATATGAGTCCAGCCGTTATATCTATCACTATTGTGGCATACTTTATAATCCTGTTCACTATCTCTTATATAGCAGGACGCAAAGCTGACAATGAAGGGTTCTTCGTAGGAAACCGTAAATCGGCATGGTATGTTGTTGCTTTTGCCATGATTGGTTCCACCATTTCGGGAGTTACTTTTGTATCTGTTCCGGGCATGGTACAAGCCAGTAGTTTCTCTTATCTGCAAATGGTACTCGGCTTTATAGTCGGACAGTTTATTATCGCCTTTGTGCTTGTTCCACTGTTCTATCGGATGAATCTGGTTTCTATCTATGAATATTTGGAGAACAGATTCGGAGATTCATCCTATAAAACAGGAGCATGGTTCTTCTTTATCTCAAAGATGCTGGGAGCTGCCGTTCGACTATTTCTGGTATGCCTGACGCTGCAACTGCTGATCTTCGAGCCTTTCCATCTTCCTTTCCTGTTGAATGTCATGCTTACCGTATTTATCGTATGGCTCTATACTTTCCGGGGCGGAGTGAAATCATTGATTTGGACGGATGTATTGAAAACATTCTGCCTGGTAGTCTCTGTGGTACTATGTATCTATTATATAGCCTCCAACTTGCACCTCAACTTTAGCGGCCTGGTTACTACCATATCAGATAGTGACTTTTCCAAGACATTCTTTTTTGACGACGTGAACGACAAACGCTATTTCTTCAAACAGTTCCTGGCAGGAGTGTTCACTGTCATTGCCATGAACGGGCTCGACCAGGATATGATGCAACGCAATCTTAGTTGCAAGAATTTCCGGGATTCTCAAAAGAATATGATTACAAGCGGTATCTCACAATTCTTTGTCATTCTGCTTTTTCTGATGCTGGGAGTACTATTATATACGTTTACAGCACAACAAGGCATTGGGAATCCGGAAAAAAGCGACGAGTTGTTTCCGATGATTGCTACCGGAAATTATTTTCCCGGCATAGTCGGAATATTATTCATTATCGGACTGATAGCCTCCGCCTATTCTGCAGCGGGTTCTGCCTTGACGGCACTGACCACTTCCTTTACTGTAGATATTTTACATGCACAGAAAAAAGGAGAGGCGGCACTTAGCCAAATACGCAAACATGTACATATCGGTATGGCAGTTGTGATGGGAGCAGTCATTTTCGTATTCAATCTGCTGAACAACACCAGTGTGATTGATGCGATTTACACATTGGCCAGTTATACGTATGGCCCTATCTTAGGACTGTTCGCTTTCGGCATCTTCACCAAGAAACAAGTTTATGATAAATATATTCCGTTGGTAGCTATCGCTTCTCCTATTCTTTGCTATATCCTGCAAAGAAATTCGGAAGCATGGCTCAACGGTTACCAAATTAGTTACGAGTTGTTGATAATCAATGCCCTGTTCACATTCCTTGGACTTTGTTTGTTCATCAAAAAACAAGACAAAGAAACATCTTACACAACTCATACTACAAAACAAGAAGTAAAATAATGAAAACAACAATCAACTGTTTTCTTCCTTTCAGCCGGTTGGAAGAAACTATGCAAACAGTTAAGGAGTTACGTGCATCGACGCTGGTAGACAAAATTTATTTATTAGCATCGCCAATTACCAATGTCTGTATTCCCGGATGCGAACTCATCTCTGTAGAGAAAATGCAGTCTACACAAGCGATGCGAGCTATTGCAGAACATTCTGATAAAACATATACCTTGCTCTATACCAAACACACTGCACTAAAAATAGGCATGTTCGCTCTTGAAAGAATGGTTCAAGTAATGGAAATGACCCAAGCTGCTATGGTATATGCAGACCATTACCAACAGATAGACGGTGTGCAAAAAACAGCTCCGGTCATTGATTACCAACCCGGTAGCCTGCGTGACGACTTCAATTTCGGCTCGGTTCTACTGTTCAATGCCAACGCATTCAAGGAAGTTATAGAAAATACAGAAGAGGAATATCAATATGCAGGTTTGTATGATTTGAGACTCAAAATATCCCAAAAGAGCAAACTGGTACACATCAACGAATATTTATATACCGAAGTAGAAAGTGACAAGCGGAAAAGCGGTGAGAAGCAGTTCGATTATGTAGACCCTAAAAACCGTCAGGTACAGATTGAAATGGAACAGGCATGCACCAACCATTTGAAGGAAATTGGCGGATATCTTTATCCTATCTTCCGTCCCGTAGACTTTTCTTCCCACACTTTTGAATATGAAGCTTCTGTCATTATACCCGTACGCAACCGTATTCGCACAGTCAAAGATGCCGTACGCTCGGCACTGAACCAGCAAACGACCTTTCCGTTCAATGTCATTGTCATCGACAATCATTCGACAGACGGAACCAGTGAAGTTCTCCGTGAACTTAGTTCGGACAAGCGACTGATTCACGTCATTCCCGAAAGAGATGACCTCGGTATAGGCGGATGTTGGAACATAGGTATCCATCACGAGAAATGCGGAAAGTTTGCCGTCCAACTTGATAGCGATGACGTGTATAAAGACGAACATAGCCTGCAAATCATCATTGATACTTTCTATACACAGAAATGTGCAATGGTAATCGGCACTTATATGATGACTAACTTTGATATGCAGGAAATTGCCCCCGGCATCATCGATCATAAGGAATGGACGCCCGACAACGGACGAAATAATGCATTACGTATCAACGGTCTGGGAGCTCCCCGTGCATTCTACACGCCCATTCTTCGGGAAATCAAAGTCCCGAACACAAGCTATGGAGAAGATTATGCCCTTGGATTGAAAATTTCACACGATTATCAGATAGGCAGAATATACGACGTGATTTACCTTTGTCGCCGTTGGGAAGGCAACTCGGATGCTGCACTGCCTGTTGAGAAAATCAACCAGAATAATCTATATAAAGACCGGCTTCGTACGTGGGAATTGGAACAGCGCATCCTGCAACAAAAAACGACATTAGAGGAAATTCAGCAAAGTATCGAACAGTTATTCCAAAAGCAAACTCTTTCTTGGGAACTAGCCAAAGAAAATTACCAAGCACTGGAACAGTATCGGTCACGAACAAAAAAAATATCCAAGTGGTTTGGTAACAATTGTTTAAGTGCGAAACTATTCTTTAATCCGAAACGTATTCTTTCGGCTACCGCACAGACAGATACTGCCTCCATTCACTCACGGCCTTGCTTCCTCTGCCAAACAAACCGACCGCAGGAACAAGAGTTCATCAGTTACAGGAATTATCAGATACTGGTTAATCCCTATCCCATATTTAAACACCACTTTACAATTGTAGATAAGGAACACAAGTCACAATCCATAGCCAGGCGTTTTAAAGATATGATAGAACTCACCGACATTATGGAAGAATACTTCCTTTTGTATAATGGACCGGAATCTGGAGCTTCCGCTCCCGATCATGCCCATTTTCAAGCTTGCAGTAAAGAGGAAAGAATGCAAGGACCATATTGCGATCACATAGATTTAATAGATAACGACAAGGTGCAAATTAGTTATGAAGATTTCCCGTACAGTTTCATCAGGATTCAGGCGAAAAACAAGACAACAATGTCGAAAACCTTTCATCTGATTTACGACATTTTAGCTGCCAATAATAACGGAAAAGAACCAATGATGAATATTCTTGCCTGGTATGGTTTGGAACGCACCAAAGAGGATTTTGGAAAGAACTATGACGATGAATTTGAGTCAGTGGCCGAACACCCTTACAATTGTATTATCTTCTTACGCAGCAAACATCGTCCTGACTGCTATTACGCAAAAGGGGACGAACAAATTATCATCAGTCCTGCTATTGCTGAAATGAACGGCATATTCCCTATAGTACGTGAAGAGGATATGGAGAAACTGACTCCTGAAAAGGTATATGAGATCTATCGGGAAATATCTATATCCAAAGAAAAACTGCAAAAAATATTAGAACGTATTAAGGCTGTATTATGACTCAACCTCAAATAACAGTTGGTATCCTTTCCGGGAAAGAGATTGAATTCTCTTTCCCGGTGAAATTTAGTTCTTCTGTCGGAACGGAAATTTCCGGGACACAGAAAGTTATTTATCAGGATGGGAAGATTCATTGGCAAGGGAAAGAGTACGACGAATTATCCTTCATTCCTCCACAAAATGCACATGCTTTCTTTGAACTGAAAGATGTGACCATCGGAATCAACTTCCATTGGGAACGCAAAGAAGTCCAGAAATTCAAAGGGGAATTAAAGATTATCATCGAAGGAGAACAACTAACCGCCATCAATGTGATTTCCATTGAAGAATATCTTACCAGTGTAATTTCATCAGAGATGAGCGCAACAGCTTCTTTAGAACTACTAAAGGCTCACGCCGTCATCTCCCGAAGCTGGCTACTCGAAAAAAATAAAGAATTAAGAATGAAAAATGAAGAATTTAAAAGAACTTTGCAAAAAGACAGCGCAGCCAATTCTTCATTCTTCATTCCTAATTCTTCATTTATTAAGTGGTATGACCATGAAGCACATAGAAATTTCGATGTATGTGCCGATGATCATTGCCAGCGTTATCAGGGAATTACACGAGCCTCAACACCACAAGCCATCGAAGCAGTCTCCGCCACGCGGGGGGAAGTGCTGATGTATAAAGGAGCGATTTGTGATGCCCGTTTCTCTAAATGTTGTGGCGGAGCTTTTGAAGAGTTCCAAAATTGTTGGGAAAACATAAAGCATCCTTATCTAATCAGACAACGGGATAGCAAGACTGAAAAACAACTTCCCGATTTGACCATAGAGGCGGAAGCTGATAAATGGATACGTACCTCACCTGTTGCTTTTTGTAATACGCAGGATAAGAAAATTCTAAGCCAAGTACTAAACAACTACGATCAGGAAACAGCAGACTTCTATCGTTGGAAAGTCAGTTATTCGCAGCAGGAGCTTTCAGAACTGATTCATCAACGTTCAGGGATTGATTTCGGACAAATCATTGATTTAATTCCTGTAGAACGGGGAACATCCGGACGTCTTGTCCGATTGAAAATTGTAGGAACCTTGCGAACGCTTATTATCGGGAAAGAACTGGAAATACGCCGTACCTTATCTACTTCCCATCTGTATAGTTCCGCCTTCGTAGTAGACAAGGAATATGAGGAAAAAGGACATAAAGAGGATAAAATCCCTTCACGATTCATCCTTACCGGAGCCGGATGGGGGCATGGAGTAGGACTTTGCCAGATTGGTGCTGCCGTAATGGGAGAGCAAGGTTACAAATATGAAGAAATACTGTCTCACTATTACCCCGGCAGTACACTCGAAAAACAATATCAATAAAAAAGAATAATACCATGACAACACCCACTACAAAAAGAAATCCCTGGAGCTGGATACCCACCCTCTACTTCGCAGAAGGGCTGCCATACGTAGCGGTAATGACGATTGCTGTTATCATGTACAAGCGTTTGGGATTATCCAATACGGAAATAGCCTTATATACTTCCTGGCTCTATCTTCCCTGGACTATCAAACCGCTATGGAGTCCTTTCGTCGACCTGGTGAAAACGAAACGCGCCTGGATTATTGCCATGCAAGGTTTCATCGCTGCCGGATTTGCGGGGATAGCCTTCTTTATTCCGACTGCCCATTATGTACAGTTGACTCTTGCTTTTTTCTGGCTGCTGGCGTTCAGTTCCGCTACGCATGACATCGCAGCAGACGGTTTCTATATGCTCGGGCTCAATAATAAAGAACAATCTTTCTTTGTCGGTATTCGAAATACGTTTTACCGGCTTGCCAATATTTTCGGGCAGGGAATTCTAGTCATGCTGGCAGGATGGCTGGAAACATCACAGAACAATATTCCCTTGGCATGGAGTATTACATTCTACCTCCTTGCCGGATTATTTCTGGCTCTTACTATCTATCATCGACTTATCCTCCCCCATCCTGATTCGGACATTAAACGTCCCGGACTCACACCGGGTAAGTTGTTGGGGGATTTTCTCCTGACCTTTGTCACATTCTTTCAGAAAAAGAACCTCGGTCTCATGTTCTTTTTCCTCCTCACCTATCGGTTGGGAGAATCACAGTTAGCCAAAATAGCTTCTCCTTTCCTGCTCGACACGACCGATAAAGGTGGACTGGGTTTATCCACAGCAACTGTCGGAATGATCTACGGTACCATAGGTGTCATAGCTTTATTGCTCGGTGGAATCATTAGTGGTTTCCTCGTTTCCCGTGACGGATTCAAGAAATGGATATTACCCATGGCATTAGCCATCAACATTCCCGATCTATTATATGTATGGATGGCTGCCGCCACCCCGGACAATCCTATATTTATAGCCATTTGTGTAGCGATCGAACAGTTGGGGTATGGTTTCGGCTTTACCGCTTATATGCTATATCTGATTTATATAGCGGAAGGTGAACACAAAACGGCGCACTATGCTATCGGAACCGGATTTATGGCACTGGGCATGATGATTCCCGGTATGCCTGCCGGATGGATACAGGAACATCTCGGATACACAAACTTCTTTATCTGGGTTTGTATTTGTACCCTGCCCGGTATCGTCGCCTCATTAATGATTCGCAACCGACTGGAGGATTCTTTCGGAAAGAAACAATAAAAAACTCAAAGATATGATACTCATTGCAGATAGTGGTTCTACCAAAACCGACTGGTGCATCGTTTTCAACGGCACCCCAATCAAACGAATTGGAACGAAAGGGATTAATCCCTTCTTCCAATCAGAAGAAGAAATTCAACAAGAGCTGACACATTCCCTCCTGCCACAACTACCGGAAGGAACAATCAACTCCGTCTTTTTTTATGGTGCAGGATGCACTCCCGAAAAGGCTCCCGTCCTCCGGCGGGCTATTGCCGACAGCCTGCCCGTCATCGGGAACATCAAAGCCAACTCGGATATGCTTGCCGCTGCCCGCGGACTATGCGGACATGAAGCTGGGATTGCCTGCATCCTCGGCACAGGTTCCAATTCCTGTTTCTACAACGGTGAAGAGATTGTCAACAACATCTCCCCTCTTGGATTCATTCTGGGAGATGAAGGAAGCGGCGCAGTCTTAGGAAAACTATTGGTAGGCGATGTACTGAAAAACCAGCTTCCACCCGCCATCAAAGAAGCTTTCTTAAAACATTTCGACCTGACGGCTCCCGAAATCATCGACCGCGTTTACCGCCAACCCTTTCCGAACCGTTTTCTGGCTAGTCTCTCCCCTTTCCTTGCACAGCATCTGGAAGAACCGGCTATCCGTTCACTAGTGCTCAACAGCTTTATCGCTTTTCTCCGCAGAAACGTGATGCAATATGATTATAAGCAATATCCGGTACATTTTATTGGTTCCGTAGCTCACTGTTACAAGGAGGTTTTGCAGGAGGCTGCGCAAACAACAGGTATTCAGATCGGTAAGATTCTTCAAAGTCCGATGGAAGGACTGATTCAATACCATCAACAATAATTCTTTTACCTATTGTAATTTATAACCAGTAATTATAAAAATGCAGATAACCGAACAACCGTCACTTTACGATCATCTGGAAAAGAAATCTGTGCGAGAGATATTAGAAGATATCAACCAGGAAGATCAGAAAGTAGCATTAGCCGTACAAAAGGCTATTCCACAAATTGAAGAGCTTGTCAATCAGATTGTGCCCCGCATGAAACAAGGCGGACGCATCTTTTATATGGGGGCCGGTACAAGCGGTCGCCTGGGAGTATTGGATGCTTCCGAAATTCCTCCTACTTTCGGTATGTCTCCCAACTGGATTATCGGACTGATTGCAGGAGGCGATACAGCCCTGCGCAATCCGGTAGAAGGAGCCGAAGATGATGAAAATCGCGGCTGGGAAGAACTCGTCGAACACCAGATCAACGAAAAAGACACCGTTATCGGCATTGCCGCTTCCGGCACTACCCCGTACGTAATCGGTGCTTTGCGGGAAGCCCGTAAACACGGTGTCCTGACAGGTTGTATCACCAGTAATCCCGATTCTCCAATGGCAGCAGAAGCGGATGTAGCCATCGAAATGATTGTAGGGCCGGAATATGTGACAGGCAGTTCCCGGATGAAATCGGGTACCGGACAGAAAATGATTCTGAATATGATTAGCACCTCTGTCATGATTCAACTCGGACGGGTGAAAGGAAATAAGATGGTAAACATGCAGCTTAGTAATCATAAACTGGTAGAAAGAGGCACCAGGATGATTATGGAGGAACTAGGATTAAATCATGACCATGCACAAAAATTGTTACTGTTACACGGTTCGGTTAAGAATGCAATTGACGCTTACCGATATTCTCAAGATCATTAAAATCTCTACTTACTCTTGTTTAACCAACTTATATTATACGCATCACATACCAATCTTATTAATACGGAATATGACACATTAACCATCATTATTCATCCGACAGCCTCATAGATACAATACAAAAAGATTTTGAAACAAAATCAAAAACATTTATTGAACAAAGCAGTTTGTTCACACTTCTTCATTTTATCTCCGAAGAAAAAACTTCAAGAAAAAGTAGATTGGTATCAACAGTATAAATAATTGAAACATACCCAAAGCCCGTTCTTATCAATACCAACTATCTTTGCATCGTGTCACAGTACAGACAAAAAATAAACCATTTTTGGAATTTAAGACACAAAGAAAATAATTTCATTAAATATAGTATTTATGAAGAAGGATATTTGCATCATTTTGAGCCTGCTGTTATATACTTTTCAATTACCAATTATCTGCAAAGTAGAATATCCGATTACAGTGAAACGTAAGATCAATGATTAACAACAAATTATTAAATATTGAAACCATGAAAAGATTATTTCTATTCTTCTACCTCTCTGTTGTGAGTATAGCGGCATTTGCCGCTGAACAATTTGTAATATTCACACCGGCCGGTAATCATTTTCCGTTGATTGCCAACGGAGTTCCTTGTCCGATATATGTAGATTCTTCCGAAGACAAAGGGGTAATGATAGCTGTCGGCAATCTTCAACAAGATATACTGCAAGTATGCGGAACGAAGCCTGTGCTCTTAACAAACGTAAGTTCGAAACACTGTGTCATTGTAGGTACCTATAGTACTCCTTTTGTAAAAAAACTGATAGCTGCAAACAAAATAGATAAAAAAGAGCTGGAAGGGAAAAACGAGAAATATATCCTGCAAGTTGTCACTAATCCCTGTGAAGGAGTAGATGAAGCAGTGGTTATCATCGGCAGCGACAGACGCGGTACGATCTATGGTATCTATGAACTTTCCGAACAAATAGGGGTATCTCCCTGGTATTGGTGGGCAGACGTCCCTATCCGAAAGCAACAGAATGTATATGTAAAGCCGGGACAGTATACAGACGGAGAACCTGCGGTGACCTACCGCGGCATCTTCCTCAATGATGAAGCGCCCTGTCTGACCGGTTGGGTAAAACAGACCTACGGCACAAACTATGGTGACCACCGTTTTTATACACAAGTTTGCGAATTGATACTACGCCTGAAAGGTAATTTCCTTTGGCCCGCCATGTGGAGCTGGGCTTTCTATGCTGACGACCCGCAGAATAGTAAGACTGCTGATGAAATGGGAATCATCATCGGCACGTCCCACCACGAACCGATGGCACGCAACCATCAAGAATGGTCACGCAAGCGCAAAGAATATGGAGCATGGGATTATGCGACCAATCAAAAAGTGATCGATCAGTTTTTCCGTGAAGGCATCGAACGGATGCAGGGCACAGAAGATATCGTAACCATCGGTATGCGCGGAGACGGTGACGCAGCCATGAGCGAAAACACCAACGTGAAACTGCTGGAAAATGTAGTCAAAAATCAACGCAAGATTATTGAAGAAGTCACCAAACGTCCTGCCAAAGAAACCCCGCAAGTCTGGGCACTATACAAAGAAGTACTGGATTACTATGATAAAGGTATGCGTGTGCCCGATGATGTTATCATGCTATTATGTGATGACAATTGGGGCAATGTATGCCGTCTGCCAAATGCCAAGGAACGTAAGCATCCGGGCGGTTGGGGCATGTATTACCATGTAGACTACGTAGGTGCTCCGAGAAACTCCAAATGGCTGAACGTAACCCCTATACAAAATATGTGGGAGCAACTTCAACTCACATACGATTACGGAGTAGAAAAGCTGTGGATACTGAATGTAGGCGATTTGAAACCAATGGAATATCCGATCACGCTTTTCATGGATATGGCATGGAATCCCAAGCAATTCAACGTCTCTAACTTGCTGGATCATCCCCGTCGTTTCTGCGCACAGCAGTTTGGCGAAGATCAAGCGGATGAAGCTATGCGAATCTTAAACCTGTACAGCAAATATAACGGTCGCGTAACGGGAGAAATGCTCGACCGGAATACTTATAACCTGGAGACCGGCGAATGGAAACAAGTATCTGATGAATATCTGAAACTGGAAGCGGAAGCTTTGAGACAATACATATCATTGAAACCAGAATATAAAGATGCCTACAAGCAATTAATCCTCTTCCCTGTTCAAGCCATGGCAAACCTGTACGAGATGTATTATGCACAAGCCATGAACCATAAATTGTACAAAGAAAACAATCCGCAAGCTAACGAATGGGCAGATAAAGTGGAACAGGCTTTTGCACGGGATAAAGCGTTGAGTGACGATTATAACAACGTTATGTCCGGCGGCAAATGGAAGAACATGATGATTCAGAAACATATCGGTTATACCTCATGGAATGATAATTTCCCCGCTGATACACTACCACAAACCTACCGAATCGAAAATCCGGAAAAGGCTGTCGGTGGATACGTCTTCACCGGGAAAGACGGATATGTAGCTATGGAGGCCGAACACTATTACAGCACTAAAGCAGCACCAAGTACGGAATGGACAGTGATCCCCTACATGGGACGAACCCTTAGCGGCATGGCTCTGATGCCTTATACCCAGCCGACCGACGGAGCTTCTATCTCCTACAAAATAAAATTGCCTAAAGGAGTCGACAAAGTGACTGTTCACGTGATAGTGAAATCGACTCTTGCTTTCCACGACCGGAAAGGGCATGAGTACAGTATCGGATTCGAAGGGGCGAAGGAACAGACTATCAATTTCAATCAGAATTTGAATGAACTTCCCGAAAATGTGTATAGCATATACTATCCGACAGTTGCAAGACGTATCGTCGAGAAAAAGGTCAAACTGAATGTGCCGAATACATCAGACGGCATGCAGACACTAATTTTCAAACCTCTTGATCCGGGCATCGTACTGGAAAAGTTGGTTGTAGACTACGGAGGCTACAAGAAATCTTATCTGTTTATGAATGAATCGAAAAGCAAGAGAGATAATAGATAAAAAGATCAATGTAGAGACAAGTCAATTACTACACACTGATTATATTTACATATAAATTTTGCAGTTCTTATTGTCAGCCGTCATTCCTATTCATTAGATAAATGATTTTCAACCCATTAGATGCTGACAATAAGCCCTGACAATAGGCTGACAATAACATTTTATAAGTTTTATTGTCAGCCTATTATTTTATGATTTTGCTCTCCCATATCTCCTATCCAGCTTTACTTACTTTTCAAGAAAAGCCTCCATTAAACATCCGTCATACAACCGGCATACTTATATCATTCAATAACTATTGTTCGATCAGGATACCGGTATACTTAATTCTTCACGGCCGTGGTAGCTTCTTCCCACAGCCGTGACGAGTTCCTACCACGGCCGTGGGAAGATCTTGTCACGGCCGTGGGAAATTAATGATACCGGTACTTTAATGGAACGATACCGGCATCCCAACGCAACTATACCAGCTTCCCTTCTTATACCTCCCTACTTAATCAGCTTGCAAACAAGCTACTTGACAAGAGGGCAAGGCTGATAATAAATCAAAAAGAAACCGGCAGTTATTATTTTATCATTTGGAACATACAACATATATATTAGTAACATAAATATGGAAAGAAGTTACTTCCAAGGTAGATTTCAGAAACAGTTTTTTGCCTTTTGTATTGGGAAATGAGCTACCTTTGCTACAAATCCATACAATATGAACAGAAACACTTTTTTTGTATTATTCCTATTAATAAGCAACCTTGTTTCAGGACAGGACCTGAAACTGTGGTATAGTCAACCTGCACAAAATTGGTCGGAAGCTCTCCCTATTGGCAACTCCCGTCTTGGAGCCATGGTATATGGCGGAATCGAACGCGAAGAATTACAACTCAACGAAGAAACATTTTGGGCAGGTTCTCCATACAATAATAATAACCCGAATGCCGTACATGTGCTACCGGTTGTACGCAAACTGATTTTTGAAGGGAGAAACAAGGAAGCGCAAAGACTCATTGACGCCAACTTCTTAACCCAGCAACACGGAATGAGCTATCTGACATTAGGTAGTCTTTACCTGGAATTTCCGGAACACCAAAACGCATCCGGCTTTTACCGCGATCTGAATCTGGAGAATGCAACGACAACTACCCGTTATCAAGTGGATGACGTCACTTATACCCGTACCACTTTTGCATCATTTACTGATAATGTCATTATTATGCATATCAAAGCAAGTAAAGCAAACGCACTGAACTTTACTATTGCATATAACTTCCCTCTAGTACATAAGGTGAATGTTCAGAATGATCAGCTGACCGTCACCTGTCAAGGGAAAGAGCAGGAAGGTTTGAAAGCCGCACTACGGGCAGAATGTCAAATCCAGGTAAAAACGAATGGCACTCTCCGCCCGGCAGGAAATACGCTCCAAATTAATGAAGGAACAGAAGCCACCCTTTATATATCGGCAGCAACCAACTACGTAAACTACCAGGATGTCAGCGCCAATGAATCCCGACGGACCAGCGAATATCTGAAAAGAGCAATGCAAATACCTTACGAAAAAGCTCTCAAAAGCCATATCGCTTATTATAAAAAACAATTTGACCGTGTACGCCTTACATTACCGACAGGCAAAGCTTCCCAACTGGAGACTCCCAAACGAATTGAAAACTTCGGAAATGGGGAAGACATGGCAATGGCAGCTCTACTTTTCCATTATGGACGTTATCTGCTGATTTCTTCTTCGCAACCGGGTGGGCAACCGGCTAATCTGCAAGGTATATGGAACAACAGTACTCATGCACCTTGGGATAGTAAATACACCATCAACATTAATACAGAAATGAACTATTGGCCGGCAGAAGTCACTAATTTAAGTGAAACACATAGTCCGCTATTCTCTATGTTGAAAGATTTATCCGTCACAGGAGCAGAAACAGCCCGAACTATGTATGATTGTAGGGGATGGATGGCGCATCATAATACTGATTTATGGCGAATTTGCGGAGTTGTAGACTTTGCTGCAGCCGGAATGTGGCCTAGTGGGGGAGCCTGGTTAGCACAACATATCTGGCAACATTACCTCTTTACAGGAAATAAAGAGTTCCTGAAAGAGTACTATCCCATCCTGAAAGGAACAGCGCAGTTCTACATGGATTTCTTGGTAGAACATCCAGTGTATAAATGGTTGGTAGTGTCGCCTTCTGTGTCACCGGAACACGGTCCTATCACGGCAGGTTGCACCATGGATAACCAGATTGCCTTTGATGCACTGCATAATACCTTATTGGCTTCATACATCGCAGGTGAAGCCCCTTCTTTCCAAGACTCCCTCAAACAAACACTAGAGAAGTTGCCACCTATGCAAATAGGAAAACATAACCAACTACAAGAATGGCTTGAAGATGTTGACAATCCCAAGGACGAGCACCGTCATATTTCACATTTGTACGGGCTATATCCGAGTAATCAAATTTCTCCATACTCGAATCCCGAGTTATTCCAGGCAGCAAGAAACACATTGCTGCAACGCGGTGATAAGGCTACCGGTTGGAGTATCGGCTGGAAAGTCAATTTCTGGGCACGCATGCTGGATGGAAACCATGCCTTCCAGATCATCAAAAATATGATTCAACTATTGCCCAACGATCACTTGGCTAAAGAATATCCGAACGGGCGTACCTATCCCAATATGCTGGATGCCCATCCGCCTTTCCAGATTGACGGTAATTTCGGTTATACAGCCGGAGTAGCGGAAATGTTGCTCCAAAGTCATGACGGTGCCGTGCATTTATTGCCAGCATTGCCTGATGCATGGGAAGAAGGAAGTGTGAAGGGGCTGGTGGCACGTGGAAACTTTACTGTCGATATGGACTGGAAAAACAATATGTTAAATAAAGCGATCATCCGATCGAATATAGGCGGTACGCTCCGCATCCGGTCTTATGTCCCACTGAAAGGGAAAGGCTTAAAACAAGTAAACGGGAAAGAGTGCTCAAATAGATTATTCGCCACCACTCCTATCAAACGGCCTCTTGTAGCCAAAGGGGTAAGTGCGCAATCTCCCAAACTGCAGAAGGTTTATGAATATGACATCGAAACAAAGGCGGGTAAAACCTATATTGTAAATACAATCGAAGGAAAACAATAATACAGAAGAAGGGATAAATCTTTTCTCATGTTACATTATTTACAAACGATGTTACAACATCCGATTGTACTCCCGGAGCCTAATGAAAATATTCATTTTTTATTAGGTTATATTTAGGTTTTTAGTTTTCTTTGTACAACAAACAACGATCTATAACTATGAAAAATGTATTCACTTTTCTATTATTATTGTTTTCTTTGTTATGCAACGGACAATCTCCTAAGTTATTCACTACTGACAAAGAACTCTCCAGTAGTCTGATTAATCAAATATATCAAGACCGGAACGGCTTCATTTGGATTGCAACAGAAGATGGTCTGAACCGTTATGACGGTGCTAAATTTACCATATACAAACATGAACCCAATAATGAACATTCGTTAGCCCACAATTTTGTTCGTACTGTTTTTGAAGACAGCAAAGGTCATTTGCTTATCGGCACATATATAGGAATTCAAATGTATGATCCGGCCACGGACAATTTTACTCCACTTGCCAAATTGGAAGATACCGGAGAAACGCTTGAAAGCAACATTAATTCTTTCATAGAGCGAAAAAACGGAGAGATATGGGTATCCGGAAATGTGTTGTGCAAGCTGGACATCAAAGACCATCTGTTGACTGTCCGGAAAGTCGATATTGCAGTCACTTCACCCGGAAGCCTGTTTGAAGATAAAAAACAAAATGTATGGATGGCAAAAGGGGAAGAAGGAGTATATCAACTCACTCCCGACAATCAGCTTACGTTACACTTGTCTAAAGACAACGGATACGTCAAAAGTATATGTGAGGATCAACGAGGCAACATCTATGTAGGAAGTATACGAAAAGGACTATTCATTTACGATAAAGAACGTAAAACCTTTGTTCCAATCGATTTGAAAGAGAAAGGCGAGCTTCCTGTTTGTTTCCTTTATTCCGGGATACCCAATGAATTGTATATCGGCACTGACGGCAAGGGAGTAGTCATTTATAATATCCGAACACACGAAATCTCCGAATACAAGTTTGACAATAATTATTTCGATTCGGGGAACTCGAAAATACACTCCATCCTAAAGGACAATTCGGGTAACTTATGGTTAGCTGTTTATCAGAAAGGAGTTATATTAATCCCAGCCCGCACCAACAGCTTTAAGTATATCGGACATAAATCAACAGATAAAAATTGCATAGGCTCCTGTTGCATTACTTCGTTCTGCAAAGATAATAACGGGACTCTATGGGTGGGAACGGATAACGACGGTATTTATGCCCTTACAGAAAAATTGGAGCCGGCAAAACATTTCTCACACACCACCCATCCTCATTCAGTACCCTCAACTGTTATTAAATTGTATGAAGACTCCGAACACAATATGTGGATTGGTTCATTTATCAACGGTATGGGAAAGCTGAACAAACAGACAGGATTATGCGATTACCAGTACAAACTGGTAGATAAGAACAACAACTATATACAACGTGTATATGATTTCGCAGAAGATAAAAACAAGCGTCTTTGGATTGCGACAATGGGATTCGGTTTGTTCTACTATGACCTGAAAACGAAAGAATTTACATCCGTACAATCTCAGACATCTCTAATCAACGAATGGATAGGTTGCCTGCACTATTCCGATGATAATAAACTGTATGTCGGAACTTATGACGGCGTCAACTGTATAGACCTTGACAGTCCTGATTTTCAAAGTCATAAGATACTCTCACAAAATGTTATTTATTCAATCTTTGAAGATGCCGACGGAGTTGTCTGGTTGGGCAGTTCCGAAGGATTATCCGGTTGGAATAAAAAAACGAAAGAACTAACCACTTATACTACTGCAGACGGATTGCCCAGTAATACAATATATGCCATACAAGGAGACGGAAAAGATTTTCTTTGGATAAGCACCAATGCCGGAATTTCCCAATTCCAAAAGAAAAACAACAAATTTATCAATTATTATGTCAGCGACGGATTACAGGGAAATGAGTTCTACAAGAATGCCTCCTTCAAAGATAAACAAGGTATTATCTGGTTTGGCGGAATGAATGGTATCACCTATTTCAATCCGCAAGACATTATCAATCCGGCAAAAACATGGAATATCCGAATTACCGACTTTTTCCTGCATAACAATCCGGTTAGAAAAGGAATGAAATCCGGTATTCACAATATTATCAACTGCCCTGTATTCAACGCAAAAGAGTTTTATCTATCCCATAAAGACAATGTGTTCAGTATCGAGTTTGCCACTCTGGAATTAAATGCCCCCGAACACATCAACTACCTTTATTCTATCAACGATGAAAAATGGATTAGTTTGCCCAAAGGTGTAAACCGTATCTCATTCAGCAATCTGAAACCCGGTACCTATAACTTTAAAATCAGAGCAAAAGACAACACTGTGTATTCAAATATAAAAGAAATTACCATCTTTATATCTCCTGCATGGTATGCTTCATGGTGGGCCAAAGTTATCTACTCCTTATTATTACTGACCATTATATTTATCATTATTCTTCAGATCAGACATCGGTACAGAATGCATCAGGAAATGCTGCAACATATCCATACCGAACAAATCAATGAAGCAAAATTGCAGTTCTTTATCAACATCTCTCACGAGATACGCACTCCGATGTCTCTAATCATCAGTCCTCTACAGAAACTGATTAAGAATGAGGAGAACAATGAACGCCTGAAAATATATCATATTATCTACAGAAATGCGGAACGTATGCTGAATCTTGTCAATCAACTAATGGATATTCGGAAAATTGATAAAGGACAAATGTTCCTGATGTTCCGGGAGACCAATATTATTCCTTTTATAGAAGATTTATGTACAACTTTCGGTCAACAGGCAAATACAAAAAATATCCAGCTACAACTTCACAGTACGCTCCGGGAACTGAATGTATGGGTAGACACAGGTAATTTTGATAAGATTATCCTGAATATTCTGTCTAATGCCTTCAAGTTTACTCCTGAAAAAGGAAACATAGATATTACCATCCGTACTGGAGAAGATAATACACTGCCCGATCCCTTGAAACAATATGCCGAAATAATTATCGCGGATACCGGAACAGGCATCGATGAACAGGAAAAAGAACATATCTTCGAACGTTTCTATCAGATCCGTAACAGCCAACAGAATCCGAAAGGCGGAACAGGAATAGGATTACATCTTACTCGTTCATTAGTGGAATTACATCATGGAATTATCTATGTAGAAAATAATAAAGAACAACCGGGTTGCCGTTTTATTATCCGATTACCGTTGGGTAACAAGCATCTACGACCTGAAGAAGTTGACAACAATGAGCAAAAGGTAACAGTAGCCGTACCAACTGTTCCTGTCATCTCTCCCATTATAGAAAATGAGGAAGAAAAGAAAGTCAGGGTAAAAACTAAATATCGCGTATTAGTTGTAGAAGACGACGAAGAAATCCGAAATTATATAGCGAAGGAGTTCGGGGACAAATTTCATATCATGGAAAGCCGTAATGGTAAAGAAGCATTAGAGCAAATATTTAAAAAGGCTCCGGATTTAGTCATTAGTGACATCATGATGCCCGAAATGGACGGACTTACCTTATGCCGGAAGATCAAGCAGAATGTAAATCTCAACCATATCCCAGTCATTTTGCTTACTGCGAAAACGAGGGAAGAAGACAACCTGGAAGGTCTGAATACAGGAGCCGACGCCTATATCATGAAACCATTCAATATCGAAATTCTGCAAAAGACGGTAGAAAATCTGATTAATACACGGCAGCAGTTACGCAAAGTATTTACAGGACAGCAAAATCTGGAAAACAAGGTTCAGAAACTGGAAGTGAAATCACCCGATGAGAAATTGATGGAACGTATTATGAAAGTGATCAATGAAAACATCGGTAACCCTAACTTGACAATAGAGACAATCACCACCGAAGTAGGTATCAGCCGCGTACATCTTCACAGGAAACTCAAGGAGCTCACCAACCAGACAACCCGTGACTTTATACGTAATATACGTTTAAAAGAAGCCGCTCGTTTATTGTCCGAAAAACAGCATACCATATCCGAGATAGCCATGTTAACAGGATTCACTGATCCTAATAATTTCTCGACAACATTCAAAGAATTGTATGGAATGCCGCCTTCAATGTATATGAAAGAGCAGTTGAGTAAAAAAGAAGAGTAACCCAACTGCTCTCTAGCATGTTTATCTGTTAAACTTGTACCAATCAAAGTTAAACAGTTTGCAGCCTTTACGTCCTTTGAATACAAAATAAATATCTTGTATTCCTGTGACCGGTTTTACAATATCAGCCTGCAATGTTTTCCAGCATTCCCAACCTCCCGTTGAAGGAATAGTCAGTTCCGCAATTAATGGTCCGCTTATACTGTCTGTACGTACTTCAAGTGTTCCGCCACGAAGGGCACTGGCAACGGTAGCAGTGAACCGTTTGGGGGATTTATTGCCGAAATCCACTTCACGTACCTTTATATAATCTCCATTATGAATTTCAGATATATATATACCGGTTTTCACATTTGGTTCGGACTTCACACCTTCAGAAAAAGCGATTGTTTCAGCTTCCACCCTTTCGTAAGGATTGAGCGTACCTACCGGTGACACCCCTTCCCGGGTAGCATTAATAATCGGGAAAGTGCCGTCAGCGTTATACTTAAACTGCTCCACCGCCGCACTTCGCCCGAAACCTCCACCGCCCGGCAGCTTACCCGTATGATAGAAGAAATAAGAATTGCCTTTATAGTCTATCACTCCACAATGGTTAGTAAACGAGCCCGTATCTTGTAAAGGCATGATTTCTCCCATATACTTCCACGGACCAAGAGGTCCGCCACTCATGGAATAGGCAATATGTTCGGGGACACCTCCAGCAGCATAAAGAAGATAGTATTTTCCTTCCCGTTTATGAAGCCATGGACCTTCTGTATAAGTATCTTTATACTTAACACCTTTGACACGCTTTTCCGGATTAGGTGCACCAAAACTCTCAACAGTCTGTTCCAGTTTGCCCACTCCACCTTTCAAAGAAATCATATCTTCATTCAATTCTGCATAATAGATATTCGGATTTCCCCAATACAGATAAGCACGACCGTCATCATCAATGAAGACCGTAGGATCAATATAGTCCCAGCTTCCGTCATGAAGCGGTTTGCCGATGGCATCTTTAAAAGGACCGACAGGCGAATCGCCTACCGCCACACCGATTGCCATCGTATTGGAAAGTTTGGAATGCAGGCAGACATACCAATAAAACTTACCATTACGTTCGATGCACTGTGCTGCCCAGGCACGGTCGTCCGCCCAGTCGAATGATTCGATGGCAAGAGGAGAGCCGTGATCGGTCCAGTTCACCATATCTTTGGTAGAATACACGCGCCATTCCTGCATCCAGAAAAAATCAGCCTTATCTTCATCATGTCCCGTATAGACATACAATGTGCCATCATGCACCATAGGAGCAGGGTCTGACGTATAACAGGTTTGCACAAACGGATTTTGCGCTCCTGCCTCATGGGGTAGAGCACCTCCAAGCAGCAATAATGCCGCCACAAGTTTTGCTTTCAGATTCATATCATTTTCAATGTTTAAACAAGTGTGGAACAAACTCTTTCAGACAGCGTCTCCATGTGAGCCATTCGTGGCCGGTGCCTTGCGATTCATAATAAGCCACGTTGATGCCCAGTTTGCGGAGAGACTCCACCAACTGCTTCGTGCCCATCTGTTCGTCCGTGCCGCAGCCGAGGAAGAGATAATGCACTTTCTTGTTGAACTTACCTGCATCGGCAAACACACCGTCGAAGCACGTTTTCACGTCCAGCCCGAAAATCGCCCCGCTGAACCCGCCAATGTAGGAGAACATGTCGAGACGCGGCAACGCTGTTTGGAACGTCTGGTGTCCTCCCCACGACAAGCCTGCCATTGCACGGTGTTCGCGGTCGGTCTTGGTGCGGAATGTACGGTCTATCATCGGAATGAGGTCTTTCAAAATGACATCATAGAAAGAAGCGCCGTAAAGCGCACGCTCTTCGTTCACATCTTTCCCCGGACGCGGCACGAAGGGAGTCTCCACATCTCCGCTATCCATCACCACGAGCATGGGCACGCACTTGCCGGTGGCTATCAGGTTGTCCATGATGTAGTGCATATATCCCTGGGTGCTCCAGCCGGTTTCATCTTCTCCCATGCCGTGCTGCAAGTAGAGCACCGGATAGCGTTTTTTGGGGTGAGACTCATACTCTGCCGGTGTGTACACCATGCAACGACGAAACTCTTTCTTCGCTTCCGAATAATAGGTGCAGGAGCGCACTTGCCCATGCGACACTTGCTGCGGGCGATAGTAATCGCCCTCTGCCCCTTCGGGTATCTCGATGCCGCTCGCCATGCGGCAACAACCGAAGAAGGTGCACGAAGAGGGATCTACCACCCTGAATCCGTCTACCAACAGGAAATAATAGTGGAATCCCACCGGCAGCGGGTCGGTCTTCACGCTCCACCAGCCGTGCTCGTCCATGGCCATCTCATACTTCTTGCCGCAAACATCTGCCTGCAAGCGTTTCACATCGGGAGCGTAGCAACGGAAATAAGCACGGTTGTCCTTGTCGATACGAGGGAAGTCGCTGCCGTGCATATTGGTGGGGGCTGCCACTGTGTGCTTCCACACATCATCGGGCGAAGGAAGTTCAATGCCCATCAGGTGGAGTGCCTGTGCCGCATAGCGGCGTCCCAGCACCCGGTAACCGGCAGCATCGAAGTGAAGATGGTCGGGAGCGCAGCTCAACCCCTTGGAGGAGACAATAGCGCAGTTCTTTATCACCTGCGGCAGCATAGCAATTACCTCGTTCATGCCTGCACAAACACCACCGTGGTCGGCATTCACCACTTCACCGGCAATCAGGGGCACCTCGTCAGCCTGCAGATGAAGGTCAGCAAGCAGGTTGTCGTATACGCTCTTCACCTTTTGGGACCACTCCTTGTCACCGGTGTTCGACTCGCCCTGATGTAGAAGTATCCCTTTTATCACACCGCTTTTCTGTGCAATGCGTGCCATCTCCACCAAACGGGTATACGGGTCGTTGTCATACTCTTTCAGCGTATTCACCATCCAGTCGGGAGCTGTTTTGATATACTCCTCGCATTTGTCTTTCTGGAAAAGCTCGATCCGGCACCCGCCTATCGCCACGTGCACCACTCCGATGCGCACATGCGGGGGCAAGTTTTCTACCAAGGTCCGTCCGAAATAATCAGCCGGTGTCAGCCCGGTGTTCGGACGGCACAGCGGAGCGCGGGCGGGATACCATTCGCCTTTCACGCGTCCCAACTCTTTATTGTCTACCGCCGCCAACACTTGGAAGCGTGCATCCACCAGCGTATCTTGTGCTTCATAGCGGGCATTGCCTTCCATGTTAGACTGCCCTAGGCACAGATAAATGTAAAAGTTTGCATCCTGTGCAACCGCGCAAAGGCTTGCACACAACAAACAACTCAACAATAATAACTTCTTCATTTACTATCTTTCTATATTATATTTATTCCAACTTCATGCTGCTTATCACAATCGGCTTGCCACCAGTCGACCAGAACCCGACAATGTAGAGGTGCGACGGGTCTACCCTATTGCCGTCAGTATCTTTCATCTGCTGCAAATCTACCACCACTCTGCGTGTCTGTCCGAAATCGTAGGTGGCGGGCTTCGTCCAGTAGTCGTTCTTGTCAAAAAGGCGGAAAGAGACACCGCACTCGTTGTCGTTGCCCAATTCCACGGTCAGCCTCCGGTAGCCCGACAAGTCAAGTCCGCCGGGGTATTTCCATCCGCCAAAGCCATATTTGCCTGTCACCAAGATGCGGGTCGTTTCGTCAAAGGTGCCTTCTTCCCATATCGAAGGGTCAAACACGTCTTCCGTCAGCACAAAAGGCGAAACCACCGTCACCTGCAATGTCTGTTGCATGCTGTTTCCCGCTGCTGTGCGGTAAGTCACCGTTACCGTAGCATTGCCTGGTACCACTGCCACCAGTTTGCCAGTCGGCTCCACCTTCAGCACTTGTTCGTCCGAGCTATTGATAGTCGCCTCGGCAGTCACCATTCGCGAGGTGCCATCTTTATACACCGCCTTCACTTTCAGGTAGTGCACTCCTCCCATCTGCAACGAGCGTGTCGCCTGCTCGCCCATCAGTTCCAGTCTCTCGGGCTCGCCATTGACGGTCACTCCCTCGGCATACTCCTTGAACCAATGATACATTGCCCACGGACAGGCTTCGGGATCGTTGAGGAACGTATAGTTGCCCTCTGTACCCGGCACGTCCTTAAACGCTGCCAGCTCGTGGCTTCTTGTAGTGAAAAAGAGCCACGACACATTTCCCGCATTGTCGGCTATATATTTGAAGTTGGCGCCGAAGCCCTTGCCACCGGCTTCGCCTGTGATGCTTTTTCCCCAAGTGGCATCGTATTTCAAAGGTGCCCAGTCTATTTCCGTCACCATGATGGGGGCAATCGCCGCCACCGGACCTACTTGCGTATCCCATCCGCGCTGGAAGGGCTCGTAGCCGCCACCGGTGGAAGAGCCGATTCCCTCGCCACTGTCTTTTTCGGCATCGCTGCCATACCATCCGGGATAGCAGTGCACGGCAAAGCCGATGTTATCGCCCTCGATGCGGTGGGTGGCATACCCGGCATACTGCGACTGGTAGGCCAAGCCTGGCACCCAAATGATATTACGGCAATGGCTCCTTATCTTGTCTACAATGGACTGGAAGTAAATCTTTGCATTGGCAAAGCAGGCATCGGAGGTGCTACCATAGGCGCCGTCGGTCCCTTTGATGTTGACCGGTTCATTGGCAAGTTCGAACATGATGTCCGTATTGTTCTTCACTTTAGGATGTTGCGAAACGATGTCCCACACGTTAAGCAGGAACTGCTGATAGCTATCGCCCACCTCTATTCCCTGATAAGGAGCTTCGTTGGGGCATACCCCGGGCGGGCGCATCACCACATACATTCCCTTAGATACAAAATACTCCGCCATCGGCACAAACAGTTCGTCGAGATACTTGCGGAAACGGGTCTCGGAAAAGCGTTCGTGCCCTTCGTATCGTACAAACGGCTTTGAAGTATCATCGCTCCAATAAGGGTCGAGATGCATCCGCACGAAGTTGAACTTCCATCCGGCAGCCACAATTCCGTCTACCATACGTTTGTTATAGCTGAGACACGACTGCACGTCATAGTTAGTCCATGCGTTATCGTTAAAAAAGGGGCTGTAGGTCTGTGTAAATCCATGAAGATTGACCGTCTCGCCCTTTTCGTTTTTAAGGTAGCGCCCCTCTACGTGCAACACCGGCAACTGATGATAGTCTTTCTCCGGAGCCGGTTCGTCCTTAGGTGTTTCCGGTTCGGCAGGAATCTCCGGTTGTATAGGAAGAGAGCTTTCGTCTGAGCAAGACGCCAAAGTCATGCCTATCCACACCAGCAAATAAATTATCTTTTTCATAATGATGTTGATGTTACATAATAGTTGTTGCAAAAATAACAATACTACCAATAGCGATAAAAACTATAGTTGTAAATACCGTCACCACTGATAGTTCCTTCATACAATTTATAGCCTTTTATATCACCATGATAAAAAACTAACGGAGAGCCGTTATAATCCATTTCGTAAGTTCCTTTCGTTTCCCCTTTAGGAATAGTGATTGATGCACTACTCTCATACTTTCCACCATCATTGTATGCTTCGTATGGGATTCTGCAACTTATATCTTTTTTTACGGGATAAGTTGTCGTGGCAGTAAAAATAGGATGATTGGAATACAGTTCTTTCATTGAAATCATTATGCGATTATCAATTCCATTTTGAGTAATACCAACTGTTAATGTTTTATTAGATCCCGGCTGTTTCAATACAATTTTTCCACTTCTGAGAGAGGAAGTATTGTCCTGGGCTACTACCGATAGAACATATATATCATAATACTGAAAACATATAAGATAATCCAACCATGAAGGACCACTCACTATTTCAGGTTGCAATAATGTTTTTGTTCCATTAACCTCTACATAGGAACATAAAGTTCTACTAAGAGGTTGTGAGTCATCCTTCGGACTAATAACAAAGTCCTCCACTACATCCGAATCTGAAGCCCCAAAACAATATGTACTATCCGAATTTGCAGCCCTTGTAACTATATCTCCTACTTTATCTATATCAAACAGAATTTCATTACTACAGCTACACCAAATAATCAAACTTAAAATAAATAATATGTTTTTCATTATTATCCGACTTTTATTGAAACAATAAAGGCAGCGGATTCATGTTATATGCCCCGCTGCCTTTTCTTATCAATCTCTATTATTTACCAGCCAATCCGTCAGCAAAACCGGCATAAGTATGCTTACGGTTGTAGTTGGAATCCCATAAACCTACAGGTTCACCGCCACGCCAGTTAGAATCACCGGGGGCACCGGGAGCATCGGTAGCACACCACTGCGTGATGCCGTATTGCTGTGCCACAGGAATAATCTCGAAGTATTTCTTCACGATAAACTTATAATATTCAGCCATCGCTTTATGTTGTTCTTCTGTCATATCCTTTGTCAACACCGTAGTGCCGCTTTCATCCACATATCCCATATCCAGCTCAGATACTTTCACGAGTTTGCCACTCTTGGCTAAGATTTCAAACATTTTCACTACATGTTCTTCTTGCTTCTGCTGGTCAGCAGCATTGGCGCGATAAGCCACGTGCATCTGTGTACCGATACCGTCAATCTTTGTCACACCGTCAGATTCCCACTTCTCTATCCAGTGTACCAAGCTCTTGGCTTTCTGATTGTTATCCCAAGTGGATTCCAGATTGTAATCGTTGATGAAAAGTTTGAGAGGTTTAACACCACCGTTTTCTGCATAATATTTACGGGCGGCAGCTACAACAATACGAACATAATCTTCACTACCCAAGTAATCTTGCCAGTAGAAATTATTGGCAGCGTCAGCACCGGCATTAGATGCAGATTGCAAGACATAGAAACCTTCACCGTCGTTGCCACCACCTGAAATAGCTTCGTTCACTACATCCCAAGTAGTCACGTAACCACCAGTAGCTTTCATCATTCCTTCAATCCAATTGTTCATTGCCCGAGTAAGCGCTTCTTTTTTCTCTTCGGGAGTAAGAGGAATAGTGTTACCTTTAGTAACTATTTGCAATTTGATATTATCAAAATAATATTTATTAGCAGGTGCATTGGGCGCGCCTACATCCAAGTTCCATGCAAAAGTCTGCATGTTTCCCTCAGGAGAAAGGGTAGTGTTAATAGTAATAGTTTTTTCAAAGTGTTGCCATTCCGTAGTGAAACTAACAGCACACCCACCATCATAATGAATATAAGCTCCAGGGGCAGCATGAGCCTGAGACTCAGAATTATTGGATGTATCTGCACGATAATCGAAAGAGATACGTACAACATCATTTTCCACCAACGGACGGTCAGCATACAAAAAGAATTGAGTATCCCAACTGTTTGTTCCTCCACCAGCAGAAGTAACAACGAAAGCACGACTACCGTCTTTACCTACTCCATCAACAATATCGCAAGCAGCATTAGCTCCTCCCACATGAGTAGAAACAAAATTGGTAGTTTCACTGCCTTGCGCATCACCATTAGTAATGATGTCAGTTAAAATCTCTACTGCCGCATCTCCCGGTGTAGGTATAATTGAATAAGAATGCGCATGCCAACTTGGTTTAGACCAATTAGAAGGCAGATTTCCTTCTTCAAAAGTTCCGTTCTTTATCATATTTTGCTCAGAACCTTTTTCAACCAGCACCATGTCATCAAACCAAAGATCTCCTCCAAACTGTCCGAAATTGAATAACAAACGAGAACAATCACTATTAGGTGTAAATTCAATGCTTATTGTGCTCCATGTAGTTCCTGCTGAAATCTGTGGTATGCCATAATGTGTATTACCAGCATTCGGTGTTTCTATCCAAAGCGGAAATGTCACAGCTGATGAAGCCTTGGTTCTCATAGAGAATACATAAGATTTCCCTTGTAAAAGAGGAGATTCCAAATCATAGTAATTTTGCCAATCCCATGGATTCGCCTTCGCTTCAGAAGTATTGATATGCAAACAATTTCCTTCTCCTACAGAGGGCGGCAATTCTTTGTCTTTAATCAAAGAATTCAAATACTTATTATTCTGCTGTGCATGCCAAGCCAATGTATGTCCATATATAGTAATTCCGGCAGCTTGGGCGGCAGTGACAAATTTATCCACAGTTTCGAAATTCATCTCCCCTTTATCGTTCACACACGAAGCATATTTCATCGCATTGCCTGCGGTCACTTCGTCGAAGTTGGCTTCCGCTAAACGAAATACCAATCCTCCTTCGATAAATTCGTTGGCTGCCAACGCTAATCCCAATTTAAAATCGGGATTAGCTGCACGGTCTATGTACGATTTCAGCGGGGCATAATCATTCAGATACTCGTATTGCGCTATCGACTCCGGTTTTGTCACCGTGACATCGGCAATCTCGGTATCCACGCAAGAAGCCAGCAAAGCTGCTACCAGCGTGCCCCATACCATATTATTTTTTCTATTCATCTTCATGTAGTTTTCTTAAATTGTTTAGATTGCGGTTCACTTCAACTTCACGTTAAAAGTTTCAAATTTGCTCTGTCTGTCGCGTGACACCAGCGCGTCCGTGCTGCTACATTTGGCAGTGCCCGTTTCACCGGTCACAGCATTCAACACATAAGGCGCATAAGTCACTTCATAGGTCAGTTCGAACAGGTCGCGGTCTTTGTCGCCCCACGCTTTCTTGGCACCATGATAGGTCCACTTGCCCGAACCGCTTGCCTGAGCCCCCGGTGTGTCGGTAGTGATGGAGCAATTGCCGTTGTCGTCAACCGTTATCACCAAGTCCATTGTCAACGTTTGCTTGGAAGATTCGCCTTTCTCATTCACCACATCCACCGAAAGCGAAAGAGGATAACGCACTTTGTTGAGGGCAATAGTTCCCAATGTACGTTGGTCTGCTTTCTCTATATTCTGCGGGTTACGGTTGAGCGTAGAAGTGTTGCCATTGATGTCGAGCTGGTCTGTGCCACGACTCAACCAAACGCCCTCATACTTGTTTTTGTAGGTCACCCCATAAAGCGCATAGTCTTTGGGAAGCACGTCCCAGTCTGCCACATTCAAGCGATTGGGAGACTCAACTTTAGGTTTGCCCGCCAAGATAGAGTCTGAAGCCTGTGCTAACCGTACCGGAATGACATAGGTGAGTTCGGGCGTGAGAGGATCATTGAAGAAAGCATCGGTCAACTGTATGTCCATACGTCCATAAATGTCTCCTTTGGGAAATACCACCTGTTCCGAAGAATAAGTATAATATTCCTTAGGCATAGGAAGTATCGGCTTGCCATTGTCGAAATAAGCATTGGTACACAAACTTTCATCGATAACAATCTGTGCTGTGCGCTCTTTGCGGTTTGACCACACACCGCCCAATGTAGCGATGATCTGCATCCGATATTCATTGTCTTGTTCGGTAGGATATACATCTTCGCCCAATGTGATGGTGCGTATAGGAGTCTGAGTAGCAAAACTGATGGTCTGATATTCGTAATCGTCGAATTCTTTGTCTCCGTTTTCACAGCCGGCAAACAACAAGCCAAGGACCATGCATTTCATTATTGTCTTATTCATAATCATTGTATGCTTTAGCATTTTATTAAATTTACACTATCGGTTTACCAACCCTGATTCTGTTTCAGTTCGTCATACTTAAGAACTTCCGAATAAGGAATAGGACCGTAATACATATACTCACTGAACGAGCGTTTGTCTACCTCCATCGGAGTATAACGGGTTCCACTGATATTCATCCCTTTAGCGGTTTCGGTCAGATTGCTCTTCCAGCGGCGCAAATCCCAGAAACGGAAACCTTCGAAACAAAGTTCGATGCGACGTTCGTTGCGGATGAGTTCCGCCATCTTTGCCTGATCGTTCTTGATGGATTCCAAGTAAGCATCACCATTGTCGCGACCGATGCCGGCACGGTGGCGCAACTTTTTCACCACATCATAAGCAGAATAGCCGTTGCCTCCTTTATCTTGCGGACCGTACGCCTGATTTGCCGCCTCGGCATACGCCAAGAATATCTCGGTATAGCGGATGCGCGGTGTGTAATGATACTGGTCAGCTTTCGCATTCGGGTCGAGGCTGATGTCCTGACGCAACAGTTTGCGCAGATAGTATCCGGTACGGGTAGAACGTCCTACCACCTTGTTCAGTGCATCATTGGTAGTTCCGTCGGCTGCCGTAAAGATTTCCTTATTCGTATTGCCTGCCTTACAACCATTATAAAGAATGTATGCTTCCAAGCGCGGGTCACGGTTGGCGTACGGAAGATTTTCATCATATTCGCCGGACAGATGAGACACCGGATAACCGTTCAGCATCGGGAATGCATCCACCAGATTTTGAGTTGGGTTGATACGTCCGTTACCGTAGAGTGTGGGCGGGAAGTTATCTTCTTCGAGCGAGAGGGATTTGGCACGTTCACCACGCCACAGAATTTCAGCAGGTGATTCGGTTGGGCTAAGTTTTTCAATATCATCTACATTGCAATACCATGTCCATCCGGTAGGATCCATACCGTCTACCCCTCCGATATGATTCAGCACCTTTGCAGCACTAGCAGCAGCCGTTTTCCAATCAACGCCTGACTGGTCACTATATGCCGGACTGGCAGCGAGCAAATCCGCTTTTGCCACAAACGCTTCCACCACCTTTCCGGACATACGTCCGATAAAGTTTGCGCCAAACACACGGGTGACTTTGCCTTGGTCTGCTCCTGCATATTTAGCAGACAAGCGTTGCATTTCCGCTGCGTCACCATATTCCCAAGGCAATCCTTCGAGTGCCAACCGGGCGTCTTCTTTCAACGCCTTCATGCAATCTACAAATGTGCTGCGGGGCACATTGAAATTGGATCCGGCTGCTTCCGGTTCGGTCAGGATGGGCACCCCCATCAACACACCGTCTTCGGTATAGCCCGCATGGGCTTCGAGGAGGTAATACATATACATGGCACGCAAGCCATAGGCTTCCGCTTTCTCACGGTCGCAGAACATCTGCGCCACCACTTCGTCTTTCGCCCATTTCACCTTGTCGGCATTGGCAAGGAAAAGATTGATGTACTGTATGGCGGAACGGCAGGAAGTCCAACGGTCGGCAGGATTGTTGTTTGCCGTCCACATGCCGGAGGCTATTTTACGCCAGCTGTTTTCCGCATCATTGCTCACAGCGTCATCGGTAGCCACGTCGTTGAAAGAATAGCCTGCGCAGGGTATGCGTGTATAGGCATTTGCCAGTATTCCTTCGGCATATTGCGAATTCTCGTACATATATTCCAGTCCGAGGTTGTTCTCGATAGCCGGTTCGAACAAGTCATCGCATCCGGTCAGACAAGCGGCAAAGGCACATATTGTTATAATTTTCTTCATGACTTATTTATTCTATATTTTTATATTCTACAACGAGAGACCCATCAAAAGTCTACCTTTACACCCAGTGCGTACGAACGGCATTGGGGAGAAGTCCCTACATTCATCTCCATATATTTACGCTCCTTCGCCAAGGTCAACAGGCTTGTTCCGTTGGCATAGATTTGTAAACCTTTCACAAGTTTGCCTTTCAGCATAGCAGCCGGGAAGTCGTAAGACAATTGAACACGGTTCAAATCGAAACGTGAAGTGTCGTACAACCAGAAGTCGGAAGCCACAAAGTTCAGGTCGCCACCTTGTGTTGTGAGACGCGGGTATGTGGCGATATCTGCCGTCTCTTCCGTCCAGCGTCCGCGAACCACTTCAGAATATTTGCGATCGCCATACACGTGCATATAACTATTATTCTTCAGTCCTTTGCCACCAAACGATCCGGTGCCTGCCACAAACAATGTGAAGCCTTTGTACTTGGCAGTCAGGTTGAGACCCATCACCCAGGAAGCACCCCACTTGCCCAATACCACCTGGTCTTGCTCATTGATGACACCGTCGTTGTTTTGGTCTACATACTTCAAATCACCGGGTTTGGTATTAGCATTCACCTTTGCCGAGCTTTCCACATCGGCAGCGTCTTTGAAGAATCCGATGCATTGATATCCGCGCAAAGCATCAATCGCCTCACCTTCGGCTTTCAGCCAGTCATATTTCACATTCTCGTCCCATTTGGTGTTCTTGGAGGTGTAGTACATACCCACAAGCCCCACATTCCATTCAAAGTCACCGTGCTTTTTGCCCACATTTACACTCAAGTCCACACCCGTACGACGTTGGTTGTTCATGTTAATATAAGGACGCATATCGGACTTCGGATAATAAGTCTGGAAATAAGACGGATAATTTTGGGGCTGCGCCAGCAATCCTTCGGTATTGGTTACGAAGTAATTGGCATTGAGTCTCACCAATCCCTTCCAAAGAGAAGCGTCCAATCCTACCGTAAATTCCTTACGCTTGATGTAGCCGAGGTCGGGGTTTCCACCTTGCAGGAAGTCGGTGGTCTGCATCGAGTTGTTTACCTCGCTCCATCCCCACCACGTACCTGCCTGTGTAAACTTGGTAGCATACATGTAGTAATCACTGATATCCAAATCCTGATTGAGCACACTATAGCCTGCCATCAGTTTCAGGTTATCGAGCCAATCGGCATCTTTGAGGAAACCCTCTTCGGAAAGACGCCATCCCAACGTAAACGAAGGCGAAAGCCCTATCCGGTTGCCTTCGGGCAATTTGGCGGAATGAACCGCTGCCATGCTGAAATCGGCGTAATACTTACCGGCATAGTTATAATCGAGTTGCAAACCCAAGTTGGAATTGCTAGTGCGATGGTAGGTACCCGAATAGGTCTGCTGGCTGCCTTGAGCCAACAACAATGCATTCACATGATGATTGTCGGCAAAAGTGTTCTGATAGCCGAACTGTGCAGAGAAATAAATGGTCTGATACGCCGTACTGCCCGATACGTTTTGCGTACCGGTATGCTTGTCCATATTGTACTTAGTCAATGAAGTAATACGGTCGCCTCCGAAAGCATTGTTCCAAGAGGCTTCATACACTGCATAGTCGTCGTCGATAGAAGTGATGTAAGAAGTTCCGTAGTCTACGGAGAACTGTGTACGGAATGACAATCCTTTCAGTACTTTATACAAATCGAGGTTGATTCCCGCATCAAACTGGAAACGACGTGAAGTAGCTTTCTGATAACCGGACGCATACATGGCAGCAAAAGGATTAGTCATGTTCAACTGCGTACCTCCCAATAGATATTTGCCGTCAATAAGGTAATTGCTATTATTGATCAACGTCCACGAAGCAGCATCGTTTTTATCGACAAACTCAATGGGAATGAAAGGTACAAGAGGCGCCGAACCGGGAGCAGTCGGACGTAACGTAGCCGAGTTAGCCCAGTAGTCTGCCTTATCGTGACGGGAATCGTAGAAGATAGCATTTGCATTTACCCAACCGCTGATCCAATCGTTCATACGCAAATCCACATTACCGCGGATATTCAGGCGCGAATTGCGGTTGTTCTTACTTTCACCGAAGTTGAGCAAGTCGTTGGAACTCTCGTAACCGATGTTCGTATAGAAGTTGGCGTAGCGTCCGCCGCCCGAAAACTCGGCCACTCCGTTATAGTCCTGACTTGTCTTCCGAATATAGTCATCGGAAAAGAAGTTGATGTTCGGATAACGGTAAGGGTTACTTCCGCTTGCATAGTTGTAAATCTGCTCATCCGAGAAAGCGGGATCCAACCCGTCGTTACGCAACGCCTCGTTATACAACGTCATGTATTCGGCAGAAGCCAGATATTTAGGATAGCTTTTAGGCACATTGATACCGGCATTGGCACGCGCACTCACCCGCAAGTCTTTATCGCATCCGCGCTTCGTGGTGATAAGAATGACTCCCTTCGCACCACGGCTGCCGTAAAGCACCACGGCTTGCGCTGCTTTGAGGAATGTGATTTGGGCTATTTCGGTAGGACGAATGTTGTTTGCCTCACGAGGGACTCCGTCTACCAATACCAACGCTTCGCCCATGTTCCATAATTGTCCGTTGTAACCTCCCACTAAAGATTGCATATTGTCGAGACTGTACAGCGAATAACTTTTATTAGTCAGTTCCTCTACATTGACGGACGAGACACCACCCATCAAATCCGCCCGGTCCACTGTGCGGAAAGCCACATTCACTTTCTGAGCCAATGTATCAGTCTTCTCCACATCCGTCTGAGCCATCAGCCCGGCAGAAGCAAACAATAGTCCGGCGCTAAGAATTATATTTTTATGAATTTGTTTCATGATATTCTATTTCGTTTAATAAGTCACTTGTTTACCATCCCGGATTCTGATAGAACTCCGGATACAAGGTCACGTCAGACAATTTCAGAGGCAACCAGTAATGCTTCTCCGTGAAATTACGCGTCACGATTACCCGATATGTATAGCCGCTTACAGCTGTTTCCTGAGGGTTCTCGGCAAGGTCGCCTACCCGTTGGAAATCGACAGCAGTCTTTTCGGTATAAGGTTTCTTGTCGATAAGCAACCAGCGACGCAAGTCAGTGAAACGGTGTCCTTCGTATGCAAGTTCTACCGCACGTTCGCGGCGAATCTCACTGTTGAACAGATCGATTGAACCGGTATATTTGGCATTGACACCTTCTACTCTCGCACGTTTGCGGATGGTGTTGACTGCGGCCAGTGCCGTAAGTGTACAGTTGGTTGACTTTCCTGTAGACGAGCCGGTAGCATTTGCCGCAGCTTCAGCATACATCAGATAAATGTCTGCCAGACGCATATAGCTGCAATAGATATGCATCTGCGGACTCCATCCCCAGCCATCATCCCATTTATTGGCTGTCACCGGAATAAACTTGCCAAGCAGGAATCCGGTACGGCTTCCGAACTGGTCGTCACGGGCGTTTCCGCCTGTGTAGAGGGATGCAACGGCTAAGTCACCGACCTCCTCCGAATCTTTTTTTGCATCAGATACCATAGGCGAACCGTCGAAGCGAATATCATGATAGAAACGTGGGTCGCGTCCTTTCCAAGGATGAGTCTTGTCCCACTTGGATTCCTGGTCGTCGAGCGGCAATCCATTTGCCATACCGTAATAGTGTACATAGTTGGCTGTGGGCGAGAGTTGCGGATTGTTATCTTTCTTATAGCTGGCAGGCACAAACTGAAGAGCTAAACCAAAAGTTGAGTTTTGCCAGCCATCTGCCACCAATCCTCTGAACAATGCTTCTGTAGAACCCGGCATTTGGGCATTCTTTCCGTATGTGTAGAAGAGGTCGGAATAGTCCTCAAAGTCCACCAAGCTATATTGCGTCTGTCGGTTCTCTACCAGCGTAAGCAACTCCCCGAACGCTTCGGCAGCCTTCCGGCAATATTCCTGATTGTAGGATTCGCTTCCTGTGGACACCTTGTTCATCAACGGACTTCCTGCCCACAGGTAGTTTTTACCTAAATAGCCCAGTGCCATGATTTTGTTGATGCGCAGTTGGTTGTATCCTTTCGTGCTCGGGCTGATAGATGTCTTGTCCCAATCAATAGGCAGCAGATCGGCAGCCATCCGGAAATCATCGGCAGCCTTGTCGGCACATTCGTGATAGCTGAGTCGCGGCTCGTTGAATGTTTCGTTGGGAGGCAACACCTTATCTATATAAGGCAATCCGCCGAAATATTGTATCAGCATGAAATGAAACCACCCGCGGAAGAAATAAAGCTGTCCGGCAATGGCGTTCTTCTGTTCCTGCGTTGCATCGGTAAGCAGGTCCAGATTTGCTAATCCCGTATTACATTTACGGATTCCGTACCAAGAAGCGGGCCACAAGTCGCGGTTCCATCTGAATCCGTCGTTCGGAGTAGTAAAGTCCAGATTCAGAGTTTTGCAATCCATAAATCCGGCCCCCCAGCCGTCGTGTTCAGCCTGCCACCCCCAAAAGTCGCCTTGGTCCACTTTATAGCCCATGTGATAATTGCAGTCTACACCAATCACTTCGTCTTCACCCCAGTTCCAAGAGTTTGACCAGTATTGTTTGGCCATGTCGGGAATACAAGCATAAAGCTCTTCTACAAATCCCTGAAAATTGTGGAAGTCCTTAAAGGCATTTTCCGGAGTGACATCCGATTCGGGTGCCTTGTCCAGATAGTCGGTACACGAAGCAGTCGTACCCGTCAATCCGAGACTCAAACAAGCCATTACAGCATATTTTATAATGTATTTTTTCATAATTCGATGATGTTTTAAAGGTCAAATTTAATACCCAGATTGAAACGACGTACAGTAGGATAAGCACCTTGCGAAGCCAATCCCGTACCTGCAAAGTTCGATTCGCGGTCATCCGGCATACGCGACCATACCCAAAGGTTGTTTCCGTTCAGGAATATTTTAAATCTGTTCAATCCAATTTTCTTTACCCAAGGTTGTGTAAAAGTGTAAGCCACTTCAGCATTCTTCAGACGAATAAACGAACCGTCGTAATGGAAGCGAGTACCTTCATAATAACTCGGAGTAGAATTGATACGAGGCATGGGAGCATCTGCATCAAAACGATCTTTCGACCAGAATACTCCTTCGTCGAATACAGTATTCACGTTATTGTGCAAGGAAGTAAAACCCACATAACGGTTGACGTTGGTCACTCCATAGAACTGTACAAAGCAGCTGAATCCCTTGTAATCGAATCCGATAGTAGCGTTGTACGTATTTTCGGGAGTACCCGTATAGCCGTAAGGAGCGCTGTCGTTGGCATCTATCACGCCATCACCATTATAGTCCATAGTGATATACTGTCCGGGCAATTTCTGATCGTTCATCGTATTGTGTGTAGGCATGGCGAATACTTCGTCCCACGTGTTGGCAAATCCTGCCGTAAGATGAGCGTGGTCTTGTCCGATGGCAAATCCTTCCGACTTCTGGTATGCGGGACGCAACACAGGGTCATCGTATTTGAGAATCTTGTTTTCAGCATGAGTCATATTGAAGTTACCCCACAGACGAAGACCGTTGTTCAATGTTTTATTTACACGAAGTTCCAATTCGTATCCTTTCGTACGCACGCGTCCTAAGTTGGCAGCCGGGGCGGAAATTCCTAAATAACCGGGAGTGGCACGTTTGTCGCCGGCTACAAGAATGTCCGAACGCTTGTCATAGAAAAATTCCAAACTACCGGCAAGCAAACCATCGAAGAAAGCGTAATCAACACCGATATTCTGCTTCAAAGCTGTTTCCCAATGTACATCGGGATTACCTACCGTAGCTTCCTTGTACCAAGTGTAAGGAGACTCGGTTCGATTGTTCAAACCGTGGAAAGACTTACCTCCGTAAGCCCACTGTGTAGCATATAGAAAACGAATACCAAGATTATCGTCACCTACCTCACCGATAGAATAACGTACTTTCAACATATCTACCCACTTACGGAGAGGCTTGAAGAATTTTTCTTCGCTTATCATCCAGCCCAACGCACCTGAGTTAAACAACTCGAAACGATAGTCGGGACTAAACTTCTCGGAACCGTTGTATGCACCGTTGTATTCCAAGAAATAACGGTTGCCATAACTATAAGTGGCGCGGAACGCCCAGTCTTCACGATAGTGAGGGAATTCGCTACCAGTGCTTCGTTCGGTACGGTTGAACACTCCCATGGCGCTGACATCGTGGTCACCGAACTTGCCGCTCCATGACAATTGTCCTTGATAAAAAAGATTGCGTTGAGTAGACCAGTCCCGCACAGCACCACCTGCTGTAGACCACAAGATACCTTCCTGAAAATCGAGTCCGGTTTTAGAGTCGGTTTGCGCGTTGCTATAATGCACCTCGCCTGTTTCCGGATCTATCCATTTGGTCTGCGTCCCGTGATTCAAGTCATTGACACCACGACCGGCTTCCACAAACACGTTGTCCCACGAAATCATGGCACTTGCACGTAATCCTTTTACGAGGAAACTCAAATCCTGTTCCAATACAAAGTCAGTATTGACGCGGGTAGTAGTAAGCATTTCATAGCCTGCATTGGCGAGATTCAACACAGAGTTCGGCGCACCTTGCGAATTGGGCTTGTAGTATCCCCACGTACCGTCGGAATAACGGGGCAAGAAAGCGTCTGACGGAGAACTGTAGGCAGCCTGCCACAACTGCGAGGCACCAAATGAATCGTCGGCAACTCCCCACGGTGATTTCTTCACACCGTAAGAACCGAAAATATTGGCTTTCAATACGGTAGTTTTGGTAATCTTGAAGTCCAAATTACTACGTGCATTAATACGGTTGAATCCGTAACCTGCCTGATAACCACGGTTATTGTCCCATTCGCGGAACAAGTCACCTTCATGCAGAAAGTCTACCGCAGCGAAATATTTGACGTGGCGTGTACCACCCGACAGGTTGATGCTCGGATTGTATGACATGGCATAATCTTTGAAAAGCTCTTTCTGCCAGTCAACGTTCGGATAACGTTCGGCCTCTTCCAAATTAGCAGGATGGCGATATTTGTCAATCGTCTCCATCGGCAATATTTTATTCCAAGAAGCAGGATTCAAGCCTAACTCATATTCGGCAGCCTGATTACGCACATACAACGCATCCGCCGACTCCATTCTTCCCGGCAGAGCAGAAACCACTTTAGCCGTCATGTTCATACTTACGTCAATCTTGGCCCGACCTTCGTTACCGCGCTTAGTGGTTACAAGAATGACACCATTGGCACCCTTCACACCATAAACAGCAGTTGCCGACGCATCCTTCAATACAGATATAGACTGTACAGAACTCATGTCCACACTGCTCATCGGACGTTCGATACCGTCCACAAGGATAAGCGGTTCGCTATTATTCCACGAGCTAACGCTACGAATTACAATTTTCGGGTCTTCGTCACCCGGCATACCAGTAGAGGCAGAAGTCACCACACCCGGCAAATTACCCGTCAATGCCGCACCCACATTCGACACACCACCTGCACGCTGTAATGTCTCACCAGTGGTTTGTGCAATAGCACCTACCACAGACGCTTTCTTTTGTTGTCCGTAACCCACCACAACCACTTCTTCCAGTTGCTTGGTGTCATCTTCCAATGTTACTTTAATAAGACCTTTAGAAACCACTTTTACTTCCTGCGGTTTCATTCCTACATACGAAACAATAAGGACAGACTTCTCACCGGGCACAGTCAATACAAAATTGCCATCTATATCTGTGATTGTACCTATTGAACTATTACCTTTTAAAGTTACTGAGGCTCCAATGATTGTCTCACCATTACTGTCAAGAACCGTTCCCCTCACCGTTATCCCTTTCTGTGCTGATGCTGTTACAAAACTAAACAACATAAGGAGAAACAGGTAAGGAATTTTTTGAATTTTCTTCGTTACATTTTTCATTACCATTAGTTTAAGATGTTAATTAACTACATTGTTTTCTAATCATCATTCTTTTTTAATTGCATTAGCTATCATTATAAATATCACCCATAGTTGCTAGTATTAGATTTATATAAAAAAAATAATTATTTGCAAGTAGCGTATAATCCAATTGTAGTACCGGTAAATCCACCAGCCGTTGTAGTAGAGAGATAACTGGAATCTACATCTTTACAAAGCAGTTTCCAGTTTTTTTCACCATCAATAGAATAATAGAAGTCGTAACCAATTCCTTGAGATACTAATTTCAAATATACCTCATTTGTATCTGCGTCTATTTCATCTGAAGCCAATGTCTGTTCCTTTTCACCGATTTGTTTCAGAGAAATATTTTTATTCTCACCCACTTTATTCAAGCAGAAGAAATATTGATGCGCCTCATCTTTAAACAATAACATTCCGGCTGTTTCCTTATCGTTAGAAGGATTGAACAACATACGGGTAGCACATTCAAATTTATGATGTTGTAACCGACGACAGACAAATGCCGGAGTTTTCTTTTCCGTAGCGCTAATATCTGCACACTTCAAGGTCAGGTATCCGGGCGTTTCCGTCAATGAATATAAATCGGAAGCAGAAGCTCTTAAAGTCATCCATGGCATATCAAGTACAGGAGAATCAAAGTTCGCTATTAACTCGAAATTACCATAAGTAACTGTCGTATCGCGTTTCGCACCTTCACGTTTTACAATCATAGGTACTAAATCATCTCCTTGTGTCATGTACGGGAATCCGTCTTCACTCCATTTCACCGGCATCATAAATGTTTCACGTCCCAAATTCTCAAACTGATTATTAATAGGGCGACAAGCCAGAAAAACAGCCCACCAATCTCTCTCTTTTGTTTGAATCAGGTCTGCATGACCAGCACAGGTTACCGAATTAGGACGGTCAGAATTCAAATGTCTTTGCGTCAGAATCGGATTGTTTTTCCATGGAAGAAACTTACCCATCGGAGAATCACCACGGAAAATCACTTCCGAATGCCAGTTTCCCGTTCCACCTTCGGCGGACATCAAGAAGTACTTTCCATTTATCTTATATAAATGAGGACCTTCTATCCAAATTGGTTTGTCTGCCGGTTGAGCTCCTTTGTTTACAAGAATTTTACGGGGACCGATCGTCTTATCTGTTTTCACATCAAACTCTTGTATGCGTATAGTACGGTGTCCGCTATATTCAGGTTTATTATCCGGAGCCTCATCATTATTAACAATATATGCCTTACCATCTTCATCAAAAAAGAAAGAAGGATCAATACCTCCGACCTCCGGCAACATGATGGGTTCCGACCATTCACCAAACGGGTCTTGCGTCTTAACAAAGAAATTTCCGGCTCCGACATTGGTTGTTACCATATAATATGTCTTGTTATACGGATTATAAGAAATAGCCGGAGCAAAAATACCGCCACTCACTTTCTGTCCTTCCATATTCACTAATTGCGAAGCACGGTTCAACACATGCCCTATCTGTTTCCAATTCACCAAGTCTTTGCTGTGAAAAATAGGAATACCGGGGAAATAAGTGAATGTAGATGTTACTAGGAAATAATCACCTTCTCCATTTGTACAAACACTAGGATCAGAATACCATCCCGGCAAAATAGGATTATAGAAATAGTCTTCACCTGACAGAGGATTGGAAATATAAAAATCATCATTTCCCTTATAAGAAAAATAATCAAAGAGGGCCACAGATTTTCCAATAGCCGGTAATTGTTGTTCCTTCTTTGAGCTACATGACATCATTGTTATCCCCAGCATAAATATGGAGAGCCAGACGATTGACATTAATTGTATTACCTGTGTATTCTTCATAATACTTCTTATTTTCTTTATAATCAAATATGAATTACTGATCTTTTCTGCAAAGATATGCCAGTTCATAAAACTACAAACATAATTATGTTACGGGCTTCTTTTCCTAAATAACATCTTCATTTTCAATGTTACATCTATCTTTTCCCTTGTAGCACACCCAAACAATTGCACTGATTATAAACACATTACAATCTTATTTTTTTTTGAATAAAAGCTATTCAAATTCCCAATAATCCAGATTGAAAAGTTTGTTTCCTTTCTCTCCTTTAAAGCAGAAATAAAGATCATGTACACCCTTTGCATTCTTTATCCGACATGACATCTGTTTATATATATCCAGTCCTCCTGTCGGTGATATACTGACACTACCTATTACCGGCCCTTCAGTGCTATCCAGACGAATTTCTATCATTCCGCCTTTTTCAACACAAGCTGCGCTTACACTGAATTTCTTTGCTCCTTTCTTGCCAAAGTCGACACCACGCACACACAGATATTCATTATTATCGATATCGGTTATATACAAACCACCATTCTCATGATTTCCAGTTTTAAGACCATATCCCCAAGCCATCGTTTCAGCTTCCACTCTACGGTAAGGATTAAAGTTTTCAATCTGTTCCAGTTTCGTCTCCTGCCAATAAGGAACTTCCTGAATAGTTCCATCCGGATTATAATGCATTTTTGCAACAGACGTGGAACGACGTTCCTTATGATCCAATGTTTCCAAATGAAGCAAATCATAATTTAGGCCAAATACATAAGAGCTACCTTTATAATCGATAATTCCAGGATGATTTCCTCTACTCCGCTCTGTTGGACGCATAATATATCCTTTTGTACTCCATGGTCCGGTAGCTTTTTCGCTCATAGCATAGCCAATCCCTTCCGGACAACAAGTTGAAGCGAAAGCCATGTAATAATGCCCGTTCCGTTTATACACCCACGGACCTTCCTGGTAATGTTCCGGTTTATTTTCCACTTGTACAATTTCCCCCGAATATGAAATCATATCCTCATTCAGTTTCACATAATAAACATTCGGATTGCCCCAATACATATACGCTTGTCCGTCATCATCAATAAATACGGTCGGGTCAATGTCGTACCAATGCTCCTTCTGCCAAACCAACGGTTTGTTCAAAGGGTCTTTAAAAGGGCCGTAAGGAGAGTCGGATACCAATACGCCAATACCATTACCGTGAATCGGACAATACATATAAAATTTGCCATTACGTTCGATGACTTGTTCTGCCCAGGCACCGTTATCACGTTTCACCCAATCAAAACTCTTCAGAGAAGCGACCGCTCCATGATCAGTCCAATTCACCATATCGGTGGAAGTATAAAGTAACCAGTCCAACATTTTGAATCCTTCGGCATCATCCTCATCATGAGTTGTATAAAGGAAAACGGTATCATTATATACCATCGGAGCCGGATCGGCGGTATATTTTGTCTGGATAATAGGATTTTGTGCCACTCCCGAAGTGACGGCAGTCATTGCCAACAGGAGTAATACACCCCAAAAATTCAAGTTTTTCATATTCTATCTGTCTAAACAGTTATTTGGTTATTAATACTCCACCATTGCAAGGAATAGTCAATTGCAATTCTTGTTTCTTTCCTATTCCTATTTGTTTCACACCGCCCTGCAATACCTTATCATCACTAAATAGTCTCACCTTTTCCCCATTGGAGAACATCGGCAAATTAACTTTAAGTTTCAGTGTTTCCTTCTGCGCATTTACTCCGGCAATATACCATTTGTCTCCATGACGACGGGCGAGAATAACGTATTTACCAGGATAACCGTCAATGAAACGTACCTCATCCCAAGTCGTTGGAACCTCTTTCATAAAATCAATAGCCCATGCAGGAGCATCGGTCAGATTATTCGGTGCCAAAGCAAAATGCTGTACCGGACTCTGAAATAGAACCGCCGTAGCCAGTGCGTAGACATCTGATGTTACCCGCCGGCTTCCCCGTGGAGCATTATCCGCATTATAATATTTGTTCAATGCACTACCTCCAAAATCCATGCTACCCACAGTATTACGAATAAACGGGTGCAAGGTAGCATTAAAGGCCTCATTATCACAGCTGCCTTGAGAGAAATGAAGATTTTCACTAGCCAATACAGCCTCACTCGATGCGAAGTTAGGATACATACGTTCCCAGCCACGAGGCAAAGTACATCCATGGAAAATAACTAAAAGACCGTACTCGTTTGCATCCGACAAGATATCCTCATACAACTGCATAGTCATTTGCTTGTCACCTCCGAAAAAGTCAACTTTTATTCCACGAATACCAATGCTTTGCATCCATTTCATCTCCTTACGTCTGGCTATCGCATTATCCATAATACCTCTCGGAGTTTGCGGAGCATCATTCCAATACCCATTCGAATTATACCACAAATAAAGAGCTACCCCTTTGTCCTTCCCATATTTAGCCAATTCTTCAATTTTATCACGTCCTATTTGTTTATCCCACAAGGCATCCACTAACACAGATTGATACCCCATTGCTGCCGAAAAATCAATATACCGGAGTTGCTCTTTATAATTAGTACTTCCATCCATACCGATAATCCAGCTCCATGAACCCCGTCCATACGTATACTCTCCTTTTGCCGGATAAAGCGGTTTTACAACATCAAAAGGAACCGTTGTCTCCACTATTGGAGCCAAAGTCTTGCCCACAGTAATAGTACGCCAAGGCGTCTCGCCCGGTAATGCTATCCCTGGAGAAACCGTACCATTCCCATTTGCTTCACCTTCTTGCGGAAATCCGATTGTATACGTTCCTCCTTTGTGTCCCAACAGACGGCTCGCACAATATCCACCATTTACTCCCGTTTCGGAAACAAGCACCCAACCATTATCTCCATTACGGAACAGACAGGGAAATGTATATCCTTCTCCCCAGCCATTTTTCCCTGCGACATCATCTGCCGTATAAGACGTCTCATAACTTGGAGAAGTACGGGCAAATCCTCCCATCGGTTTACTTTGCGGACAAAGGAAAGTGGTGGTTCCGTCAGGAAACACAAATCCCGTAGCTTCTTGCTTAACCACGCAACTTAGTGTCTCACCTTGCGGATATATCTTATATTTAAAAGCAACATCGTTATTACTTATGCGGAATATAACATCATAAATTGTTTTCCCTTGTTGCGTAAACGAAAATACAGCTTCATTTGCCACATAACGAACCTTGCTCTGCTTAATAGAAGCTAACTCGTATGTTTCATCTATTTTATTTGTTGAAACATTCTTCTCCAGCGACATCCCCGATGAGAAATCTCCTATATTTGCAATCATCCCCAATGGAGATGGTTTCAAAAAGAGAACATTGTCATAACTAACAGAATAAGAAGGTCTTCCATCCACATCTGAGAGTGTTACTACCAGCTTCCCATCAGGACTTGTTATCTGTTTATTTTCTGCACTTGCAACGCTACTCCCCAATAGCATAGCCATTACTATAAAAAACTTCACCATATTTCTATTTTTTAGATTCTTCTCTGTTGGCATAATCACACATTCTATTACAATCAAAACCTTACAGAAATTGCCTTCCCATTATAATCGACGTTTTTTTGAGTCCCGTCCTGAAGAGTTACAGCAAACTTACGGTTCTTCAACATTCCCTCATACGCACCTTTTCTTGCCCCTATCGTCAATTTACGAGATGCATTATTCCAAGAGATTGGAATTTCCGTATAAGCTCCTTTTTCGTAATTGTAATTATCAAATTCATCTTCATATAAAATGAAGTTTCCATTCGCACCCGCATATACCTTCAATTCAAGATGATCCCACGGTTTTTCAGTGGCATACTGAACTTGTGGACCAACAGGAATGATACTACCCGCTTTTACATACAATGGAATAACATCAAGTGTAGTCTCTTTGGTAATTTCCTTTCCGCCTTCATGTTTCTCGTTTGTCCAGAAGTCATACCATAGCGTTCCTGCCGGTAAGTATATGTTAGTAGATTTCGTTTCCATGAAATCCACAGCAGCGTCAGTTTTTGTTTTTTTCGCTCCATCTCTGTTCCATCCTTCTTCTTCGGAGACTTTTACCACAGCTTCCGGTGTATATTGTGCATGAGTAATCGGAGCCACAAGGATCGATTTTCCAAACATATATTCGTCATTGATATCCCACACCTTTCTGTCATCTACAAAATCCATCATCAAAGCGCGCATAAAACTCGATTGACGATTGCTTACCTCCCAAGAAGTAGAATAAATATAAGGCAACAGAGAGTAACGTAAACCTATCATCTTCTCGATAGCATCATATACAGGCTCGCCTTTCTTTCCGAACTTATAGATTTCCCTATAAACATCCGTCCCGTGCGAACGCATCATCGGATTGAACGTTCCAAACTGCAACCAACGCACATAAAGCTCCTGATACAATGGATTTTTTGAAGCACTATCATCATTCCAGCTTTTATTATAATGTCCTGCAAAAAAGCCACCAATATCACTATTCCAGTGAGGCATACCACACAAAGAAAAGTTTAATCCGGCAGGAATCTGATTTCTAAAACTCTCCCATGTGGAAGCGACATCACCACTCCATACATTTGCACCATAACGTTGCTGCCCCAAGAATCCGGAACGGGTTAAAATAAACACGCGTTTGTCCGAAGTCACTGCACGCTGATGGTCGTAAACCCCTCCGACAGTCATCAACGGATAAGCATTGCGCACCTTACGGAACGAGCCCAGATAGGTTTTGGTATCCATATCCTCCGGCTTCCAATCCAGATGATCGGGTTCGGTAGAGTCCATCCACCAGGCATCCATTCCCAGCTTGAAAATTCCATCATTCAGATATTTCCAATAAATATCACGTGCTTCGGGATTGTAAGCATCATACACCCTTACACCGGAAGGATATTCCATGTTGGGGGGCCATGACTCCAATCCCGATTGCGGCCAGGTAGTGAAGTTAAACAACATACCTTTTTTGTCCAATTCTCTATAAGGTTTGGTCATCGGTCCGAATGACGACCAGATAGATATAGCCATGTGTGCGTTCATCGCATGGACATCCTCCATCATCTTTTGAGGATTATTGAAAGTCGGATTCTGAAAATCCATCGCATTCCACAAATAGTTATGCCCCCAATATTGCCAATCCTGAATAATACCATCCAAAGGAATACCCAATTCACGATATTTACGAACAACGTCTACCACTTCCTCCTGGCTTTTATATCTTTCTTTACTTTGCCAGTAACCATAAGTCCATAAAGGAAACATCGGTGCTTGCCCGGTCAAGCTGCGTACTTGTGCTATTACACCATCGGCATCCTTCCCATACATGAAATAATAGTCTACACAATCACCTACTTCAGAACGAAAAGATGTTTCAACTTCGTTGTCCGTAAAAAGAGTCGGCGAATAGTTATCCCAAAACACACCATATCCTTTGGTGGACTGGAAGAATGGCGACACATCTTCAACATTTCCCTGTATCAGATTTTTGGTCATGTTCCGCTGAATCATCTTTCCATTTTGCAATTGTCCCAAACCATAAATAGCTTCCTCCTTATCTAATACAAAAGGTTGATAAACCTGATAAGTTTTTGTCCCGGCATCATCGAAATCGATAAACTGCATACCGGATTTCTCTGCCAATAACGACTTGCCATCCTTTGAGAAATAAGAAACAATTCCCGTCCCGGTGTCCACACTGACACTTAGTTCACTGGTATTCAATACAATCTTATTATCTTGTATATCAACTTTGAAACTCACCTTTTCAGGTTTGGCAATTACAGAAAGACTCTGTTTTTCATAGGCAACACCTTCCGGTGACTTTATTACTCTCGCCACAGCAGGCGCAAAGAATTGTACTTCTATATCCACTGCATTTACAGTGGTTTTGATACCGGACGATGTTTTCTGATAGTTCTGTGCGAATAAGATATTTGTGCTGAAGCATAAACATATACCCCAAAATAGATGATGTATTTTCATAATTATAGAATGATAAGGTTTCTAATTAATAACCAACAGATGTTGCATACAGTCCAATCATTGCTCCTGTAAAGCCACCAGCCTCATTAGTAGAAAGAATATCGCCGGAAACGGTTCCTCCTAAATTTAGGAAACCCTTGCCATCAATCGAATAATTAAAACGATAATCATCTCCATTGGCTGTTACTTGCAGTGTCACAGGTTTCTCTGTTTCTATCTTCACCTCACCCAGGACACTCGCTTGTCCTTTTTCGGTTCTTTGCAGTATCAGGTAATAGTCTTTTCCCTTTTTAGTGATACCGAAAACATAGTGATATCTTTCATTTTGATAACATGTTATACCGGCAAAATCTTTCTCATTTTTTGGTTTGTACTCCATGGTTGCTGCCGCGGTAAATTGATTATGCTGTTGACGGTAGAACAAAGTAGAAGTAGGTTTCACTTCATTGATATTTGAGGTAAAAGGGATGATCCGCAACCCTTTATCGGTCATCTCAACGAATTCTTCACGAGGACCTCTAAGACCGATCCATCTAAAATCTAATGTCTTATCGGAGAAATCATCCTTAAAGACAAAGTTGCCACTAGGCAAATAACCGTTTTTTCCTGTTTGGTTCTCTACTCCCGAAGGCATCTTCAATGTAGGTTTCATAGGGATAAGCCCATTCTCGAAAACAGGAAATGTTCCGCTCCAGTCCACCGGAAGAATAAAAGTTTCGCGTCCGGTATTCACTCTGTTCTTCTCATTGGGGCGTATTCCTAAAAATACACCATAATATTTTCCGTCGGGTCCCTCCACTAAGTCTGCATGACCAGCCCAGTCTACTTTATCCGCCCGATTTGCAGGAAAATAACGTTGAGTTAAAATAGGATTATTATTTGACGGAAGATAAGGTCCTTTCGGATGATCACTTACAAAAATGACTTCGCTATGCCAGCCTCCGGTTCCTCCTTCCGCACACATTAAATAATAACGTCCATCTTTCTTATAGATATGAGGAGCTTCAATCCATATCGGCTTTTCTTCTATATTGACGCCACCGTTTACGATGATCCGGTCCGTTCCCGGAACCACTTTATCATTCTCCACATCATAATCCCATATTTTTATAACACGGTGTCCCGAGTAACGCTCGTTTGCTTTAGCAGGAGCATCATTATGTACCACGTATGCCTTGCCATTATCATCAAAGAAAAGAGAAGGATCAATGCCTTCAAATTGAAGTTTGATCGGATCACTCCAGCCATTCTCCGGATTCTTTGTCTTTACCACCATATTTCCAAAGCCACCGGAAAATTGAGTGGTTATCATATAAAACGTATCATTATTGGGATTATATCTTATAGCAGGAGCATATACACCAGCACTAATACCACAATCTTCAACCTTTAATTGTGACGTTCTGTCCAGCACATGGCCGATTTGTTTCCAGTTGACCAGATCATTAGAATGGAAAATAGGTACCCCGGGAAACATAGCAAAAGATGAGCACACTAAATAATAATCATTCCCTTTCCGCGTTATACTCGGATCGGGATAGCAACCCTGCAAAATAGGATTATAGAACTCACCCGGCTTTAAAGGATTGTTTTGATAAATAGCATCCTCCCCCTGATAAATAAATTGCGTAAAGACAGGAGCATTTTTCGTTATTTTACCCTTGCCACTCACCTCCATATTAAAAAACAACATAATAAATACGACAAGCCCCACGGATTGCCAGCCCGACAAAATCAATTTTAATGTTCTCATATTATCACTTTTTATTTTCTATAATTTCCTGTTCCATAGTAGTGTTTGCAAATGTATCGATTCGGTTTTATCATATATGTACAATCATGATACAGGCATCTATATACAGGTTACATTTATCACAGACATGTAACATGATTCTTTTCTGATGTAACAAAAAGCCCCAAAACAGAAAAATGGTAAGATAAATGACTACATTACCTATTATTTCAACACTTTTATCCCCCATCATGTAAAAGACTGAATATCAAGCATTAGCAAATATTCATTTTCCTTTAAAAGAAAGCCCCCGTTGGTTTAAAAGAAACGGGGGCTTGGTTTAAAAGAAACGACCCGTTCCTTTTAAAGGAACAAGGTCGTTCTTTCTTTATTCATTCAATAAATAAATCCGGATTGTCTATCTGTAAAAATAAACAAAATTCCAAAGCGGTATTACTGTACGTTCATTACAATCGTTTTCAACTTATTTCTATCAGAAGTTCCTCCATACAGTAATTCATAAGTACCTTCCAACGGACGCATCGTATTCGACTCTGCATCAAACCATTCAAAGTTCTCACCGGTAAGAGGAATAGCTACTGATTCAGTTTTCCCTGCCGGAATATGAACGCGTTTGAAGGCACGCAAGGTATAACGGGGACCTTCCTTATCACCCGGACGTCCCAAATAAACCTGAACCACCTCTTCTCCATCACGTTGCCCGACATTGCTTACCGGAATAGTCAATACTACATTTTCACCTTTAGCGATTGTATTCTTGCTCAATTTAGCTTCTCCATAAGTAAAGTCAGTATAACTCAACCCATGACCGAATGGGAAAAGTGGTTGCTGTTGCATATATCGATAGGTACGTCCCTTCATGGAATAGTCTTCAAAGTCCGGCAATTGATTCACATCCTTATAGAAAGTGACCGGCAGGCGTCCACCGGGATTATACTCTCCCCAAAGAGCATCAACGATAGCTGTACCACCCGCCTGTCCCGGATACCATGCCTGCAGAATCGCTTCACAAGTAGTCGTTTCGGGCACTAGTCCGATAGCTGAACCGGAATAATTGATAAAGACAACCTTTTTACCAGCCTTCTTCAAAGCTTTCAACAAATCACGTTGAACGTCCGGAAGTTCAATATCCGTACGGTCACCACCCTTAAATCCGGGAACTTCTACCGGCATTTCCTCACCTTCCAGACTTGGAGAAATTCCACCAGCAAAAAGAATCACATCAGCATCCATTACTCTCTTCACTGCGAGGTTCAAGTCGATCCCGACCTCTTTGCCCAAATCAAAATCAAGTGTAGCCCTTTCATTCCGTTGTTTGAATAAAATCTCGATATGATACTCTTTTCCAGCTTTCGCCTGTAACGTATAGAGGTTCGTCGGATTCTTAACATATATTTTCCGAGCCACTTGCTCACCATTTATAATAAGAGTCACTTCACCATCCAATTGAAAACGGAAAGCAACATCACCCGACTGCGAAGGACGAAAGACAGATTCATAACGAGCCGAGAAATTAGTTATTTCCACACCGGGCGCAAATGTAGTAGCCCCTGTTGTCGCAAAATGGAACGGAGTGGAAATCTGATCGGTAGCAACCACTTCCCCTTCACGATCACGATTATTCCAATATTCTGCCAAGAAACCGGGTTTACCATTTATACTACATTCATCAAACAGGCTTTGGAGTGTCTTTCCGTCCACACGGTCACAACCCGGTTCGTATATGATTTGTCCTTCCGGTAGTTTGGCACGGACAGCTTCCAATAAGGTAACCGTATGTGCCGGAATACCGTTATAATTTCCCCACTGCATCACGGAGTCATTGGCATTAGGTCCCATAACGGCTACTTTCAGATTAGTATTCAGAGGCAGGATGTTGTTTTTATTCTGCAAGAGCACCAATGATTCACGAGCCATACGCAAAGCCAATGCCTGATGTTCCTTACTATTCAACACAGAGGCCGGAATTTCCGACCAAGCCGGTTGTTCGTCCATTTCTCCCAGTTCAAAACGTGCTGTCAACAAACGTTTCAATGAAATATCTATTTCTTTTTCGTCAATCAAACCGGCTTTTACAGCATCCGCCAGTGAAGCATATTCACTTCCACATTCAAGGTCTGTACCTGTCCGCACAGCAGCGGCCGAAGCGTGTTCCTTATCCGGATGAGTCCCATGCGTTCCCGGTCTATAGAAATCGGAGATCGCTCCACAGTCAGAGACTACAATGCCTTTGTATCCCCATTCATCCCGCAATATTTGCATCAACAGGCGATTGCTGCCACAACAAGGCTCTCCCTCAAAACGATTGTAGGCACACATCACTTCCTTTACATGCGCTTTCTGTACCAAATCTTTAAAAGCAGGCAGATAGGTTTCCCATAAATCCCGGGGATCTATATTCTCCGCATCAAAACTATGCCGGTTCCACTCCGGTCCTGAATGAACGGCAAAGTGCTTGGCACATGCGTGCAGCTTATCATACCTGGCATCTTCCGGTCCTTGCAAACCACGGACTACAGCCATTCCCATTTGTCCTGTCAGATAAGGGTCTTCACCGTATGTTTCCTGACCGCGTCCCCAACGAGGGTCACGGAATATATTGACATTCGGTGTCCAGAATGTTAATCCCTGATAGCGTTTCAGCACGCCGCTTTCACCGAAAATACGCGATTTTACACGAGCCTCATCGGAAGTGGCATTGAACACTTCATATAATAATGAATCATTAAAAGAAGCTCCCATACCGATAGACTGGGGAAAAACAGTAGCCAATCCGGCACGTCCCACACCGTGCAACGCTTCATTCCACCACTCATATTCTTTAATTCCCAGTCGAGGGATAGCAGGTGATGCATTTTGCATTAATGATACTTTTTCTTCCAAAGTCAACCGGGGCAACAAATCCTCCGCCCGTTGTTCCACCGTTAAAGAAGTGTCCTGGTAAGGCAGCAATTGCTTACATGCCGAAAACGATAACACCAAACAAACACCCATAATCGGTATCCAACCTCTTTTCATAATATTATACTTATTAGTTATGATTAATTTGGAAACAAAAATAGCCTATTTTCCAATAAAACAATGTTTCATTGGTTACAAATACATATTTGTGTGTTACATTGACGCATCACAGAACGAATAATCAAAAGAGTCCACATCTACATAACCGCCTACAGAACGTGTAGCATAATTAAATATGGCAAACTTACTGCCCATGAACATACGGGTGTAGTCAAACTTCATCTTAATAGGCAGACCGACAGGCAGCCATGTTTTCCCATCAAGACTATAAGAAAAACGAGCCTCATCCCGTCCATTGGTAAAGTCACCTTCCACACGCAAATAGACAAGCTCTTTGTTTAGAGGTATACGGGCTTGTTCGGTCATATCCACACGGCTAATGGCACGCTTCGTTTTCTCAAACACGCTTTTCTGTTCACTCATCACAAGAGACAGTTTATTTCCGTTCTTTTCAACCGTAAGCACACCGCTGTCACCATTAAAAGCCGATAATCCTGCACGGTCACCATCTTTCATCCCCCCCAGAGAGAGACTGACAGTGCCCATGCATTTCGGTCCTACCATACGTTGAGTCAACGTATTGGGAGCAACAAACAGGTTATCTACCACACGGGAGGTTTTCAAACGCAAAAATCCGGGACGGTCGGTAAGGCTCCATGCCTGATCGACGGGGTTATGATTCCACTGCCAATAGAGGGAAAGCCCGGAAGCGGAAAAATCATCCGAACCGCAGATACCATCCATTGACATATACGATAAAGTGGTATCATTCGGAATGTGCCCATCCTTGTCTCCCAGCATAGGCCAACCATCTTCCGTCCATGTACAAGGCATAAGACACGGCACACGCCCTACGCCACCACGATCCTGAAAAATCAGTCCGTACCATTCACCGTTTTTCCCGTCTACGATGCATCCCTGACCAACACCGCCATGCCCGTCAAACTCCGTTTCAAGAATGACACGTTTTTCGTAAGGTCCGGTAATCTTATCGGCACGATAGCATACTTCACGACGCAGACGGCCGGGAATACTCCAATCCATAGAAATCATCAGCAAATAATATTTTCCATTATGCTTAATGACGGAACTACCTTCCAACAGACCTTGTTCGTCAGCATCCCGCTCAAATATTTGCTGATTGATGCCACCGGGAAGTACATCAGTCAAATCGGGTTTCAACTCCGTAAGATGTCCCGTACTGTGAAAGAGATACACCCGCCCGTCATCATCAAACAGAAGCGAACCGTCATGAAAATGCGGGGGACGCGAAAGAAGTTTCCAGGGACCGGCCGGATCTGTCGCAGTATAAACAAACCCACGTCCGGGCGCGCCATTGGCTGTAAACCATACATAGAATTTTCCGTCATGATAGCGGATAGATGATGCCCATTGTCCTTGCCCGTAAGCAGTGCCTTCGAGCAGATCATAACGGGGACCATCGTCAATGCGAGGAAATACGTAGCTGATAGTTTCCCAATGTTTCATGTCCGGCGAACGCATGATTGGCGCCCCCGGCATCAGGTGCATAGTAGTGGAAACCATGTAAAAGTAATCGCCTGCGCGACATACTGACATATCGGGCACGTCAGCATAAAGAATAGGATTACGGTATTGTGCTCCGGCTGATAGCGGGAAGAACCATGTAAAAAGAGTACACAGTAAAATAGTGTTGATTTTTGTTTTCAGCATAATCATCGTTTTTTTATTAACTGGCTACATTATCTATTATTTGAAAGCTAATTATTTAAAATATTCCTTGTTATCTTCCACATCACAAAAATAGAAAATGCAAACAGATATATTGCCCAAAGTATGCTACATGATTTCTTTGTGATGCTACATATCGAATGAAGAATGTTACATCTATATTTACTCATGTTACATCACCCTATCTCCCAAAGAGAGGAGACTGTATTCAGCCTCCTCTCACTTATTACATACCCGAACAACAGGTATCAACAACTATTCTTATTACAAGAACTTATCAGAACTCAACCAGTATACGGAACACCTTTCCCGGATTAGCCGTCCATTCCTGCATAGCTTCCAAAGCTCCTTCCGGTTTGGCAATCTTCGAAATCAGTTCTTCCACCGGACAGTTGCCTTCTTTCATATAATTAATAACCGCACGGAAATCGGCAGGTAACGCATTTCTGGAACCACGGATATCCAGTTCTTTCTGAACGAAATATTTCGTTTGGAAAGCTACTTCGCTTTTGGCATAACCGATGCAAACGACCCGTCCTGTAAAACCGACTTCATCCACCGCCATCACATAAGTGACCGGACTGCCGACAGCTTCAATCACCACATCGGCACCGAAGCCCTCTGTTATCTGTTGCATCCGTTCGTGTACATTTTCTGTCTTGGAGTTAATCACATAAGAAGCACCTACCTTTTTCGCCAGTTCCAGTTTCTCGTCATCCAAGTCGACAGCAATGACCGTTGCTCCTCTCAAAGCAGCACGTACAATGGCACCGATACCAATCATACCGCAGCCAATAACCATCACAAACTCATTATCGATTACCTGCGCACGAGATACCGCATGGAATCCGACACTCATCGGCTCAATCAACGCACAATCGCGAGGAGAGATATTACCAGCCGGAATAATCTTCGTCCAAGGTAAAACTGCATATTCGCACATCACTCCATTGCGCTGTACCCCTAACGTTTCATTATGCTCACAGGCATTGACACGACCATTACGACAGGAAGCACATTTACCACAATTGGTATATGGATTCAATGTCACGTTCATCCCTTTTTCAAAGCCGGCCGGAACATTCGGACCAACCTCCTCAATCACCGCTCCTACCTCATGTCCCGGGATTACCGGTAACTTCACCATTGGGTTACGTCCTAAAAAGGTATTCAGGTCGGAGCCACAGAAACCCACATACTTGATTCTTACTAATACTTCACCGACACCAACGGTCGGTTTTTCCAGTTCAACCACCTTCATTTCGGAGGGATTGACAATTTGAACTGCTTTCATTGGATATGTTTGATAAATAAATTTATTAATCGATTACTTTATAACCTTTCCAGCCGTAATATGCACAGAAGACAAAACAAATCATCGGTACACAATAGGCCATATAATAGATATGCTCATTGGCATGCATGAAATAAGCCGTCAACTGTGGCAGGCAGGCATTGCCGACAATAGCCATTACCAGAAATGCCGAACCGCTCTTTGTCTGATTCCCCAGTCCTTTTAGCGCCAATGAGAACTGTGTGGGATACATTATAGACATAAAGAAAGAGATAGCCAACATTGCGTATAACCCGATCATACCTCCCCATATCATCACTGCCCCGCACAAAAGAATATTCATCAAGGCGTAAACCAGTAGCATATCCTGTGGACGGAATTTCACCATCAATCCGGTACCGATCCAACGCCCCAAAAGAAATGCGAGCATATACAATCCGAAGAAGGTAGTCGCCGTATCTTCCGGCAATCCGGCATAAGTGCAACAGTAAACCAGAAACAGACTGTTTATCGCCGTCTGTCCGCCGTTATAGAAGAATTGCGCAATCACTCCCCACCGCAAGTGTGAGTGCTTCAATACACCGAAGTCTATCAGTTTTTCTTTCTGGCTGCCCTCTTTCGTTTTACCCGAAGAAGTCGTTTTATCGGAAGAAGCCGTTTCTCCTTCGTCCCCAATCTTCGGCAATTTTGAAAAGACGAAGACAACAGCTATGGCAATCAACAGTATAGCCAATATCAGATAAGGAAGTTTCATGGCATCCGTTTCCAATTGGATATAGGCCTGCCAGCCTCCCGGATAATCTACAGGAAGGGTCTCTCGCGTGTAATGAGTTCCGCTAAGGATGAGCTTACTCAAAAACATGGCAGCGATAAAAGCTCCGAGTCCATTGAAAGACTGCGCCAGATTCAATCGGCGGGGAGCTGTTTCGGGGGCTCCTAAAACCGTCACATACGGATTGGCAGCCGTCTCCAGAAAGCACATTCCCGTAGCGATAATAAAGAAGATACAGAGGTAAGCCCAATATTCTTTTAAAATGGCGGCAGGAAAGAAAAGCAGGCCTCCGATTGCTGCTAATACCAGTCCGAAAATAATTCCCGCCTTATAGTTGTAACGTTTCATAAACATCGCTATGGGGATGGGGAAAATAAAATAAGCCAACCAGTAGGCAGTCTCGGTAAAGGAGGCTTCAAAGGTATTCAGTTCACATGTCTTCATCAATTGCCGGATCATTGTGGGAAGCAGATTGCTGCTTATCGCCCACAGAAAGAAAAGGCAGAAAACTAACGCTAAAGGTATTGTATATGTATTCTTTTTCATGGTATAAATCTAGTTTTACGATAAGGATGTTTTCTCTATCATTCGGACATGTTCTTGATGTAAGGAAGTACGGGGAGATCCGTGAATCCATAGAAGTTCCGGGCATTTTCTCCCAAAAAGAGTCTTTTGTCCTCTTCCGTCAACTCGGAAGACTTCACCACAAAATCGTATGACATCTTGTAGGTGATTGCTGTAATGGTGCGCGGATAGTCCGATCCCCACATCAGTTTCTCCATGCCAACTAAATCCGCCGCTTCCCGAATGGCTTTCACTGCTCCTTTGAAAGGATAAAATTCATCATTGAAAAGCCAGGTGATTCCGCCGGATTCAATCATCACATTGGGATGACGTGCCAGGCGGATTTGTTCTTTCCAGTCCGGACGTGTCACCATTCCGAAGTGTCCGACAGCTATTTTTAGGCGGGGACATTCCTGAATAATCTCTTCCATTTCAAAAACCTGTGTTGCTCCGTCAGCCAAATCGATGGAGAGCATGACATTCCGTTCTTCCATAGAATGAAACATCTGCATCATTTCCTCATTATTCAGCATTACACGTCCCTCTTTTAACAACAAGCGCTGGGCAGGGATTTTTATAGCCTTAAAACCTTTGGCTATAAGCTCTTTCGCCTGCTCCAAAAATCCAGGTTTACGAAACTCACACATTCCGCAAACAAAGAAACGGTTGGGATAATGGGAAACGACTTCCGACAAATAATCATTCTGAATACCGTCAATAAACTCTTGGGTAATGACAGCCGCAGCCACTTGCGCATAGTCCATATTCGAAAGAAAAACTTCCGCGCTATTCACACCGTCTACCATAAAGGGCGGAACCATTTGCCGGATTTCTCCCATAAATTCCGAACGGCCATTTTCCAACGTCCGGATAGGCAATCCGTCCACAACAGTATCCTGTCGTAACCACAGATGGGCATGCGCATCAATAATTGTATAGTCCATACGAATGACGCTGTTTTATGAGTTTGCCCAACTTACACGTTTCTGCTCTCCGATAATCTCCTGCACTTCCCGAACGAGTTCCCAGTCAATAGGTTCTTCGATGAAAGCGATGTTCTTTTTCACATTCTCCGGATTAGTTGTACTAAATAAAGTCGTTGCGATACGGGGATTGCTGACGGAGAACTGCATAGCCAGCTTCTCAATCGGATAATTCTTAGCTTTGCAATGTTCCATTGCTTTACGGCAAGCCTCTACCAAGGGTTTGGGAGCCGGATGCCAGGCAGGAACACCACGTTCACTCAACAGTCCCATTGAAAGGGGAGAAGCATTAATCACGCCGATTTCTTTGGATTCGAAGTAGTCCAGGAAGTCTGCTAATTTATCATCACACAAGCAATAATGGCAGAAGCTAAGCACAGATTCAATCGTACCGCTTGGTGAATGGTCGATTACCCATTTCAAGTTTTCGAGTTGCAAGTCGGTAATTCCAACGTGTCCTACCACTCCTTTTTCACGCAACTCAACCAAAGCAGGCAGAGTTTCATTAACTACCAGGTTCAAATCGGCAAACTCCACATCGTGTACATTTATCAGATCGATAAAATCTATATTCAGACGTTCCATGCTCTCATACACACTTTCCGTCGCACGTTTTGCAGAGTAATCCCACAGATTTACTCCATCTTTTCCATAACGTCCCACTTTGGTAGAAAGGTAATAACGGTCGCGAGGAAGATCTTTAAGCGCCTTTCCTAAAACAGTTTCCGCTTTATAATGTCCGTAATAAGGAGACACATCGATAAAGTTCATTCCTGCCTCAACAGCGGTAAACACAGCCTGAATGCCTTCTTTTTCTTTCAAATCATGGAAAACTCCTCCTAAAGAAGAAGCTCCAAAACTAAGAGATGATACTTTCATCCCTGTCTTTCCGATTTCATGGTATTGCATACTTTTAGGTTTTAAATCATTTTGTATGCGACAAAAATAGGTCAGTAATAGTTTCAGTGCAGCAGAGAGCGGTCGAAAAACCAACGTAACGGTTTACGTAAAAAATATTGCTTCAGATGCTTTTAATTTTCCGGGAATGTGCTTTCTTTGTAAAAAGAATCTAAGTTGCAGACTTTCAAATGGAAAACCGGAAACATACTTCATTAAAAGATCTCGCCCAAGCATTGGGGGTGTCGATTCCTACTGTATCCAGGGCACTAAAAGATAGTCCGGAAATCAGCCGTGAACTTTGTGCTAAAGCAAAGGCACTGGCTAAAGAGATGAACTACCGTCCCAATCCTTTTGCCATGAGCCTGCGGAAAAATGCACCACGTATCATCGGAGTGATCGTTCCGGATATTGTCACTCATTTCTTTGCATCAATTCTGAATGGAATAGAGAATATGGCTATTGCCAACGGATATTTCGTGATTATCACGACTTCACATGAGTCTTACGAGCACGAAAAAAGAAATATTGAGAATCTGGTCAATATGCGTGTGGAAGGCATCATCGCCTGTCTGTCTCAAGAAACAACCGATTTCTCCCACATCTCCGCCTTGAAAGACATTAATATGCCACTTATCCTGTTCGACCGTGTTTGCCTGACCGACCAATTTTCATCGGTGATAGCAGACGGGGCACAATCCGCACAGATGGCTACACAACATCTCCTGGATAATGGAAGCGAGCGGGTAGCTTTTATCGGAGGAGCTAATCATCTGGATATTGTAAAGAGAAGAAAACATGGTTATCTGGAAGCCTTACGTGAGAATCGTATTCCGATCGAAAAAGAGCTGGTAGTCTGCCGGAAGATTGATTATGAGGAAGGCAAGATTGCCACAGAAACTTTACTGTCACTTCCACAGCCTCCGGATGCTATTCTTGCCATGAATGACACATTGGCTTTCGCAGCAATGGAAGTTATCAAAAATCACGGCCTCCGGATTCCGAATGATGTGGCAATCATCGGGTATACAGACGAGCAGCATGCTAATTATGTGGAACCGAAATTATCAGCAGTATCACATCAGACCTATAAAATGGGAGAAACTGCCTGCCAACTACTTATCGATCAGATAAAAGGAGATAAGACTATCAAGCAGGTGACGATTCCAACACATTTGCAGATTAGGGAGAGTAGTATAAAAAATCAAAAATGTAATCTTCTGTAATATAAGCAAGAAGGAACAAAACATAAGGAGTAGTCAAACGACATCATGACAATGAGGATTATGGATTGATGATGAAAATGAAAAGAATGCAAATCAAGCTATTGTATGGGATAAATGGAACAATCCTATAGGATATGACTTACCTGCAGATAAGAATTTCCATGGTATTACTCCTGGTAGAAATACAATATATGAAATACTTCAGTTTTAGAAATAATTCATAGAATAAAAATCATATCTAAACCAATGCTATATTAATAATAAGCTCCCTTATTCTATCCTTTGCCATAGATGAAATAGGATTAGAATAAGGGAACTTTATTTTAATAAATTCCAAATGATAATAAGTGATTATTTTTCGCACTTTAACATTTGAATATCAAATACTAAAGTTGAATAACCTAAAATAGTAATCGAAGAACCTTTTGGAGTATAATCACTACTACCATAACCATATTTCCATGGAACATACACTTCCAAACGTTCACCAATTTTTCTTCGTTGCAATACCTCTGACAAACCAGTCACAAGCCCATTAATTGTTAAGTTCGCAGTTCTTGAAAAATCAATGCTAGGATTCGCTTCAGTAAAAGAGCCATCAAACGCTTCCCCTATAAAGTTATCTTGTTTATCAACATAACCACCAGTATTACCCCAAATGATATAAGAACCTTTATAATATACAGTAACCTCATCTGTTGCCCGCGGGATAATATTTTGAATCACCCCATCTCCCACAGGAGTTTTCTTTTTAAAATAGATAGGAACTCCAGGATATGCAATCATATGAATAGAATCCAACTGACCACGTGTAGCGGTATTTGCATGAGCATTGGCTATTGAATCTATAAAAGCTTCATTACGTGCCTGCCAGTTATCATATTTGCCCGTCTCTTCCGTTTCACTGCAAGCAGTGAATGCAAGAGCCAGCAATACTAAGGAGAATAAATAGATCTTTTTACTCATTCGTCAAAGGTTTATTGTAATGTTTTCAATAGAGAAGTGATGCTTACTCTGTCTGCGATGATATTATTCAGTTCAGAGATAGCTACACGCTCTTGTTGCATGGTATCGCGATTACGCAATGTCACACAGTTATCTTCTAATGTCTGATGATCGACTGTTACACAGTACGGAGTACCAATAGCATCCTGACGGCGATAACGCTTACCGATACTATCCTTTTCGTCATATTGGCAATGGAAGTGGAACTTCAGGCTGTCAATAACCTCACGGGCTTTTTCAGGCAGGCCGTCTTTCTTTACCAACGGCATAACTGCCAGTTTCACCGGAGCCAAAGCAGCAGGCAATTTCAGAACCACACGGCTTTCACCATTCTCCAATTGCTCTTCGCAATAAGATGCGCTCATGATACTAAGGAACATACGGTCAACGCCGATAGAAGTTTCGATTACGTACGGAGTATAAGACTCGTTCAGTTCCGGATCGAAATATTTGATGCTCTTGCCGGAGAACTTCTCATGTTGAGACAAGTCGAAGTTAGTACGAGAGTGGATACCTTCCACTTCTTTGAATCCGAACGGCATCAGGAATTCGATATCAGTAGCGGCATTCGCGTAGTGAGCCAGTTTATCGTGATCGTGATAACGATAGCTTGCATCGCCAAATCCAAGAGCTTTATGCCATTTCAGACGGATTTCTTTCCATTTCTTGAACCAGTCAAGTTCAGTTCCCGGTTTTACAAAGAACTGCATTTCCATCTGTTCGAACTCACGCATACGGAAGATGAACTGACGGGCAACGATCTCGTTACGGAAAGCCTTACCAATCTGTGCGATACCGAAAGGAACTTTCATACGACCCGTCTTCTGTACATTGAGGTAGTTTACAAAAATACCTTGTGCAGTTTCCGGACGAAGATAAATCTTCATGGCTCCTTCGGAAGTAGAACCCATTTCAGTAGAGAACATCAGATTAAACTGACGAACTTCTGTCCAGTTCTTTGTACCGGAGATCGGGCATACGATTTCTTCATCAATAATGATCTGACGCAATTCTTCCAGATTACCGTCGTTCAGAGCCTTAGCAAAGCGAGTGTGAAGTGCGTCACGTTTTGCCTGATGCTCCAATACACGTCCGTTGGTAGAACGGAATTGAGCCTCATCAAAAGATTCGCCGAATCTCTTGGCAGCTTTCGCTACTTCTTTATTGATTTTATCGTCATACTTAGCCAGCTGATCTTCGATCAACACGTCAGCACGATAACGTTTCTTAGAGTCTTTATTGTCAATCAAAGGGTCATTGAATGCGTCTACGTGTCCGGAAGCCTTCCAGATAGTAGGATGCATAAAGATGGCAGAGTCGATACCGACAATGTTCTCGTGCAACAGCACCATGCTGTCCCACCAGTATTTCTTGATGTTATTTTTCAATTCAACGCCCATCTGACCGTAGTCATACACAGCGCCTAGTCCGTCGTAGATATCGCTCGAAGGGAATACGAAACCATACTCTTTGCAATGCGATACAAGCTTCTTAAAAACGTCTTCTTGTGCCATTTTCTTTTCTATATCTATTAATTTGAATTTGCTTTTTTCGTAAAAAGTGCCACAAAGATAGGGATTTATCTCATAAATAAGACAGGGAGGGTATTAATTTATCTTATTCCTGAACTTCTTCCTCGATTTCCGGTGCCACCATACGGTCATATTCTTCCCGCTCCTGCTCCCGGTCCGCTTTCTTCATTTCTTTGGTCAGCATCTCTTCGGGCATATACAGATTAAAAGGAATACGCATGCATTTCATTTTTTTCACTTCCCGGCTAAATTCAGGACAAGCCACGAAATAGACACGTGAAACGGACACCTTTCCCGGGGTTACCTGTTCGGGGCGTTCAAATCCCGGACTGGTCAGTGACGTATGGAATGTGCCAAGTCCTTCGATAGTAACCGGCTGTCCGATAGACAACAGACTACGGATAGCATCAACCATTTCCGTCAATATACCATCTATCTGCCCGCGATGAAATCCACTCCGTTTTTCCATGTACTCGGCAAATTCTCTATTCCGAATCGGATCTATCAGTTTTTTGGGTACACCATACCATAATTCTTTTCTTTCTCCCGATGTTAAATCGGCTTTTTTTCTCACTACATAAGGCACTGCCATCGTTTATACTCCTTTCTTTTTTCGTTTATACTCGCGTTCTATTTGACACCCGGGTGTCAACACCATTGAGACCCGGGTGTCAAGCATACCAACACCCGGGTGTCAGTGCTCATGAGACCCGGGTGTCAGATAAGTGTTGGCTGCAACAAAATTAAGTCTTTATTGCGAGAGAACAAAAGAATTCTTCTATATTTGTGCATCCCTACATTATACTAAAGAAAAACATAGAACTATGATTAAGATTCTTCTATTGATAGACTATTCAAGCGAATTTGACAGGAAACTGCTACGGGGACTTGTCCAATACTCCAAAGAAAACGGCCCCTGGCTCTTTTACCGACTACCTTCTTATTATAGCGCAATGTATGGAGAACAAGGTATTTTAAGATGGGCGAAAGAATGGAAAGCCGACGCCATTATCGGTCAGTGGAACAACGATACGATCGATTTGCAGAAGGAGCTGAATATTCCGGTAGTACTACAAAACTATCATCACCGGAGCGTCACTTACTCTAATCTGACAGGTGATTATAAAGGTACGGGAAGAATGGCAGCCCAGTTTTTTGCCAAACGGATGTTTCGAAACTTTGCTTATTTCGGCGTTAAAGGGGTGGTTTGGTCTGACGAACGCTGCGAAGGGTATCGGCAGGAAGTGAAACGTATCGGAGGCGAATTTTTCAGTTTCGAATCGGATAAGCAGGAAGACGAGATAAGAATGGAGGCGAGCCAGTGGTTGCAGCAACTCCCCAAGCCAGTCGCCCTATTTTGCTGTGATGATGCGCACGCCCTATTCATTTCTGAAACTTGCAAAATGACGAATATTCCTATTCCGGAAGAAATTGCTTTATTAGGCGTGGACAATGACGAACTGATGTGTAATATTTCCGACCCTCCCATTTCATCCATAGAGCTCGAAGTAGAAAGAGGCGGATATTCTATCGGCAGACTTATTCATCAACAAATAAAAAAGGAACACGAAGGTACTTTCAATATTGTTATCAATCCTATCCGCATCGAATTACGGCAATCTACGGAGAAACACAATATCAAAGACCCTTATATTCTGGAAGTAGTGAAGTATATAGAGTCTCATTACAGTTCCGATTTGACCATAGAGTCTCTGCTTGCAAACATTCCGCTATCCCGCAGAAACTTCGAAGTGAAATTCAAAAACGCACTGAATACCTCTATATACCAATATATTCTGAATTGCCGGTGTAATCATCTTGCAGATCTACTGCTCACAACCGACCGTCCATTGGCCGATTTAGCAATGGAAGTAGGCTTTACAGACTATAATAACATTGCCCGGATTTTCAAAAAATTCAAAGGATGTTCACCTATTGAATACCGGCAGAAAAAGACTAGACAAAGATAAAATAAACGCTTTCTGAAGACTGTTTTTCGTTTTGACATTAAGATCATTCATGAGAATGACCTACCTTTGTTTTCATACTTTTCGAAATACATTTTAGATATTAATACTATGCAAAGACATACCATAAGAGGAAAAACAAGAACGATTATCTATCCTATTATTATTTATTTGGGGATCACCTCAATAATGGGGTGCAAAAGATTAGAGATTAACCAAACAAAAAGAAACTGGGAGAAGCTATCCGCCTACTTTACCCCACCACCACTGTATCAGGAGAAATTTGGAACTTACCGCAACCCTCTTTTATTTTACAATGGAGATACAGTCAAAAACGCAGACGACTGGCTAAAACGAAGAAAAGAAATAAAAGACAAATGGTTAAACCTGATCGGTCATTGGCCGGCTATCATCACCAATCAAAAACTGGAGATTATAAAAACCACAGAACGCGAAGATTTCAAACAACATTTAGTGCGTTTTTATTGGACTCCTCTGGAACAGACTTACGGCTATTTACTGGAACCAAATAAGAAAGGAAAACATCCTGCCGTTATCACAGTATTCTACGAACCGGAAACAGCTATCGGATGGGGAGGAAAAGCTAATAGAGATTTCGCCTACCAATTAACCAAAAGAGGATTCGTTACTCTCTCATTAGGAACTAGACAGACCACCAAAGATAAGACTTACTCTCTCTATTACCCGACTATTAACAACTCCACTATGCAACCTCTTTCAGTACTTGCTTATGCGGCAGCCAATGCATGGGAAGTATTAGCCAGAGTCGAAAGTGTCGACTCTACCCGAATTGGTATCATGGGACACTCTTACGGTGCTAAATGGGCTATGTTTGCTTCTTGTTTATATGAAAAGTTTGCCTGCACCGCCTGGAGTGATCCGGGTATCGTCTTTGATGAAACCAAAGATAATTATATCAATTATTGGGAACCTTGGTACTTGGGGTATTATCCTCCACCCTGGAAAAAAATCTGGAGCAACAACGGCAATAACTCTTCAACAAGTGTCTATGCCAGACTATGTAAAGAGGGGCATGATTTACATGAACTCCATTCTTTATTGGCTCCTCGCCCATTTCTCGTATCAGGAGGTTATTCTGATAATGTAGACAGATGGATTCCATTAAATCACTCTGTTGCAGTCAACCGACTTTTGGGTTATCATCATCGAGTGGCAATGACGAACAGGCCCAAACATGATCCTACTCCCGAATCAAACGAAACTATATATAAGTTCTTCGAATGGTTCTTAAAAAGAAAAACGCCAAAAGAAGATTAACGATGCATTATTCTTCGTTTTTTGAAGATAGTTTTTCGTTTTTGCCACCGCACATATCTTTGAAACAGAATACTTTTGTATCATTAACTAGTTAACCGGTCTAAAGAGACTATTGTTAGAAATTAAAATTTCAAATCGACGATCTAATATTTAAAAACTTATCATGCAATGAAGAAAATTAGATGGAATCCAAGGTTAGTAACCTCGTTGTTTATTACTCTTTTAATGTGCACTCTCGATTGTCTTGCACAAGAAGTAATAAAAGGGTTTGTGAAAGATGGTAATGATGAACCATTACCTGGCGTATCTGTAGCTGTCAAGGGTGCAACGAATGTCGGTACCATTACAAATGTTGACGGCAAATATAGCATTAATGCCCATAAGAATGACGTATTGGTATTCTCCTATATCGGAATGGTCAGCCAGGAAGTCAAAGTAGGTAATAAGACGAATATCAATATCACTCTTAAAGAAGATGTTTCCTCGCTGGATGAAATCGTAGTGGTAGGCTATGGAACTCAAAAGCGCGGTAGTCTGACCGCCGCCATATCTACTGTCTCCGATAAAGAAATCCTTAAAGCCCCAACCATGGGAATCAGTAATATCATCGGTGCACGTGTTGCCGGTATTTCCGCCGTACAAGCCAGTGGACAACCCGGTGCGGATAATGCCTCCTTGTCCATACGCGGGCAAAGTGGTATTATCTATGTTATTGACGGCATCAGAAGAAGCGCAAGTGACTTCAACGGACTCGATCCGAATGAAATAGAATCTGTGTCTGTATTAAAGGATGCATCAGCCGTAGCCGTTTATGGTCTGGACGCAAATGGAGCATTCATTGTCACAACCAAAAAGGGACAAACAGATAAAGTCACCATTAGCTATACAGGTACTGTGGGTATCAGCCAGAATGCAGAAGAACAAGAATGGCTCGATGGACCGGGATATGCTTATTGGTACAATAAAGCCCGTCTTCTACAAGGTGATACGGAAGTGTTTACTGTCGACATGGTGCGCAAAATGCGCGAGGGTGTCGACGGATGGGGAAATACCAATTGGTACGATAAAGTATATGGAACCGGTGTTCGCCAACATCATAATATTTCAGCATCCGGAGGAAGTGAAAAGATTCGTTTCTTCACATCTATCGGTTATCTGGAGGAAAAAGGAAATATAGATAAGTTCAAATACCGTCGAATGAATCTTCGTTCTAATATCGACGCACAGCTGGCTAAAGGACTTAGTCTGTCATTAGGTGTTTCGGGGCGTATAGAAAAACGGGATGCTCCCAAATTTTCTGCCGATCCGGATGATTGGATGAATATTCCCCAACAGGTATGCTACGCTTTGCCATATGTACAGGATACTTATGAATATAATGGGAAAATATACGATGTTTCAACCCCGACTTCCGGTTCTCCGGTAGCTCCTATCGCATCCATATACGATTCTGGATATAACAGGTCCAACCAATCATATATGCAGTCTAATTTCAGTCTGAAATACGACACACCTTGGCTTAAAGGATTAAGTTTAAAATTCCAGGGAGCGTACGACTTAGTTCATGGGATGACTAAACAGTTGACCAAGCCGAATGAAGTCATGATTATGGATTTACCTAATGCAGCCACTACCACACTCACCTACCATAAGGACTACAGTGTGTTGAAAGATACACCTATATTATCCGAATCGGCATCACGCGCCCAAGAGTTCACTACGCAAACCAGTATCACGTATGATAACAAATTTGGAGATCACTCGATCGGAGTATTATTGCTGGCCGAAACACGGGAACGTAATAGCAACAATCTCGGTGTAACGGGAACCGGATTAGATTTCATTCAGTTGGATGAGTTGAACCAAATCACAGGATTCACCAAAGAGGGGAAAGAGCAACCTGCTATACCTTCGGGTAGCAGCAGCCAGACACGTGTAGCCGGTTTTGTAGGTCGTTTGAACTACAATTACGCTGACAAATATTATTTGGAGGCTTCACTACGCCACGATGGTAGTTATCTGTTTGGTGGTATGAACAAACGCTGGGTCACCCTGCCCGGTCTCTCTCTTGCCTGGAGAATCAATAATGAAAAATGGTTTCATGCTACTTGGGTAGACAATCTGAAATTAAGAGCAGGTATCGGAAAAACTGCAACCAGCGGCATCCAGCCTTTCCAATGGAGAAATACGATGAGCACATCCCCCAATTCTGTAGTAATAGGCGGAGCCAGTCAAACAGCTATCTATCCGTCCGTATTGGGAAATCCCAATTTGACATGGGCGCAATGCCTCAACTATAATATCGGAGTAGATGTAACTTTATGGAATGGATTATTAGGAATGGAACTGGATGCTTTTTATAAATATGAATATGACAAATTATCTTCCGTAACCGGTTCGCATACTCCTTCCATGGGAGGCTATTATTTTTCAACTGCAAACGTAAACAAAGCAGATTATAAGGGTTTTGATGTCACTTTTACACATCAGAACAGAATTGGAAGTTTCAGTTATGGAGCCAAATTAATCTGGTCATACGCATACGGAAGGTGGCTCAAATATGCAGGTGACTCTGAAAACACACCGGAATACAGACGACTGACCGGAAAGCAAATCGGTTCGAAAATGGGATTCATTGCCCAGGGATTGTTCCAGAGTGAGGAAGAGATAGCCAACTCCGCTACCATGCCCGACCGACCGGCTTATCCCGGATATATCAAGTATATGGATAGAAATGGAGACGGTATTATAACCGTCAATCAAGATCAGGGGTATGTAGGTAAAAGTTCAAGACCGACCCACACAGGTTCTTTCAATTTATTTGGTAACTGGAAAGGATTCGATTTTGATATTTTGGCATCATGGGGGCTTGGCAGCGATGTTGCATTAACCGGAGTATATACGGCAACCGGTTCATCCGGAATCCAAAGCGCTACGGCCTTCACGCGTCCATTCTATCAGAATGGCAATGCACCAGTCTATCTGGTGGCAAACTCCTGGACACCCGAAAATACAAATGCAGAGTTCCCTTGTCTGGAAATCAATCCGAGAAGTTTGAATAACGGGCTGGCCTCCACATTCTGGTATCGTAACGGAAACTATTTGAGAATAAAAACAGCCCAAATAGGATACAATTTCCCTAAAAAATGGTTGAGTCCATTGGGAGTGGAAGCTCTTCGCCTCTATGTTGAGGGATACAACCTTCTGACTTTCAGCGCTGTGTCCAAGTACAACATCGACCCGGAATCTCCAGCTGTAAACAATGGATATTATCCGCAACAAAGGACTTATACACTTGGAGCTAAAATTACATTCTAAAATATACGCTATATGAAAAAGTTATCTATTAATATATCACTCTTCTTTGTGTTGCTGACTTTAAGTTCGTGCAACGACTGGCTGGATGAAGTAAAACAAACGACTACCGTTAGTGATGAAATCATCTGGCAAGATGAAACCCAGGTTGACAAATATGTGAATAGTTTCTATCCCCTCCTGCATGATTACGGTCAATTCGGGGAGGCCCAATTCTACGGAAGTTTTACAGAAAGTCTGACTGACGCATTTAAGTATGGTTCATATACGCTAGGACACAGAGCCGGCCATCCTAATCTTTATGTACTTACACCGGATGCTATCTCTCCGGATAACTGTCTATACAGTATCTGGCTACGTTCAACAGCATACAAACAGATCCGAGAAACAAACCAATTTCTATCTCTACAAAGAAAATATTCCGAATTTTCAGCAGACAAAAATAAGCTTTGGGAAGCTCAAGTACGCTTTTTCCGTGCATTTGTATATTTCCAGTTAGCCAAAAGACATGGAGGTGTCATCTTGTATGACGATCTGCCGGTATCAACTAATAAAGCCCGCAGCAGTGCTGAAGAAACCTGGCAATTCATAGCCGACGATCTTGATTTTGCAGCCAATAATTTACCCAAGGAATGGGATGCGGCAAATAAAGGGCGTATCACCAAAGGAGCAGCCTATGCACTGAAATCGAGAGCAATGTTATATGCCAAACGTTGGCAGGATGCCTATGATGCTGCTAATAATGTAATTGCACTCAAACTATATGGTCTGACGGACAAATATGAAGATGCATGGAAAGGGAATAATAAAGAAGCGATTCTGGAGTTTGATTATGATGCTGCCAACGGGCCTAATCATCTTTTCGACCGATATTATGTACCACAATGTGATGGTTATGACAATGGTTCAACAGGAACTCCTACCCAGGAAATGGTAGAATGTTATGAAAGCAAAAATGGAGAAAAGATAGACTGGACACCCTGGCATGGCATTACTGATGAGACTCCTCCATACGACCAACTGGAACCTCGCTTCGCCGCAACTGTAATCTATAGAGGATGTACCTGGAAAGGGAAAAAGATGGATTGCAGCCTTGACGGAAAGAATGGTGTGTTTATGCCTTACCGGGAACAGGGTACTTCATACGGCAAAACCACAACCGGTTATTTTTTAAGGAAATTGTTAGACGAAACGCTGACAGACGTCAAAAATGGGAAAAGCGCCCAACCGTGGGTTGAAATTCGCTATGCCGAAGTTTTATTGAACAAAGCGGAAGCAGCTTATCGACTCAATAAGATCGGGGAAGCCCAAAGTGCAATGAATGAGGTACGCGCCAGAGTAAAAGTGAATTTACCGGGTAAATTCTCTACAGGCGAGGCTTGGTTCAAAGATTACAGAAATGAAAGAAAGGTTGAACTAGCCTATGAAGGTCATTTATTCTGGGATATGCGTCGTTGGGAATTAGCCCATATTGAATACAACAACTATCGCACACATGGCTTTAAAATCATTGGTGCTACCAATACATACGAATATGTTGATTGCGACGGACAGGACCGCAAGTTTATAAAGAAATTATATGTCCTTCCTGTACCGTCTGAAGAATTGAAGAATAACTCATTGATTGAGCAATATGATGAATGGAAATAACAATAAAACTCTTAGAACAATGAAAAACAAAATTATATCAATCATCCAGGCATTAGTTCTTCTATGGGGAGTAACTAGTTGTCACAGTCCTGAAGAGTTGGGTTCTGACATTCAACGCGAAGGTATCAACAGCATCACTGCATCGTTTCCGAACGATGACAGCAGCGAAAATAGTTTCAAAGGTGAGATAGATTATACCAATCATTCAATCACATTTATTTTCCCATACAATTATCCCAAATTGTCGGATAATGTATTGCCGACCTCTGCACTAAAGCGGGTAAGATTGAGTGCCAGTTTAGCGAATAATGTCAGTGTAACTCCACCATTACTTTATATGGATCTTACCCAAGACAACTATATCACAGTGAAAGATCAGACCTCCGGGACTAGTACCGAATTCAAAGTAATAGGTGAAATCCGTAAGAGCAACGAATGTAGCATCACAAAATTCGATATTCCTGCCATAGGGCTATTGGGAGTCATTAATGAAAACGAAAAAACAATTTCATTAGTAACCATAGATAATGTAGGGGAGCAGATAGCTAACATTGATATCTCACATGGAGCAACATGCAGTCCCAATCCCGAAACAGAAGCACTAGACTATGAACAAGAACAGACCATCGTCGTCACAGCACAGAATGGCATAGATAAAGCAACATATACGGTAAAAAAAGATATTCCGCAAAAAACTGTTGCAGGTATTCGCCAAGGAAGCGGTAAGCTATTATGGTCTAAAAGACTATCTGAAATAAGCGGTATTCTGCTACCGGGTAAAGTAACCGGACTTGCAGTAGTCGACAAATATGTTGTCATCAACGAACGTGCCAATGATCGTGCCATTTACTTAAATAGCCAGACCGGAGAAATAGCAGGTTCTATGGATATCAGCCAATTTGCCGGTGATAATTCAAACTTCCATGCAACAGCAGATCGGGGAAATAATATTTTATTCTGCAGCTATACTCCATCAGGAGGTACTTTCACCGTATGGAAAGCTAATGGAGTGAATGAGAAACCACAGAAATATATTGAATATAAAACTGGCACTAATATAAGATTTGGTTGGAAGATCTCTATCCAGGGAGATTTGGATGCCAATGCCCTTATCACAACTCCAGTATTCCAAAAGGATAGTAAAGTACAATTCGCCCGCTGGCGTGTCATAAATGGTACTTTACAATCACAAAGTCCGGAATTTGTCATTATGAGTTCCTCTCTGCTGACTTCAAACTGGATTAAATGGGCGGATGTGATTTATGCTGATGACACCGACACTCAAAGTGACTATTTCTTGGCCAGCCATGTCACAGACACTTCTGCCAAACGCTATTTCTACTGGTTTAAAGGAACAGACAATAGCATAAAAGCGGCAAATACAGGTGCTCCGGGTAACACAATTATCAATGCCGTAGACTATGCCGTGTTCAACAAAGTACCTTATGTCATTTACAATCATGTAAATAGTTTCAACTATGCCGTAACTGGTTCTGATGCTGTCCGTATGTATGACCTTAGCAGCGGTTCATTCGATAACCAGATAGTAGTATGTCCGGACAAGATATATGGAGGTCGCGAGAATTCCGGTCAGAACACCGAAGGAACCGGAGATGTCGTATTTAAAGTTGCCAAAAATGGTTATTATCTATACGTTTATCTCGTATTTTCTAATGGAGGTATCGCCTGCTACCAATATGACTGTATTGATATGTAATACAAACAACCAGTAATCAACCTTATAATATACCACTAAATATGAAATTAAAAAATTTATGGTTAATAGCAGTTGCAATACTCATATACGCTTGCAATGCAGAAGAAACGAGATCATGGGAAGTTACTTTTGATCCAAACAAGCCCAAAGATCCAAATGAACAAAGCATTATTAATGTGGCGGCAGGCAAATTCTATAAAATGAATGTTGTAGCCAACAATGCCTACGCTGATAAAGCCCCTCTCGATCCCTGGACATCCGGCACCAAACTGACGGATGAGGAGACCGGTACCCTCTCGACTAAAAACAGAGGAGTCGGTTGGGATGCACAAACTGTAGAAGTAATAATTGATTTGGGATCATTACGCAGTATCACAGAAGTATCAGTACATGCTATTTCCGATCCGACATCACAAATTGTATTCCCTGCTCAAATAGAAGTATCAACCAGCAAGGACAAAAGCCAATGGGAAAAAGCAGCCTCACCAATTACCTATTCCGACAGCAACGGAAAGTCGGACGCTTGGGGAAAAACAGACTTTAGTAATGTAGCATGCAGATATGTGAAAGCGACTCTCAAATCTTCAGCTTCCACCAGTACGATGATGCTCATCGACGAAATCAAGGTAATGGGAGAATTTCATAATGACATGAAGTACGTCCCCGAAAAAGGATGTTATCATGGAGCATTCCCACCATTATACGGATTCGATCCGGAAGACCGCGAAGGAAGTACTGACCAGTGTGCCGTTGCCTTATTTGAAAAATTGGTGGGAAAACAACTATCTATGATCTTATGGTATCAGAATATGGAACCGGGACGAAATTTCAGCGAAATGCAAACAGTACGTGAGAAATACTGGGGAAAAAACTATCAGGGCAAATACCGATTCTTCCTTTACGGATGGCTGCCCGTCATTCCCACCCAGCAAATGGCAAATGGCGAACTTGACGATTTTCACAAATCATACTTCGCCGAAGTGGCTGCCCAAAAAGTACGTGACATGGGACCTATCTGGTTCAGACCAGCCAACGAAATGAATGGAAGCTGGACTCCGTATTACGGAGATCCCACAAACTATGTCAAGGCTTGGAGACGTATGTATAACATTGCAGAACAGTTGGGTGTCACTGCCTACAATGTCTTCGTATGGTCACCCAACAGTGTAAGCATGCCGGGTACGGAAGCAAACGCAATGAAAAACTATTATCCAGGAGATATGTATGTAGATTGGCTGGGAGTAAGCTGTTATCCACCATCGCTTAGTGCTACTTATCCGGAAGAAAGAAGATATCCGCTCACGCTGATGCAAGGAATCAAGCAGGTATCGGCAGACAAGCCTATCATGATTAGTGAAGGAGGATACTCCAGTACATGCGACCACCAGAGATGGGTAAGAGAATGGTTTAAGCTGAAGGATGAAGAGCCACGTGTCAAGGCCGTCGTATGGGAGAATCACGAAAATGCAGAGAATGGTGACCGCCGTCTGCAAAGTGACCCTCTGGCACTTGAACTGTACAAGGAACTCGTCCAGGATCCTTACTGGCTTGATCTGATCCCGGATGCTGTGTACAGTGAAATTGAAACAAGAAAAAATAACTCAAAATAATCAAAGACAACAAGTATTCTAGTATGAAAAGACTGACTCCATATAGCTGGCTGATTCTGATTATATTCTCCTCCTGTCTGACTGGTAATAAAGTAGCAAGTACTGATAAACAGATAGAAAGTTTATTATCACAAATGACTTTGGAAGAGAAAATTGGAATGTTGCACAGTAACACGATGTTTTCAAGTACCGGTGTTCCAAGGCTTGGCATCCCCGACCTGCACTACTCCGACGGACCTCACGGAGTAAGATTTGAGGGAGTAGCCAATGGGTGGGAATCCGCCCGATGGGATAACGACGCATGTAGCTATCTACCTGCATTAAGCGCCTTAGCATCTACTTGGAACCGTGATCTGGCACAGCTATATGGAGAAGTTCTTGGAGCTGAATGTAAAGCACGCGGTAAGCATGTGAGCCTGGCTCCGGGAGTCAACATTCACCGTTCCTTACTCAATGGACGTAATTGGGAATATTTCAGCGAGGATCCTTTCTTCTCCGGTGAACTGGCTGTTCCATATATACAAGGAGTACAGTCACAGGGAGTAGCCTCTTGTGTGAAGCATTTTGCTCTGAATAGCCAGGCATACAACCAGTACAAAGTGAGTGTAGAAGTAGACGAACGCACCTTACACGAAATTTATCTTCCGGCTTTTGAAGCTGCCATACAACGAGGTGGAGCCATGGCAGCCATGGCGGCATATAACAAGGTTCGAGGGTTGTGGTGTACGGAAAGTCCTTATCTTCTTGATACTTTACTTCGTGATGAACTAGGATTTGACGGATTAGTCGTATCGGACTGGAATGCAGTCCATAACACAGAGCGAACAGCTCTGTGCGGTATGGATGTCGAAATGGGAACAAGCATCAAAGAAAATGGGAAATATGCTTTCAATAAATATTATTTGGCCGATCCTTTATTGAAGAAAGTACGTAATGGAGAGATTCCGGAAGAAGCCGTCAACAAAAAAGTACGTAATATTCTGAAATTGATGATTCGACTTGATTTAATAGGACAAGTTCCTTATGACACTACAGGTATGGCAGCCAAACTTGCAATACCTGCCCATACTAAGGCTGCCAGAGAAATAGCGGAGGAATCATTGGTATTATTGAAGAATTCCAAAGATATGCTACCACTAGACCCGGCACAATACAAGAATGTCGCAGTGATTGGCGCAAATGCAACCGAAGTATTTGCAGCAGGAGGTGGCAGTACAAAACTTAAAGCTAAATATGAAGTTACTCCTTTGGAAGGGCTACAAAATCTTTTAGATGGAAAAGCCCGGATCGAATATGCACCCGGTTATCAATTGAGTAAAAAGGCGTATAAGGTTGGTCATTGGTTCACGAACGAATTTGATAAATCCGATGAAGAGCTATATAAGAAAGCAATCAATACAGCTGCCCAAGCAGAATTGGTTATCTATATAGGTGGAACCTCCCACGAACATGGTTCTGACTGTGAAGGGTACGATAAGCCGAATTTAAAGCTTCCTTACCAACAGGACAGATTATTAAAAGGTATCCTGGAGGTTAATCCCAACACTGTAGTGGTACTAATCTCCGGTGGCCCCGTCGAAATAGGAGAATGGTATAATGATGCTACGGCATTACTGCACGGCAGTTTTCTAGGGATGGAAGGAGGAAATGCACTGGCACGTACATTGTTTGGAGAAGTCAATCCTTCGGGAAAACTGACTACTACCTGGTGTAAGCGTCTGGAAGATATGCCTGATCACGTATTTGGAGAATATCCGGGTATAAACGACACCGTCCGTTTCAAGGAAGGGCTTATGGTCGGCTACCGCTACTTCGATACTTACCGTGTAGTCCCCCAATTTGAATTCGGTTATGGATTATCCTATACCACTTTTACTTATTCAAACATAAAGATGAAACCTGTATGGAAAGACTCGGACACAGAGTTTGCCGTATCATTCACCATTACTAACACGGGAAAACGATATGGCCAGGAAATTGCACAGTTATATTTGCATCAAAACAAATGTTCTGTAGAACGCCCGTTTAAAGAATTAAAAGGGTTCACTAAGGTTGGCTTAAAACCGGGTGAATCCAAACAAGTCACTATCAAGTTACCGCGCCGCGCCTTACAATACTACGATACCGAAAGTAAATGCTGGAAAGACGAACCTGGCATGTTTACAGTATTAATAGGCGCATCGTCACGGGACATCAAATTACAGAAAGATTTCGAACTGAAAAAATAAAAACACATGGAAAACAATAACCTTATAAGCAGCAAAAAGACATACTACATATCAATTGCAATTCTGGCAGGGATGTTCTTTATCTTCGGATTTGTGTCGTGGGTCAATGCCATACTGATTCCATACTTCCGCATATCCTGTGAACTGACACATTTCGAATCCTACTTTGTCGCCTTTGCATTTTATATCGCCTACTTTGTAATGGCTATCCCCTCGGGAGTACTTCTCAAGAAAGTGGGATTCAAGCGAGGTATTATGTATGGTTTTATGCTTACCGCCTTAGGAGCTTTCTTATTTGTTCCGGCAGCATTAGCCCGTCAATTCGAGATATTCCTGGCCGGTCTATTTTCCATCGGCACCGGATTAGCCATATTGCAAACTGCCGCTAATCCTTATGTCACCATTATCGGTCCTATTGATAGTGCCGCCAGACGAATCAGTATTATGGGAATATGCAATAAATTCGCAGGTATCGTCTCACCACTCATATTTGCTGCATTGATATTAAATGTTACCGACAAGGAGCTTTTTGCCACTATAGAATCGGGGACTTTAGACATAGCCACAAAGAACGCTATGCTTGACGAATTAATACAACGCGTCATTGTGCCTTATGCTGTTCTAGGCGTTATTTTACTGTTTACCGGTATCGGTATCCGTTACTCCATTCTGCCTGAAATCAACACAGACGAAGAAAACAGCACGGAAGATACAGGTAGCCACCATCACACCAGAAAAAGTATTTTCGACTTTCCTTACCTTATCTTGGGAGCAGTGGCTATATTTCTTCATGTAGGAACACAAGTTATCGCAATTGATACAATCATCAATTATGCCAATTCGATGGGTATGGACCTGCTCGAAGCTAAAACATTTCCCTCATATACATTGGCCTGTACTATGATTGGTTATCTGCTGGGGATCCTGTTAATACCCAAATATGTTTCACAAAAAAATGCACTTATAGGTTGTACCATCATCGGATTACTCCTTTCATTCGGAGTTGTATTTGCAGATTTTGAAGTAACTCTGTTCGGTCATCATGCCAATGCCTCCATTTTCTTTCTGAACGCATTGGGTTTCCCGAATGCTTTAATCTACGCAGGTATCTGGCCACTTTCCATTCATGGACTAGGGAAATTCACCAAAACCGGTTCCTCTCTTCTTATCATGGGATTATGTGGCAATGCCATTCTGCCTCTGATATATGGTCATCTGGCAGATATGTATAGTCTGCGTTTCGGTTATTGGGTATTGATTCCCTGTTTTTTATATTTGGTTTTCTTTGCAGTTAAAGGTCATAAAATAGACTCCTGGAAATAAATTAAAAACGAAATAATATGGAAAGACTCATCATAACAAATGGAAAACTCATCCTGCCAACAGGCATAGAAATGGGCCAAACATTGATATGCGAAAATGGAAAAATTGAGCAGATTATTCCCAATGGAAGCTATCAACCGCTCGTCGGTGACAAGGTAATAGACGCCCGTCAGAATTATGTTTCACCAGGATTCATCGACATGCATATCCACGGAGGAGGAGGACATGACTTCATGGATGGTACTGTTGAGGCTTTTCTCGGAGTGGCCGAGACACATGCCAAGTATGGTACTACCGCAATGGTTCCCACCACACTCACCAGCACTAATGAGGAGTTAATGACGACGTTTACCGTATATCGGAAAGCCAAAGAAATGAATATCAATGGTTCGCAGTTTATCGGTTTACATTTGGAAGGACCTTACTTTTCACCGAAACAATGTGGTGCGCAAGACCCGAACTTCCTGAAAAAGCCGCAAGCAGAAGAATATAATGCCATTCTGGAAGCCTCAAAAGATATTATCCGTTGGAGCGTAGCTCCAGAGTTGGAGGGTGCTCTAGCACTAGGGCAAACTCTGCGACAACATCATATTCTGCCCTCCATCGCTCATACCGACGCGATTTATGAAGAAGTTGAGAAAGCCTTTACAGCAGGTTATACACATGTGACCCACCTTTATTCGGCCATGTCATCAGTGACCCGCAAAAATGCTTTCCGCTATGCCGGAGTAGTAGAAGCCGCCTACTTGATTGAAGATATGACAGTGGAGATTATTGCCGATGGCATACATCTTCCGAAACCCCTGCTCCAATTCGTATACAAGTTCAAAGGAGTTGATAAAACAGCCCTCTGCACTGATGCCATGAGAGGAGCGGGTATGCCGGACGGTGAATCGATATTAGGTAGCCTCAACAACGGCCAGAAAGTCATTATCGAAGACGGAGTGGCCAAAATGCCGGATCGGAAAGCTTTTGCCGGTAGTGTTGCAACAACCGACCGGCTGGTTCGAACCATGATATATTTAGCCGGTGTTCCTCTCATTGACGCCGTCCGTATGATGACCCTGACGCCCGCCCGTATTCTTCATATTGACAAAGAAAAAGGTTCTTTAGAAATCGGTAAGGATGCCGACATAGTCATTTTTGATAATCAAATAAATATAAATAATACAATATTAAAAGGCCATGTTATCTATACTAAATGAAACTAAGACCAAAGTTTTTCAGCAGGAACAATTAACAGTTCGAATTTTCCCGTCCATTCAAGAGATGGGCAGTGTAGCCGCAAAAGAAGTCGGCGACCAAATTTGTCGCTTATTGGAAAGCAAACCGGAAATAAATATGATTTTCGCCGCTGCCCCCTCACAAAATGAGTTTTTGAGTCATCTGATTCATGACAAACGCATCGACTGGACCAGAATAAACGCTTTTCATATGGATGAATACATCGGTATACATCCGGAAGCCCCACAAAGTTTTGGACATTTCCTTAGAATTCGTATCTTTGACAAAGTTCCTTTCAAGAAAGTCAACTATCTGAATGGTCTGGCGGAAAACCTTGAAGAGGAATGTCAGCGATATGCAGACTTGCTGACTAAGCATCCGGTTGACATCGTTTGTCTGGGAATTGGAGAAAATGGGCATATTGCTTTCAATGATCCGGATGTAGCAGACTTTAATGATCCCAAACTTGTGAAAGTAGTTGAACTGGACCCAATATGTCGCCAACAGCAAGTCAATGAAAAATGCTTCAAGACACTAGACTTAGTACCCAAAGAAGCTTTAACACTCACGATACCGGCTTTGCTAAAAGCTGAATGGATGTTTTGTATCGTCCCGTTCAAAAATAAAGCTCAAGCAGTCTATCAGACTGTTTATGGTGAAGTTTCAGAAAAATGTCCGGCCAGCATATTGCGAAGAAAAGAAAATTCTTCATTATATTTGGACCCGGAAAGTGCAGAAAGAATTAATTTATAAAGGATTATGAAAAACAGAATCTCACTTCTTCTTATACTACTGGCTATCAGCTTCAGTATACACGCACAAAAAGTTATGCGGATCGGAATTATTGGTCTGGACACATCCCATTCCACCGCTTTCACCGAACTGATTAATAGTGGTTCGGATGAGACCTTTTCCAAAGGTTTTAGGGTAGTAGCAGCGTATCCGTACGGTTCAAAGACTATTCAATCCAGTTACGAACGAATCCCCGGATACATTGAAAAGGTCAAAGCAAATGGCGTGGAAATCACCTCATCAATAGCAGATTTACTGGAAAAAGTAGACTGTGTCCTTTTGGAAACCAATGACGGCAGACTACATTTGGAACAAGCCGTCGAGGTATTCAAATCAGGTAAGATATGCTATATTGACAAACCTATCGGAGCTACTTTAGGAGATGCAATCGCTATTTATGAAATGGCAGAAAAATACAATGCGCCTGTTTTTTCCTCTTCTGCTCTTAGATTTACTCCTCAAAACCAGAAATTAAGAAATGGAGAATTTGGCAAAATCCTTGGAGCCGATTGTTATTCTCCTCACAAAGTGGAACCAACGCATCCGGATTTCGGTTTCTATGGTATTCATGGAGTAGAAACATTATACACAATTATGGGGACAGGATGCGAATCAGTCAACCGGATGTCTTCAGATAGAGGGGATATAGTAGTAGGACGATGGAAAGATGGTAGAATCGGAACTTTCAGAGCGATTATAAAAGGACCGCAAATTTATGGTGGAACTGCCTATACTTCAAAAGGAGCAGTAGCCGCAGGAGGTTACCAAGGTTATAAAGCGCTTCTTGAGCAGATTCTTAAATACTTTCAAACAGGAATTTCACCTATCTCCAAAGAAGAGACAATCGAAATATTCACTTTCATGAAAGCATCCAATATGAGTAAAACAGAGAATGGAAGAATTGTCACATTGGAAGAAGCTTATCAAAAAGGTTGGAAAGATGCCCGAAAACTAATCAAAACTTATAAAAAGTAAGAGAATGAAATCTATATATAAAGGAACTGCCATTATAGCAATTTTATTTATAGTCGTTTCTTGTTCTTTCTCGAAAAAGCAAGCTGCGAATAAGATGGAGACAAATGATCTACCCCAATTGGAAATAGTAGTACTCGATCCCGGACATTTCCATGCCAGCCTGCTTCAAAAAGAGAAATTGACAGATGTCAGTGACACCATCCGGATATATGCCCCCGAAGGAACAGGCGTCAATCAATATCTGGAAAGCATTGATTCTTATAACCAGCGGGCGGAATCTCCTACGACATGGAAAAAACAAGTATATACCGGAGATGATTATCTCCAGAAAATGCTTGCCGATCATAAAGGTAATGTAGTAGTATTGGCCGGAAACAATCAGAAAAAGACGCGCTATATCATGGAGTCTATCAAAGCCGGATATCATGTCCTTGCCGATAAGCCACTGGCTATCAATCCACAGGATTTCAAGTTATTGACAGAAGCCTATCAACTCGCCAAAGAAAAGAATCTTCTTTTATACGATCTGATGACGGAACGTTATGATATCCTCAATATCATAGAAAAAGAGCTTTTGCATCAGACGGAATTATTCGGAGATTTACAAAAAGGTTCACCGGACAATCCATCTGTCATAATGGAAAGCGTGCATCATTTTTTCAAGACAGTTTCTGGCAAGCCATTAATTCGCCCGGCATGGTATTACGATGTAGAGCAACAAGGAGAAGGCATTGCAGATGTTACAACACATCTGATCGACCTCATCAACTGGCAATGTTTTCCTGATGAAACGATTCATTATCAATCGGATGTCACCGTGAATGCCGCCAAACACTGGCCAACTCCAATTACATTAGCAGAGTTCAGTCAATCGACACAAATCGATTCTTTTCCCGCTTATCTTAACCGATACATAAAAAACGATGTATTGGAGGTGATGGCAAACGGAAGTCTCAACTATACCGTTAAAGGGATTTGTATAGGAATGAAAGTCACATGGAATTATACTCCACCCACTAACGGAGGAGATACATTTACTTCCATAAAGAAAGGAAGTAAAGCCACTTTAAAAATCGTTCAGGATGAAAAAAATGGATTTGTAAAAGAGCTATATATACAGAAAGAACCGGACATTGACAATCGGACATTTGAAGCTCAATTGCAAAAAACAGTGGAACAGCTTCAAATAACTTATCCGTTCTTATCTGTCAAAAACAAAAAGAATGGAACTTATCTGATTGACATACCACAGGAAAAACGATTAGGACACGAAGAACATTTCAGCAAAGTGGCAAAGGCTTTCCTGCATTATGTACACAATCAGGATATGCCGGAATGGGAAAATGAAAATACACTAGCTAAATATTACATTACTACTACTGCTGTAGAAATGGCAAAGAAAGGAAACAAATAAACAAAACAATAGGTGTTAGAAACAAGATGCAAATATTATGAAAATGAAGCCATGTTTCATGGCTTCATTCCTCATATCATGGGGACCCGATTCGATATCCTGCTCATTCATTCCGATATCGACCGATTGAATACACTTTGGGCAGATATCGCCTATGAGCTGGAGCGATTGGATAAAATATTAAATCGTTTTGATCCTCATAGTGAAGTTTCCAAGATTAATAATCATGCTTCTCAAAGCAAGATTCAAATCAGTAAAGAGATGAAATCAATCTTACAGCTTTGCTCATACTATTATGAGACCACTTCACACTTATTCGACATTACATTAAAAGATTTCTCCCAAATACAACTTCATGAACATTCATATATCTCCTTTACATCTCCTGATATTTCACTTGATTTTGGAGGTTTTGCCAAAGGATATGCTTTGAAGAAAATAAGAAAATTCATTGAACAGGAGAATATTAGTAATGCATTTGCTAATTTTGGAAACAGTTCGATCCTGGGTATAGGACATCATCCTTATGGAGATTGTTGGGAAGTCAGTTTTCTGAACCCGTACAATCAGTCTCTTCTAAAAGAATTCGATCTGCAGGATACAGCATTATCCACTTCCGGCAATACGTTACAATATACCGGACACATTATGAATCCGCTTACAGGCATATTTAATAAACAACGAAAAGCAAGTTCTATCCTGTCCCCCGACCCGTTGGAAGCCGAAATTCTTAGTACGGTCTGGATGATTGCCAATGAACAGGAACAAAAAAAGATTTCAGAAAAGTTCAATAATATACAAGCAACCCTATACAATTTATGATATGAAAGAACATAAAGAAAAAGGAGTAGACTTAGGACTCAGACAATTCATCAAAAGCCTGGGATATGTTGCCGGAGGAACCGCATTATTGGCGACCACTCCTTGGCTGACTTCCTGTACTCCGGAGAAACTACAAGAGATCAAGCATGAGAAAGCACGAATCGCTTTGATTGGTACCGGGTCCAGAGGACAATACCACATCCATAACCTCAAAGAAATACCTCATGCACAAATTGTTGCCGTATGTGATAATTATGCCCCCAATCTTCAACAAGCATTAGAACTTTGTCCGGATGCAAAGCCATATACGGATTACCGCAAACTACTGGAATCGAAGGACATCGATGGAGTCATCATATCCACACCACTAAACTGGCATGCACCTATTGTATTGGACGCATTAGCTGCCGGCAAACATGTCTTTTGCGAGAAAGCAATGGCACGTACCCTTGACGAGTGCAAGGCTATCTATGACACTTACAACCAGTCAGACAAAGTCCTCTACTTTTGTATGCAGCGAATGTATGACGAGAAGTACATCAAGGGAATGCAGATGATCCATTCCGGTCTCATCGGAGATGTAGTAGGTCTTCGCTGTCACTGGTTCCGTAATGCAGACTGGCGTCGTCCGGTTCCTTCACCAGAGCTGGAACGCAAAATTAATTGGAGATTATACAAAGAGAGCTCCGGAGGATTAATGACGGAATTAGCATGCCATCAGTTGGAAGTTTGTAACTGGGCAGCCCAAAAAATGCCGGAATCCATTATGGGAATGGGTGACATTGTATACTGGAAAGACGGACGAGAAGTTTATGATAGCGTCAATGTCACTTACAGATACTCGGATGGAGTTAAGATCGCATACGAATCATTGATTTCCAACAAGTTCAACGGAATGGAAGACCAGATTCTGGGAAGTAAAGGAACCATGGAAATGGCAAAAGGTATTTATTATCTGGAAGAAGATCATTCAACTTCGGGTATCCGGCAACTGATTGACCAGGTAAAAGACAAGGTCTTTGCCGCCATCCCGACAGCAGGTCCCAGTTGGCGACCGGAAACAAAAATGGAGTACACACCACACTTTATCATTGATGGAGATATTCACGTAAACAGTGGATTGAGTATGATCGGAGCAGACAAAGACGGTTCGGACATTATCCTGTCTTCTTTCTGCCAGTCGTGTATCACCGGAGAGAAAGCACAGAATGTAGTGGAAGAAGCATATTGTTCAACGGTTCTTTGTTTACTTGGAAATCAGGCAATGGATGAACAACGCCATATCCTCTTCCCCGACGAATATAAAATACCCTATATGAAATTCTAAACTATGAAAGATATTATTATCACCTCAAAAAAGTTGAAACAAGAAAGGAATATCTTTCTTCTAAGTTTCCTGCTTGCATTTATCATCAATGTAATTGCAATCATTATCTATTCCCGCCCATGGATTGAAATAATATCCCAAATCGGGTATGTCATCGTGATTAGTTTTTTCATCTATCTCATATTATGGATTCCCCGAGGAATCCTGATATTCTTGAGTCACCTTTTCCGAAGAAAAAAATAAGAGATTTACGTTTTTTGAAGGAGAATTGACGGAAATACTCATTCACATATTCTAATAACAACCTAATTTTGGAGAAAAATAGATACTATGACAACAAGAAGAGATTTTATCAAAAAAACAGTAGCAGGTACAGCTGCACTCTCATTAGGAAGCATACTTCCAGGATTCGGTTCAAGCCGTTATCAAGATATTCTGGGAGCTAACGAAAAAATACGTATCGGAGTCATTGGAGTAAATTCGAGAGGTAAGGCCCTGGCGCAAGGATTTGCCAAACTTCCAGATTGTGAAGTAACTTACATTTGTGATGTGGACTCAAGAGCATTAGAAAAATGTCAGGCTGCTATCCACAAAATAACCGGACGTACTCCCAAAGGCGAAAAAGACATTCGTAAGATGTTAGAGTCGAACGATTTTGAAGCAGTGGTGATTGCTACCCCTGACCATTGGCATGCCAAAGCAGCCATTATGGCTATGCAGGCCGGAAAGCATGTTTATCTGGAAAAACCGACCAGTCATAATCCGGCAGAAAATGAAATGTTGGTTCGAGCCGCTTTGAAATACAACCGGATTGTTCAAGTGGGTAACCAACGCCGTTCCTTTCCCAATGTAATTAAAGCTATGGAAGAAATAAAATCCGGTTCTATCGGAAAAGTGAGATATGCCAAATCTTGGTATGTCAATAATCGCCCTTCCATTGGAACAGGGAAAGTTGTTCCTGTACCTGATTATCTGGATTGGGATTTATGGCAAGGTCCTGCCCCACGTGTTGCTGATTTCAAAGATAATTTCATCCATTATAACTGGCATTGGTTCTGGAATTGGGGAACAGGTGAAGCGCTCAACAATGGAACTCACTTTGTTGATATACTCCGCTGGGGATTGGGTGTAGATTATCCTACAAAGGTTGATTCTATCGGAGGTCGGTATCGTTTTCAGGACGACTGGCAAACTCCTGACACACAACTTATCACCTTCCAATTTGGTGACGAAGCATCTTTTTCATGGGAAGGACGTAGTTGTAATACGATGCCGGTAGACGGATATGGAGTAGGAACTGCATTTTATGGAGAAACCGGAACTCTCTTCATTGGCGGTGGCAATGAATATAAAATTGCAGATTTAAAAGGTAAAACGATTAAAGAGGTAAAAAGTGATTTAAAATTTGAGACTGGCAATCTGTTGAATCCATCCGAAAAGCTGGATGCCTTCCACTTCCGAAACTGGTTTGATGCCATTCGCAAAGGAACAAAGTTAAATTCCGGAATTGTAGATGCCTGTATCAGTACCCAGTTAGTACAATTAGGTAACATTGCCCAACGTGTCGGACATTCATTACAGATTGATCCGGGAAGCGGACGAATTCTCAACGATTTGGAAGCCAATAAACTTTGGGGAAGAGAGTACGAAAAAGGTTGGGAAATACGGGTTTAAATCAACTTCTCATTAAATTATCAGAGATATGTCATGTATACGACATATCTCTTTCTACTATAAAATCCACCCATTATCATCACACTTCCTTCTCTCCATCTAAAGAAACCACCCCACAAAAAGAGCAAAGAAGCTCCCTAATTGTTCCTTAAAAGTACGGAGAGCCAGTTCTATATGTTTCTCGACAGTACGAATGGAAATACCAAGTTTATCTGCAATCTCCTGATTAGTCAGAGATTTAAAGCGACTAAGGCAAAACACACTCCGGCGTTTAGGTGGCATCGTGTTAATCACACTTTGTACTGCCTCTCGCAATTCACGATAGTCTGTAGTCGGTTCATCTATACTTGAAGGTCGCTCCAATGTCATCATGTCTTCCGTTAACACTACATGAGTATTGTATTTGGCCCGAAGATGATTAAAGACTTCACGTTTGGAGAGTACATAAATATAATTTTTGATTGACATTGTTTCGTCCAGCGCCTCACGGTGTATCCAAATTTTCATAAACACATTCTGAATAATATCTTCCGCTGCCCCTGCATCTTTCAGCATACCTTTGGCAAAAGCAAAAAAGGTAGGATAATAACGATGAAACAAGGTTTCATAGCTCCCCATGTCCCCTTCTCTCAACCGCTGTAACAACAGTTGCTCTTCAGTAGCAGAAGATAAATCAGTTTTATTCATCGTTTTTTCTAAAAAAGATTCTAGTCAACAAAGCTATAAATAATATAGAAGATATACCAAGCCATATTTAAAATCACATCATATTGTAATATGTAAGGGAGAAATAAACAGGGAGTAGCATACTTCTGGTGACAAAACTATGAAATTAATATGAAAAATTCAAGTCTTATTGAAAATAGTGATGATTTTAAAAAAAAGTTCAAATCCGATTACGTACCCCCGTTAGATGATGTGTTCTTCATTATAGAAACGAATCACACATAGCGCGCTATTAACCATTGAATCAATTTATTTAAAGAACATGAGAAATTTTCTACTTTTATTCCTGCTACTCATGCCCGTGATTGGCAGTTGCACCGATGACTATGATGACTCGGCTGCCTGGAAGGACATTGATGGAATCTACAAAGATCTCGATCAACTGAAAGAGAAGCTAAACAGTTTACAACTGCAAGCGAATGCGTTGAGCCAGATTGTGAAAGGAGGAGCCATCACCTCTGTCACAGAAGCTGCTAACGGTGGTTATGTCATTTCTTATAAAGGAAGTGACAATATTGAGCATAGTTTCACCATTGCTACCACTGACCAAATGGTTTCCAGTCCGATTATCGGAATACAAGAAGAAGCCGGAACATATTATTGGACTACTACCACCAAAGGTCAAACGACTTTCCTGCTGGATGCCAACAAACAAAAAATACCGGTATCAGGTAGCGCCCCTCAAATACGAGTGGATGAGAATGGATATTGGATTATTAACGGCCAGCAAATTCTAGACAGCAACCAAAAGCCGATTAAAGCTGAAGGAAAAACAACTTCACTTATTACTAAAGTGGAAATGAACGATAACGGAACTGCTTCAATTACTCTAGGCAACGGAGAAACTCTATCGGTCAATACCTTTACACTATTTAATGTGGAGTTTAAAAATACAGATCAGACTGCCATTTCTCCTATTATTATAGAGGAAGGAACAAAAAACCTTACCTTAAATTATAATATCATTGGGAAAAAGGCAGCACAAGCATTGATGCTCATCACACGCAACGACGATGGATTAGAAGCCAGGTTAAATAGTAGTAATAAAACATTGGTCGTCACCTTCGCTGATGATTTCGAAGAAGGGGTAACAATGATTATGCTTTATGACACTGAAGATAACGTACTGATCAAACCGATGCGCTTCACTTTGCCTATCATTGAAAACGGAGGCATTGCTACTGCAACAGACTTCAAAGCATTTATAGATGCTGTGACCAGTGGAAGTAGTTTGCGTAAATTCAAAGATACGGAAGGAAACGTTATTCTGTTGAACGATATTGATATGAAAGATATCACGTTGACGAGCGGTGCAGGAAGTAATGTAACAAGCAATACGACCAACGCCAATACAAAAGTGGTTTATACAATCGGCGAGCAAACCTTTAACGATGTATTTGATGGTAAAGGACATTCAGTTATTAATCTGACTTTTACATATAATCTTGAAGACGGCAATATTGCCCATGGATTATTCAATGCACTCGGCAGTTCCGGTGTCATCAGGAATTTAGTGATTTCGGGTAATGCCACCATTACAGGTAAAGCTCCGCAAGGAGCTGCTATTGGCGGCTTAGTAGGCTATTGTGAGGGAAGCATACTGGCATGTACCAACCAAATAAATCTATCTTTTGAAGGAACAGACGCTGCTAATGTAGGTGTTCGAATGGGAGGTTTAGCAGGTGTATTATACGGAAATAAAATAGGCGACACAACACAAGCAAACGGTTGCAGCAACGAAGGTAACCTGACGTGCAGCAACATAGTCAACACTGCTTCCGGTGCCTATTCAGCTTTCAACCAAGGAGGTATTGCGGGATATATAGAAAATGATGAGGCTTATATCGGCTACGCAATTAACAAAGGAAATATCAGTGCACCTTCCGGGCGTGGTGGTGGAATTGCAGGAACTCTACAGGAAGGAATTATTGAAAACAGCACTAACGAAGGAGTCATTCAAGATGACGTGAATGGTGTTTTTGTTTCAACTTCCAAACGATATAATGTGAAACGCATCGGCGGACTTGCAGGAGGTATAAATACAGATAAATACCTCAAAAATTGTATTAACAACGGAAATGTCTATTCCCAAAACGGAAGTCGTGCAGGTGGATTTGTCGGACACAATGCCGGATTTGTTCAATCGTGTACAAACAATGGAATCATCTTGTCCGATGCAACTGCTGATGGAGCCAACAAACATGGTGCCGGATGGGCCTGTGGTTATAGTGGCACCAAAAACGGTACGAACTATATCACAGATTGTCATATCGGAGGTAAAGTTGGAGATTACAGTATTTACAAAAATAATCCGGAAGATACTCCGGGAGCAACTTACAGTAACGCTGTCCGTCACGGAGCTTTCTCCAAAGAAGCCAATAATTTCTCTAACCAGGATGAGGCATACTATGACTGGCAGGTGACCGAGGACCGTGAACTAGCATCAGGTATTGTGTACAAACACTACTCCTTTATCAATTTCAATCAAAATATCTATGCTATTGAAATTGACATGAACAACCCCAAAGTTACATTCGAGACAGTCATGGCAGACGAAATTTGCCCAAACCCGAATGGTAATAATAATTCAAATAATGGTAAAGTCCTCCGCGAAACCTTATCGGAGACTTGTACCAGACGAAGAGATGAAGGAAGAAACATTATTGTAGGTATAAATACCGGCTTCTTCAATTCACATGACGGCTTCCCCAGAGGAATGCATATTGAAGAAGGAGAACCGGTATTCATCAATAACCCGTATGTACGTTCTATCTTAACTAATCATGTCTGGGGATTCACCTTCTTTGACAACCGTACGGTTAGCTTCGAAAAAAGAGATTTCACAGGCAAACTGAAAGTTGGTACCAAGGAATATGAATATTATTCAGTCAATGATACTATTGTCCGTTTGAGTGGAAAACCATCATACGATGCAAACTTGTACACCTTCAGGTATGTAAAAGAGCCCCATCCCGGATTAACTAACCCGATAGGAACTAAAGCCCTATTTATCATCGGCAAGAACAACCAACCGCTAAAGGTTAACTCTGGTGATTTTGAAGCCACAATTACTAAAATCATTGACGGACGAGGCACTACAGTAGAAGCCCCATACGTAACAGATAAAAATGAATGGGTACTGCAAGTAACAGGAGACAAAGCTGACGAACTAGTTCAAAACCTAAAAACCGGTGATAAAGTACAAATCAGTGCCGAACTTAAAATAGGCAGTTCTACTAATCCAATCAAAGTACACAACTCCAGTATGTACCGCTATGTATATAATGGCGTATACTCTGCACCTCCTAAAAAAGAAGATGCAGAGACAATCAACCCGACCACCAATCTCGGTATGACACAGGATAAATCAAAGATTGTTATTTTCTGTGTAGACGGAAGGACAGATAGTGACAGAGGACTTGATTTCTACGAAGCTTACCGTGTTTGCAAAAAGTTGGGATTATATGATGTAATCCGTTTCGATGGGGGAGGCTCTACAGTAATGTGGACTTATGAGAATGGTATCGGAAAAGTAATCAATCACGTGTCGGATACGAAAGGTGAGAGAAGTTGTATGAACTATCTGCATGTCAGAGTACTCGAATAATGAATCAAACGAATGTTAATCACTGAATATATGAAAAAGTTTATAAGTATATCATTATTTATATCTGCCTGTTTTCTGGGAAGTTGCAGTTCTTACGACGACGAACGAATCTGGCAGGACCTCAACGAAATAGAAAAGACGATCGGAGATTATGAAGCTCAAGCCGAAACATTGACCAAGCAAATGACTTCACTGTCTAAAGTGATCGGGAGTTCGTTTATCACTTTAATCAGTCAGGATGCCGATGGCAACCACGTAATATCTTACAGTGACGGTGGTGGGGAAACCCACACCGTTACGATCGCTACTCAAGAAGATGCCATCAAACTTCCTATCATCACGGCCAAACAGGATACTGACAGTAAATTCTATTGGGCGCAGACGACTGATAAAGGGAAGACTTATACATTCATTCTCGACGGTGACGGAAAGAAATTTCCGATAGGCGGAACGATGCCTGACGTTAAAATAAACGAGAACGGTTATTGGAGTGTGAATGGCGCCAGCACCGGTGTATTAGCCAATGATTTAAGTAATCTGTTATTCAAATCGGCTTATATAGATGATAAAACAGGAGAAGCCGTATTTATTCTGGCAGACGGTCAGGAATTGCGTATGAGTTTACAAGAGGCACTCGGTATCCGGTTCAACAGTCCGGTTTACAATGCAGTAACAGACTATGCTACTCCGGTTAGTATTCCATATGAAATATATGGTACCCAATCGGAAAATGCATATGTAGACTTGTTTACTGCCTACAATATGGAAGTCAAAATAGATAAAGCCTCTTCCACCCTCATCGCTACCATGAAAGAAGGAGCGACTGAAGGAAATATTCTGTTGCTGGCAAGTGCAGGAAATAATACCGTATTGAAACCGATATACTTCACATACGGTACCGCAATTCTGGACGATCCACTATACCAAGGTCATGTAGGTCCTATCCAACTCAAAGGCACCCAAATGGACATAGAAATGCAGATATCTGCCAACATATTCTATCAGGTCAGTACAGAAAACGAGTGGATCACTTACAAAGGAACCCGTGCATTAATTACAACCACACATGCCTTCACCATTCTGGCTAATGAAACGGGTGACGAACGTTCCGGGAAAATAATATTCTCTAATTCGCTGTATAATATATCTTCAAGTATCGATGTGATACAAGAAGCTAAAGAAGTGGAAGCTAAAGGAGGAATCAGTACTGCTGCCGATCTAGTTAATTTTGCAAAAGCCGTAAATAACGGAACAAGTACCTCCCGCTGGCAGAATGACGCCGGAGAGATAGTATTGTTGAATGATATTGATATGTCATCCGTGACCAGTTGGACACCTATCGGTGATATAAATGCTTCCAACTATACTACGGCCGAGCCCTATGTTTCCATACATCCGTTTACTGGAACTTTCAACGGACAAGGCCATGCTATCAAGAACCTGAATTGTAGTGCAGATATAACAAATGGTGGATTGGCGTATGGTTTATTCGGTTCGATAGAAAATGCGACAGTCAAAAATTTAGTTTTAGGAGATGCCAGTACCACTATAACTTGGATGATGAGCGGAACAGCACCTAAATATACTGTCATAGCTCCTCTTGTCTGCTTCGCCAAAAAATCGGTAATAGAGGGCTGTACCAACTATTATAATATCGACTTCACAGCCGATAATAAATCCGGAGAATTTAACGCACTTTCCGGCCTGGTAGGTACAATTGTCAACACAACCATTGGAGGAAAATCCAAAGCACAAGGTTGTTCCAACAGAGGATTTGTCCGTACAGGACGCATCAGCAATACAGCTAATGGCGGTACAGGTATGCAGACAGCCGGAATCTGCGCCTTCATGGCTAAAGCAGAAGGAGGAAAATTGAATTACTGCACCAACTATGGCGATATCAGTTGTCCGAGCGGAAGAACGGGCGGAATTGTAGCAACACTAATGTATGGTAACATTTACAACTGTGACAACAGAGGAACCATTGAAGATGACAAAGTAGGGCAACATGAAGGCAAAGAAGCGAGTGTGACCTACAATTACAAACGTATGGGTGGAATTGTAGGAGGTACAGACGACCTGAAAACCAAACCGGAATATACAGTAGAGTCCTGCACGAATTACGGAAATGTCATGACTCACCTAAGTGTCCGCACAGGAGGCATCATCGGTCACTCTAACATACAGATTATCGGTTGCGTAAACAAAGGTGCTGTTTTGGGAGATGTATTCACCGAAGGAAATGGGACCAACAGACATGGTCCGGGCTGGTTATGTGGTTATTCTGGTGCTTCCACTGCAACCTGGACCAATTGCAAGGCTTGTGTATGTGGAGGCTATGTCGGTGATTATAGCAAGTATAAGGACGATCCTACTTCTGCACCAGATGCCACTAACCAGAATGCATTTTGTCATGCAAACCAAAATTTCGATCCTAGTATTAATTTCTAAAAGACACAAGATATGAAAAGAATATATTTTGTCTGTTCGGTGCTTCTTTCCCTCCTGCTCACCAGTTGTGGGGATTATGATGACTCTTCGATTCAGAATAAGCTCAATGATTTCAAAGAGCGAATAGCCGCCCTTCAAACCAAAGCGGATAAACTCAATGAAGATATCTCAAAACTGGGATATTTGACGGAAGGAAATGTAATTACCTCTGTTTCCCGAAACTCGGACGGGCAATATGTTATTACCTATAAAGACAACAATAATGAAGAAAAAGCAGTTGTTGTAGCAACCCAGGAAGATGTAATAGAAGCCCCTATACTCGGTGTACGCCTCAACGATGACGACCAGTTGTATTACTGGACCACCACTATTGGCAATGAAACAAACTGGCTCACAGATGATACCGAAAAAAAAGTACCCGTCTGTGGCTATACCCCCGAAATGGGGGTAAATGCCGACGGTTACTGGACAGTCAATGGTGAGATACTCAAGGATAACAAGGGGACTCCTATTACAGCTACAACCGACGAGACGGCCATTTTTAAAAATATTACCAAGACTGATGATGGATATCTCAAAATCACATTGGGTAATGGAGAAACACTCACACTGGAAGTGTTCAGTTCTCTGAATCTCAGGTTAAAAGCAAATGCTGTTACAAAAATAACCGATCTTTCCAGTCCCCTAAAAATTGAATATGAAGTAACGGGAGCATCTGCAGAAGAAGCACTAGTCACTATTGCCCAAGCGGTGAACGTAAAAGCAACAATCGACAAAGAGACTCATACCCTTACTGTAATATTCGAAAACAATTTTGATGAAGGTCATGTGATCATCACAGCTTACGATCTTCAGCATCTTGTACTTCGTCCTCTTTTATTCAAAAAAAATTAATCCTTAAAATGATATGAATATGAAAAAAAGAATCTTATTCACCGGACTTCTTCTGTTGCTGACTCTAGGCACTTTTGCAGTCACTCCTGTCGCTCCGGACAAGACACATGCGCAAAAGATAGTAGAAGCCATTCACAATCCGAAAACAGACTATGTAGTGGTAGTATCCCACCGGGGAGACTGGCGGGATTATCCGGAGAACTCCATCCCTGCCATCGAATCGATTATCCGCATGGGAGTTGATGTCATGGAACTAGACCTGAAACTGACAGCAGACAGTGTACTTGTCCTTTGTCACGACGGTACTATCGACCGGACTACCACAGGAAAAGGCAGAGTCAGCGACGTAACTTACGACTATATCAAAAGCTGTTTCCTGAAAACAGGTCATAACTGCCCCACTAAATACAAGATGCCGACCTTAAAAGAAGCATTGGCCGTCTGCAAAGACCGTATAGTGGTTAACATAGACCAAGGGTACCAATATTATGATTTGGTAATGGCTATCACAGAAGAATTGGGAGTCACAGAACAAATCTTGATTAAAGGTAAAAAGTCGGTTGATTTTGTAGATGCACAAGCTAAGAAGTATAAACACGCCATGATGTACATGCCCATTATTGATATCAACAAACCAAGCGGACAAGATTTGTTCCGCCAATATATGGACAAGAAAATCATTCCTCTAGCATATGAAGTATGCTGGCAGCAAGAAACTTCGGAAGTAAAAAAATGCATGAAGGATATACTTACACAAGGTTCTAAAATCTGGGTAAATACTCTTTGGGCCTCACTCTGCGGAGGTGAAGAAGCAGGTATGTACGATGACTATGCTTTTGAGCATGGGGCAGAAGTTTACCAAAAGGTATTAGATCTCGGCACATCCATCATACAAACCGACCGACCGGAGTTATTAATCAGCTACCTGAAGAAAATCGGACGGCACAATTAATCCCCGAAAGTAATTATTCTATTTACCAGATAAGAAAACATGAGAAATTTCAGATTGCTCCTTTTGGCTTCGCTTTTGGCACCGACTATCCTATGGGGACAAAGTATAAAAGACATCCGCTATGTAGATGCCTCCCAACTGACCCTTGTAGGAAAAGCCTTGCCTACCCCACATCTATATCACCGTATAGATACGGTAGCTTTCAAGGGATTTTCAAAATCAGAAAACCAGCAAGCCAGATGTTCAGCAGGATTAGCGGTTGTTTTCAGGACCAACTCACCCCAGATTGACCTGCTTCCCTCGTATAAATGGGAATACAGGAAAGATAATGTAACAGGAATAGCAGCTGCCGGCTTCGACCTCTATATCAGACAGAATAATGAATGGATATATGCCAATTCGCTAGCTCCTGCTAAACGGAACGAAGCATTCACACTGATGTATGGTATGGAGCCAAAGGAAAAAGAATGTCTGCTTTACCTGCCGATGTACAGCGAACTCGAATCTCTGAAGATAGGCATTCAGCCGGGATCTTCAATCGAAACGATCCCGAATCCTTTCGGGCAAAAAGTCATATTCTTCGGTTCCAGTTTTACGCAAGGTATTGGAGCAAGTCGTCCGGGGATGAGTTATCCGCTGCAAATAGAACGTAATACAAACTTACATGTCTGCAATTTTGGATTCAGTGGCAATGCCAAACTTCAATCTTATTTTGCGGAAGTGATAGCAGCCACCGAAGCCGATGCTTTTGTATTTGACGTGTTTTCCAACCCCGACGCAATGCAAATCAAGGAACGTTTACAAGCATTTGTAGATATCATTGTAGCCAAACACCCTAAGACTCCTCTGATATTCGTACAAACCATTCAACGGGGCAATGAAGCATTTAACACCTTGATTCGAGCCAGGGAGAGTGACAAACTGGAAATAGTGGAAACTCTTATGAAAGAGATTATCCGGAAATATCCGAATATCTACCTGATAGGCAATCCGTTGCCATCTCCCGAAAACAGGGATACCTGTACCGACGGAACCCATCCGTCGGACCTCGGCTACTACTTTTGGGCTAAGAATTTAGAGAAAAAAATAATCGAAATACTAAATAAAAACAAGTGCTTATGAATATGAGATCAGATTAAAAATACGAATCTATCCCAAATAGAATATCTTATTCAGAAATAATCAACATAATATACTCACTGATAAAGAAAAAAAATGCATTTTTGTACTTTAAACAAATACGCTATGAAGATAACTAACGACATATTAAAAGATTATTTCTATGATAAGTGTTCTCACGAGGAAGAAATAGAAATCCAAAAGTGGTTGACAGAAAATGACAATAACCTAGTGGACCAGAGTTTCCGTGAGATTATCTCTGAAATTCAAATGGAGAATCATGAGTTATCTCAAAAAGCTTTCCAGAAATTTCAAAAAGCAACTCAATCCCAACAGGTCCGCACACCACGCCCGGGACTTCAGCGCTCAATCCGCTGGATGCAGCGTGTGGCAGCCGTCCTTTTTATACCACTCCTGTTTTTAGCCGGATATTTACTTCTTGACAAGAAGGCAAATATACACTGGAATGATATCACCGTACCACACGGTATGCATCAGACACTCACTCTTTCGGATGGAACGACGCTCCATGTCAATTCAGGCACGCGGGTAATTTACCCTTCCGATTTCACAGAAAATAAAAGAGAAATCTTTGTCAGTGGAGAACTTTTTGCCGATGTGGCAAAGGATCCGGACAAGCCTTTTATCATTTCTGCCGGTGACGTCCATGTGCAAGTGCTGGGTACAAAGTTCAATCTCCGTGCCTACGAGAATATCGAGACAGTAGAAGTCGCGCTCGTAGAAGGTTCAGTACTGTTCAAAACTCCAACTCATCCTAATGAGATTTTGAAGAAAGGAGAAATGATTCAGTATAACCGAACTTCACAGAAGATTGTCCGCGATACATTCCTTGCCAATCTGTACAAGTGTCCGGCCAAAAACGAAGGATTCTATTTCAGTAATCTTCCCCTTAATGATATTGTGAAGGAACTGGAATATTATTTCGATACCAGAATCATCATATTAGATCAAAAGCTAGGTGACAGCACTTACATTGCTTACTTCACTAACGGGGAAACTCTCGACGAGATTTTATCCAATCTCAATACAGACGGACAAATGTCCATAACCCGGAGTCAGGGAGTAATCATGATTACTTCTGCAACTCCATAAAATTAGCAGTAGTATAACCTGATATGAAGCAAACTAATATTTATAAAAAATATATATCAACGATCTGGTTTGCTTGTGTGATGATATTTTTCTCTCAACCCATTCTAGCACAAGACATAACCTTACAATTAAAGAATGTTACTGTAAAAGAAGCAATAGAAGCTTTACATAAGACCAAAAATTATTCTGTTGTAATCAAATCCGCAGAGATCAACATGAGTAAAAAAGTGTCAGTCAATGCCACTAATGCGCCTATTAAGGCCGTTTTGGATCAGATATTTGTGGGACAGAATGTTAGCTACGCCATCAACGGGTATAGCATCATTATCAGTAAAAAGTCCGATACCAGTCAGCAAAATTCAAGTAAAAGAAAGAAACAGACGATTACCGGTATTGTTTATGACGAAGAAGGTAATCCTGTGATAGGCGCTTCAGTGATGAACAAAGAAACCGCACAAGGAGCAATTACCGATCTGGATGGAAGGTTTTCTTTAGAAGCTTTCATACCCTCAACAATCGAAATTTCGTACGTAGGTTATGAAATGGCAACAGTCAATGTAAAAGACAATCAGACCAAGACCATCCGCCTGATTCCTTCCAGCCTGATGATTGACGAGGTAGTCGTAGTTGGTTATGGTAGTCAACGCAGAAGTAACCTGACAGGTGCCGTTTCCACCATCTCTAGTAAAGACCTGAACAACCGCCCGGTAGTATCTGCCGCCAATGCATTGCAGGGAGCCGATCCATCTGTAAATCTTACTTTTGGCACAGGTTCGCCCGAGTCAGGGTATTCATTAAACATTCGTGGAGGTATCTCTGTCAACGGTGGCACTCCGTTAGTATTATGTGATGGCGTAGAAGTACCGCTAAATCAAGTCAATGCAAATGATATCGAATCGATTTCTGTATTGAAAGATGCATCTTCGTGTGCCATTTATGGAGCAAAAGCATCGGCTGGTGTGGTACTTATTACCACTAAATCGGGAAGTGCCGCAACAAAAGGAAAAGCCAAAATTTCCTATAACGGTCGTTTCGGATGGACACAGAATACGACTTCCACTGATTTTATCCGTACCGGGTATGATTATGTAACTTTCGCCAACAAGTTCTACCATGCATACAATGGTGTGAATATGTACTTGTATGAAGATGAAGAACTCCAGAAGCTCTACGACCGCAGGAATGATATGACTGAGAATCCTGAACGCCCCTGGGTAGAAATCGGAGAAGACGGGAAGTACTATTATTATGGAAATACAGATTGGTATGGACACTTCTACAATCGCACCCGCCCACAGATGGAACATAACGTTTCCATCACCGGAGGTGGCGAGAAGGTGAATTATTATATCAGTGGACGCTACTATCAGCAGTATGGTATGTTCAACATTGATAAAGACCTCTATAAAGATTACTCATTCCGTGCCAAGATGGATGCCCAACTGAATAAATGGATAAAATGGTCGACAAATATCGGATTGGACAACAACAATTACAGATATAACGGAACTTCCAATTATGCAATGACCATTGCTCGTCTGGAATCGAATATCAGTCCGTCATTCGTGCCTTTCAATCCTGACGGAACAATTGTGCAATATACAAACCAACTTTATGCCAACTCCCCTCTCGGAGCCGGCGACGGTGGCTATCTGACATCTCAAAGAGGGCATAACACCAAATCCAGAACACTCTTGTCTGTAGTCAACCAGATTGATATTACTTTACTGGAAGGATTGACTTTGACTGCCAATTACAGTTATCAGCAAAGAAAACAGCTGTATCGCTATCGCAACAACTCATTTGAATATTCACGTAGTCAGGGAGTGACACAGACATTCACTTCCGGAAGTATCTTTAACAACTATGAAGAAGACGAATCTTTCCCCGTCACTCATATGCTGAATTACTATGCTACTTTTGAACATTCATGGGCAAAGAAACATAATCTTAAAGTGGTGGCAGGTAGTCAGTATGAGACTTACCGTAATGTCAACAAAGATACTTCCATGACCAACTTGTCCAATGATAACCTCGACTCCTTTTCGGCAGTAACACCCGAAAGTGTGCTTACCGTATCACAAGATATCAGTGCCTATAAGACTCTTGGTTTCTTTGGGCGTATCAACTATGACTACATGGGCAAATACTTGCTTGAGGTATCCTGCCGTGCTGATGGTTCTTCCCGATTTGCAGAAGGAGACAGATGGGGAGTATTCCCCTCGGTATCAGCAGGGTGGAGAATTTCTGAAGAAAACTTCTTCAAACCTGTAAGTGACTGGTGGAGCAGTTTAAAATTACGTGCTTCTGTCGGCAGTCTGGGTAACCAACAAGTAGATTATTACGCTTATCTGCAAACAATCACTTCCGATAACCAATTCAGTTATACCTTCGATGGAGAAGGAAAAGCATACTATGCGAAAATTTCCAATCCAATCTCTTCCGGGCTGACCTGGGAAACTGTTACAACATACAATGTCGGATTGGATATGTCATTCCTTAGAAACCGTCTAAGTATGAGTGCCGACTATTACGTCCGTAAAACAACGGATATGCTGACCACCTCATTGACTTTACCGGATGTATACGGTGCTTCTACCCCAAAAGCCAATTGCGCTGACTTACGGACAAACGGATGGGAATTATCTGTTTCATGGAACGATTCGTTCAAAGTAGCCAACAAGCCTTTCCGATATGGGATACAAGCTACCTTGGGAGATTACCAGCGCACAATCACCAAATACAACAACCCGGACAAACTGATTTCCGACCACTATGTAGGAAAGAAAATGGGAGAAATCTGGGGATACCATGTAGACGGATTGTTTAAAACAGACAAAGAAGCTGCGGAATATCAGGCAAAGATTAATGACAAAGCCGTGAACGGACGTGTTTACAGCAGTAAAGTAGACGGTTATCTACGTGCCGGTGATGTACGCTTTGCCGACTTGAATGGAGACAACGTGATCGGAGCAGGAGCAGGAACCGTAGATGACCCGGGCGACAAACGGATCATCGGAAATACGACTCCAAGATACAACTATTCTTTCCGCCTGGATGCAAGCTGGAATGGTTTTGACGTATCTGCTTTCTTTCAAGGGATCGGTAAAAGAGACTGGTATCCGTCCTCCAGTTCCAGTTCACAAGGAGCGAATTCTTTCTGGGGCCCCTATTCTTTCCCTTCTACCTCATTTATAGAAAAGTCATTTCCGGAAGACTGTTGGACAGAAGATAACAGAAATGCCTTCTTCCCACGCATCAGAGGTTATCAATCCTACTCCGGAGGTTCACTCGGAACAGTCAATGACCGATATATACAGAACATTGCTTATCTGCGTTTCAAGAACCTCTCTATCGGATATACCCTGCCCATCAACAAGCGTTTTTTCGAAAAAGTCCGTGTTTATGTTTCAGGAGAGAATCTATATTATTGGTCGCCTCTGAAGAAGCATAATAAAACCATTGATCCAGAATTGGCTATCTCTAGTAGCACTTACTCATCCAACACAGGTTCGGGATATGCTTATCCACGTGTTTATACTGTTGGAGTAGATATTACTTTTTAATTAATGATTAATCAGATATAGTATGAAAGCTATCAACAAAATAATTATCCTGGGAATGGTGACAACCCTGTTCAGTAGTTGCGACCTGACACTCCTACCGGAAAATGCAGTGACACCGGAGAATTACTTTCAAAATAAATCCGACCTGGAGTTATGGACCAATCAATTTTATACTTTGCTGGATGAACCGGACGCTTCAGCCGGTACAAATGCAGACGATATGATTGACAAAGGCATGGGACAGGTGATTGAAGGTACCCGTTCGGCTGCTAGCGAAACCGGATGGTCATGGAGCAAACTCCGTCACATCAATTATTTTCTGCAACATTCCTCCAATTGTGATGATGAAACCGCCCGCAGCCAATATAACGGTGTGGCACAGTTCTTCAGAGCTTATTTCTATTTCGTAAAGGTACGTCGTTATGGAGACGTGCCCTGGTATGATCAGGTATTAGGTTCGGAAGATCAGGAATTACTGGCTAAAGCCAGAGATTCACGCGAATTTGTGATGGATCGGGTCCTCAAAGATTTCGAAGATGCCGCCACCAGCTTACCAACTAAAAGCACAGACACTCGGAATACAAGAGTCACTAAATGGGCAGCACTGGCATTTGCCAGTCAAGCTGCACTCTATGAAGGAACTTATCGGAAATACCACGGACTGGACAATTATGAGAAATATCTGGAAATTGCAGCAAGCACTGCCAAGCAGTTTATTGATGAAAGCGGCTTCAGTCTGTATAAAGAAGGAACAGAACCTTACAGAGATATGTTCTGTGCGGACAATGCCAAAACAACAGAAGTTGTACTGGCAAGAGCTTATAACTTCGAAGGTCTACAATTATCACATTCCGTACAATTCAGCATCGCCAATCTGCAGATGGGCTTCACCCGCCGGTTTATGAATCACTACCTGATGACTGACGGAACGCGTTTCACAGATAAACAAGGATATGAAACTATGTTCTATACAGAAGAGGTAAAAGACCGTGATCCACGCTTACAACAAACTGTACTTTGCCCGAACTATATCCAGAAAGGAGAAACGACCGTTACTGCTAATGATTTAACTGCCTACTGCGGATACAGACCTATCAAATTCGTAGGAACGAAAGACCATGACGGAGCCGCCAAAAGTACCTCCGACTGGCCGCTGATGCGAGCCGCAGAAGTGTACCTGAATTATGCCGAGGCTAAAGCAGAATTAGGAACTCTTAAACAAGAAGATCTGGATATCTCTATCAATAAAATTCGTGAACGGGCAAAAATGCCGGATTTGATTCTTACAGACGCCAACAACAATCCCGATCCGTATTTGGGTACCTGCTATCCGAACGTTGAGCAGGGAGCGAACAAAGGAGTCATTCTCGAAATACGTCGCGAACGTACCATTGAATTAGTTATGGAAGGCTTGAGACAATGGGATTTGTTCCGGTGGAAAGAAGGAAAACAAATGTTCAATCAGTACATTCCTTACTACGGCATCTATATTCCTGGAGTAGGAACGTATGACATGGATGGAGACGGAAAACCTGATTTGGAAATCTACGAAACCACAGCAACTTCGCAATGTGATAATAAAAAGAAACTGGATAAGGATATTTACCTCTCCAATGGTACATCCGGCTATATTATCGGATTTCCTAAAGTTACTTATGGCAATGACTGGAAAGAGGAAAGAGACTATTTATGGCCAATTCCTGCCGATCAGCGCGTATTGACACAAGGCATTCTGACCCAAAATCCGGGTTGGGAAGACGGCTTAAGTTACTAATTAATCCACAATTTATATTTTTATCAGTAAGGTGTATCGGTAATCCCCGATACACCTTACTATCACTATTGCTTTTTTTAAAGCAACAAACACTAATTACCATGTTAAAACAACTTATCAAATTCTATCAAATCAGTACTCCTGCACCAGTTCTTAAAGAGAACAAGAAGAAGCTCAAAAAGCTACAATGGGCAACCTTTTTTTCCGCAACTGCCGGATACGGTATTTATTACGTTTGCCGACTTAGTCTGAATGTAGTAAAAAAGCCGATTGTCGAAGAAGGTATATTTTCAGAAACCGAACTCGGTATCATTGGTGCTGTGCTGTTTTTCACATACGCCATCGGAAAATTCACCAATGGATTTCTAGCAGACCGCAGTAATATCAGACGCTTCATGTCCACCGGATTACTGATTACCGCTTTGGCTAACTTATGTTTAGGGTTCACTCATTCTTTTATTCTATTTGCCGTACTATGGGGAATCAGCGGCTGGTTTCAGTCAATGGGAGCAGCTTCCTGTGTAGTCGGACTATCCCGTTGGTTTGAGGACAAGAAACGAGGGTCGTTCTACGGTTTTTGGTCGGCAAGTCACAATATCGGAGAGGCTATGACTTTCATCATTGTCGCTTCCATTGTGAGTGTTTTAGGGTGGAGATATGGTTTCATAGGAGCCGGTAGTATTGGAATAATCGGAGTTTTAATTGTCTGGAACTTTTTCCACGACTCTCCCGAAAGTGAAGGACTGTCAGCAGTTAATCATCCACAAATAAAAGATGAAACCGATGATAAAGCTGACTTCAACAAGGCACAAAAACAGGCGTTAATGATGCCGGCAATTTGGATACTTGCCATCGCAAGTGCGTTGATGTATGTCAGCCGATATGCAGTGAACAGTTGGGGAGTCTTTTATCTGGAAGCCCAGAAAGGGTATTCTACGTTAGATGCCAGTTTTATCATCTCCATCAGTGCGGTTTGTGGAATTATTGGTACGATGTTTTCCGGGGTAATCTCCGACAAGTTTTTCAATGGACGTAGAAATGCTCCTGCGCTTATCTTCGGTTTGATGAATGTAGCAGCACTATGCCTGTTTCTACTAGTCCCGGGCGTCCACTTCTGGATAGACGCATTATCCATGGTACTATTCGGAACCGCTATCGGAGTACTTCTCTGTTTTTTGGGTGGATTAATGGCTGTCGACATTGCTCCCCGGAACGCTTCTGGTGCAGCGTTAGGTATTGTAGGCATTGCCAGTTACATCGGAGCAGGTATACAAGATATAATGAGCGGAGTTCTCATTGAAGGGCACAAAAGCATCGTTGATGGTAAAGAAATCTATGATTTTTCTTACATCAATATTTTTTGGATCGGAGCAGCATTACTTTCCGTTTTTTTTGCTTTATTGGTGTGGAATGTGAGATCAAAGGATTAACAGAACTGTCAGTATCATAAAAAACGTGAGTTCTTTTCGTCCTCATATGAATTTATTTCGTATTTTTGCGTGGACATCCCCTTTTTTGATGTTCAGGAAGATAATTTGTTGTTAAAGCAAAGCGAAGATTGATATATGAGTGACGAAATCAACGAGATAACGGAAGAACATTCAGACTACAAACCAGCGGACGCGCGGGACGAAAGCGTAAAACATCAGTTAACAGGCATGTACCAGAATTGGTTTCTGGACTATGCTTCATACGTTATTCTGGAACGTGCCGTACCTCACATCAATGACGGTTTAAAGCCTGTGCAACGTCGTATCCTGCATTCTATGAAACGTCTGGATGACGGGCGGTATAACAAAGTGGCAAATATTGTGGGACACACCATGCAGTTCCACCCGCATGGGGATGCTTCTATCGGGGATGCCCTGGTACAGTTGGGACAGAAAGACCTGTTGATTGACTGTCAGGGTAACTGGGGTAATATTCTCACCGGAGACGGTGCGGCTGCTCCCCGTTATATCGAGGCGCGTTTATCCAAGTTTGCGCTGGATGTTGTCTTCAATCCCAAAACTACCGAATGGAAATTGTCATACGACGGACGAAATAAGGAACCAGTCACTCTTCCTGTGAAATTCCCGTTATTACTGGCGCAGGGAGTGGAAGGTATCGCCGTTGGACTTTCTTCCAAGATATTGCCGCATAACTTCAACGAACTTTGCGATGCTTCCATCAGCTATCTGCATGGGGAAGAATTCCAACTGTATCCCGATTTCCAGACAGGCGGATCGATCGATGTAGCCAAATACAACGACGGAGAACGTGGCGGAGCAGTGAAAGTACGTGCCAAGATCAACAAGATTGATAACAAAACGCTTGCAATTACAGAGATCCCTTATGGGAAAACCACTTCAACAGTGATCGACTCTATCCTGAAAGCAGTTGATAAAGGAAAAATCAAAATTCGCAAGGTAGATGACAACACAGCTGCCAACGTAGAAATATTAGTGCATCTGGCACCAGGTACATCATCGGACAAAACAATCGATGCATTGTACGCATTCACCGATTGCGAAGTAAGTATCTCACCCAACTGCTGCGTGATTGATGACAGCAAACCTCATTTCCTCACTGTCAGCAAAGTCTTGAGAAAGTCGGCAGACAACACGCTGGATTTGCTAAAGCAGGAGCTGGAAATCAAGAAAAACGAAATACTGGAAGCGTTGCACTTTGCTTCGCTCGAAAAGATATTTATCGAAGAACGCATCTATAAGGACAAAGAGTTCGAACAATCCAAAGATATGGACGCTGCTTGTGCTCATATTGACGAACGCCTGACGCCTTATTATCCAAAATTTATCCGCGAAGTCACCAAAGAGGATATTCTCAAACTGATGGAAATCAAAATGGGACGTATTCTGAAATTCAATTCGGACAAAGCGGATGAACTGATTGCCAGGATGAAAGAAGAAGTGGCCGAGATTGATAATCATCTGGCTCACATCGTAGATTATACCGTCAACTGGTATCAGATGTTAAAAAACAAATACGGTAAGAACTTCCCGCGCCGTACGGAACTGCGTAACTTCGACACCATCGAAGCTGCCAAAGTAGTAGAAGCAAACGAGAAACTTTATATCAACCGCGAAGAAGGATTTATCGGAACAGCCTTGAAAAAAGACGAGTTCGTGGCATGTTGTTCGGATATCGATGATGTCATTATCTTCTTCCGCGACGGTAAGTATATCGTTACTCCTGTTGCCGACAAGAAATTCGTCGGCAAAAACGTTCTCTATGTCAATGTATTCAAGAAGAACGATAAACGTACGATCTACAATGTAGCCTACCGCGACGGAAAAGAAGGAACGACATACGTAAAACGTTTCGCCGTGACCTCTGTAGTTCGCGACCGCGAATATGATGTCACACAGGGAACTCCCGAATCACGGATTACCTATTTCAGCGCCAACCCGAATGGAGAAGCCGAAATCATCAAGGTGACACTGAAACCGAATCCGCGTGTACGCCGTATCATTTTCGAGCATGATTTCAGCGAGGTCAGCATCAAGGGACGTCAGGCACGAGGTGTGATTCTCACCCGCTTGCCGGTACATAAGATATCCCTGAAACAAAAAGGAGGTTCCACGCTCGGTGGACGTAAAGTATGGTTTGACCGTGACATACTCCGCCTCAACTATGACGGACGAGGTGAATATCTGGGTGAATTCCAAAGCGACGACAGCATATTGATTGTTCTGAACAACGGTGATTTCTATACTACCAACTTCGACTTGAGCAACCACTATGAAGATAATGTAAGCATCGTGGAGAAATTTGATCCTAACAAGATATGGACTGCCGCGCTTTACGATGCCGACCAACAGAATTATCCGTATCTGAAACGTTTCTGTTTTGAGGCCTCCAACCGTAAACAAAACTACTTGGGAGAAAATAAGAACAACCGTCTGATCCTGCTGACCGACGAGTACTATCCTCGCCTGGAAGTTATATTTGGCGGACACGACAATTTCCGTGATCCGTTGAATATCGATGCGGATGAATTCATTGCTGTCAAAGGTTTCAAAGCCAAGGGAAAACGTATCACTACCTATGCAGTGGAGACGATCAATGAGCTTGAACCAACTCGCTTCCCCGAACCCTCACAAGAACAACAGGAAGTTCCTGAAGAGGAGCCGGAAAATCTGGACCCGGACAGCGGCAAGAGCGAAGGCGACATTATTGATGAAATCACCGGGCAGATGAAATTATTCTGATGAAGAAAAAACTAATATACCTGGGGCTGACAGGTTGCATCCTGTTCGCCCTTTGCACAAGATTACAAGCGCAGATCGACAGTCTGCAAGCCCATCGGTATGTAACACGTGCCACCATGTATGGTATCGGATTTACTAACGTTTTCGACACCTATCTTTCACCACAGGAATACAAAGGAATCGACTTCCGTGTTTCCCGTGAGTTGATTCGGATGACCAAGTTGTTTGATGGAAATGTATCTGTGCAGAACTTCTTTCAGGCAAACATCAGCTATACGCACAACCGGGCCGATAACAATAACACTTTCTCCGGATTAGTCAACTGGAACTATGGATTACATTACCAATTCCGCCTGACAGATAATTTCAAATTATTAGCTGGAGGATTGATAGATGTCAACGGAGGCTTTGTCTATAATCTCCGGAACACCAACAATCCGGCATCCGCACGGGCATACGTCAATCTGGATGCCTCCGGAATGGCTATTTGGCACCTGAAAATCAAACGGTATCCGATGGTGCTTCGTTATCAGGTCAATCTGCCGGTTATGGGAGTGATGTTCTCTCCCCACTACGGACAATCTTATTACGAAATATTCTCTTTGGGAAATTCGAGTGGAGTAATAAAATTTACCTCCCTGCACAATCAACCTTCGTTGCGACAGATGCTCTCCGTCGACCTGCCGATAGGATATACCAAAATGCGCTTCAGCTACCTGGCTGATTTGCAGCAATCCAACGTTAACAATATCAAGACACATACCTACTCACACGTATTCATGGTAGGATTTGTGAAAGACCTATACCGTATCCGAAATAAGAAAGGAACCGCTCTTCCTTCATCGGTTAGAGCTTACTAAGAGAACAAAATTTAATGTTGAAACTTCAAGTGAGAGATCAATTAATGATGAGAAATAAGATTAGACAAATACTTTGGCTGCTCTGCTGCCTTCCGGTGCTGACTGGTTGCATTGGGGAAGATGACTACGCCAATGATCCCAGAGGTAATTTCGAACAACTATGGAAGATCATTGACGAACAGTATTGTTTCCTGGATACGAAAGGTATTGACTGGGATGCTGTTCATGACGAATACAGCAAACTGATTATTCCGTCGATGTCCAATGATGACCTGTTCGACATCCTAAGCCAAATGCTTTATATCTTGAAAGACGGGCATGTCAATCTATCTTCTGCCAGTCGTATTTCTTATTACGATGCATGGTATCAGGGCTACCCTTGGAATTATAGAGAAGATATTCTTTATAATTATTATCTGGGTAGTGCCAATTCAGGCTATCGCACATCCGCTGGTCTTAAATATAAAATATTCGACAATAACATAGGATACATACGTTATGAAAGTTTCAGTGCCGGAGTTGGAGATGGCAATTTGGATGAGGTCCTTTACTATTTACAAATCTGCAATGGATTAATTATCGATGTCCGTGATAACGGAGGAGGTAATCTAACCAATTCTTCACGCATAGCTGCCCGGTTCACTGATAAACTGGCACTAACAGGATATATCCAACATAAGACAGGTCCGGGACACAATGATTTCTCAGAGATGGAACCCATTTATTTAGAACCCTCCAACAGTATTCGTTGGCAAAAAAAGGTCGTGATACTAACCAATCGTCGATGTTATAGTGCCACAAATGATTTTGTTAACATAATGCGCAGCTTAAACAATGATAACGAAGATAAAAGAATCATCCAGCTGGGTGACCAGACTGGTGGTGGATCAGGACTACCATTTTCATCAGAATTACCCAATGGTTGGAGTGTCCGCTTCTCTGCCAGCCCCCACTTTGATAAGTATGGAAAGTCATTGGAGGATGGAATAAAACCTGATGTATACGTAAACATGGATAAGATTCTGGAAGAAGGGATAGAGCAGGGTGACATAGAATCACAAAAGAAAGATCCACTGATTGAAAAAGCATTCGAAATCTTAAGTGAATAACTTTATTGCCGAATTATTTGCCAGATCAGAAAATCTTCCTATCTTTGCACCGCTAAACAAAAAAAGCTACACATGCGGATGTGGCGTAATTGGTAGCCGCGCCAGACTTAGGATCTGGTGCCGTGAGGCGTGTAGGTTCGAGTCCTATCATCCGCACAAACTACACTGTATTTACAGTTAAAAAGCCCCTAAAACGGACATTTTAGGGGCTTTTTTGTGTCCTCTTCGCTGGTCATCCGAAAAATGCTAACAACAATTCGGGGCTCACCCGATAATCATTGGGGGTATGCATAAATCTTAGCCAGTCTAAAGAGGA